>NZ_JBYOKU010000023.1:0-96346 GCF_057799175.1 Pseudomonas sp. 14P5.3.2 | reverse complement strand
GCTTTCGCGAACAAGCCCGCTCCCACAATGGGTCTGTGTGTTTCCTGAGGATCAGCGGTAATCGTCCACCGGGACGCAGGCACAAAACAGATTGCGATCCCCATAAACGTTATCGACCCGATTCACCGCCGGCCAATACTTGTGCGCCTTGGTATGCGCATCCGGAGTGATCCCCTGCTCGATGCTGTAAGGCCGCTCCCACACTCCGGTGACATCCGCCAGGGTATGCGGCGCGCGCTTGAGCGGGTTGTCTTCCGCCGGCCAGTTGCCGTTCTGCACTTCGGTGATTTCCGCGCGGATGCTCAGCATCGCGCCGATGAACCGATCGAGTTCGGCCTTGGACTCGCTCTCGGTTGGCTCGACCATCAACGTCCCTGGCACCGGGAAGGACATGGTCGGCGCATGGAAGCCATAGTCCATCAGGCGCTTGGCGACGTCCTCTTCGCTGATCCCGGTCTGCGCCTTCAACGGCCGCAGATCGAGAATGCACTCATGGGCCACCCGCCCGTTGCGCCCGGTGTACAGCACCGGGAATGCGCCGGATAAATGCTGCGCCAGATAATTCGCGGCGAGGATCGCCACCTCGCTGGCATCCGCCAGTTGCGGCCCCATCATCGCGATGTACATCCAGCTGATCGGCAAAATGCTCGCACTGCCCCACGGCGCCGCACTGACTGCGCCGTTCTGTGGCAACGGGCCGTCAATCGGCACCACCGGGTGATTGGCAACGAACGGCGCCAGATGCGCGCGAATGCCGATCGGCCCCATGCCCGGCCCGCCACCGCCGTGGGGGATGCAGAAAGTCTTGTGCAGGTTCATGTGCGACACATCGGCGCCAATGTCCGCCGGCCGCGCCAGCCCGACCTGCGCATTGAGATTGGCGCCATCCATGTACACCTGCCCGCCGTGCTGGTGGATAACTTCGCAGATCTCGCTAATGCCTTCCTCGTACACACCATGGGTCGACGGATAGGTCGCCATCAGGCACGACAACTTGTCCCCCGCCGCGGCAGCCTTGGTTTTCAGGTCGTCCAGATCGACGTTGCCGGCCTCGTCGCACTCGACGATCACCACGCGCATTCCGGCCATCTGCGCCGAGGCCGGGTTGGTGCCGTGGGCCGAAGAAGGAATCAGGCAAATGTCCCGCGCGCCCTGCTGCCGGCTCTCGTGATATTTGCGAATCGCCAACAGCCCGGCGTATTCGCCCTGGGCTCCGGAGTTGGGCTGCATGCAGATCGCATCGAACCCGGTGATCGCGCACAACCAGCGCTCCAGTTCTTCGATCATCAAGGTGTAACCGACCGCCTGCTCCCGAGGCGCAAACGGGTGCAGGTTGGCGAACTGCGGCCAGGTGATCGGGATCATCTCGCTGGTGGCGTTGAGTTTCATGGTGCAGGAGCCCAACGGGATCATCGACTGGTTGAGCGCCAGATCCTTGTTCTCCAGTTGCTTGAGGTAGCGCAGCATCTCGGTTTCGCTGTGATGCGCATTGAACACCGGATGGCGCAGGTACGGCGTGTTGCGTTGCAGGTGCTCGGGAATCCCGGGAACCAGCTCTTCTGCATCAATTTCGTCGACGTTCAACCCATGATCGGCGCCCAACAGCACATCAAACAGTTTGGCCACCGTGTTTGCATCGCAAGTCTCGTCGAGGCTCAACCCCACTCGGCCACGGCCGAGAATCCGCAGGTTGATCTGCGCGGCCCTGGCGCTGTCGATGATCGCGCTTTGCGCGCCGCCCACCTCCAGCGTGAGGGTGTCGAAAAACTGCCCGTTGACCCGCTGGATGCCGTGGCGCTCAAGGCCTGCGGCCAGAATGCAGGTCAAGCGGTGCACACGCTGGGCGATGCGCTTCAAGCCTTGCGGCCCGTGATACACCGCGTAGCAACTGGCGATGTTGGCCAGCAGCACCTGCGCGGTGCAGATGTTCGAATTGGCCTTCTCGCGGCGAATATGCTGCTCACGGGTTTGCAGAGCCATGCGCAACGCCACATTGCCTCGGGCGTCTTTCGACACGCCGATGATCCGCCCCGGAATCGCCCGTTTGTACTCTTCGCGGCTGGCAAAAAACGCCGCATGCGGGCCGCCGTAGCCCATCGGTACGCCAAAGCGCTGGGACGAACCGAACACCACATCCGCGCCCAGTTCACCCGGCGGCGTCAACAGCAACAGGCTCAGCAGATCGGTGGCGACACAGGCTAGCGCCTGCTGCGCGTGCAGCTGATCAATGACCGGGCGCAGATCACGGATCTCGCCGTGGGTGTCGGGATACTGCAGCAACGCGCCGAACACCTGATGCTGGCTGAGGTTATCCACAGCGTCGATGATCAGTTCAAAGCCGAAGCCTTCGGCGCGGGTCTGCACCACGGAAATGGTCTGTGGATGACAATTTTCATCGACGAAAAACAGATTGCTCTTCGACTTCGCCACACGCTTGGCCAGGGCCATGGCTTCCGCAGCAGCCGTAGCCTCGTCGAGCAACGAGGCGTTGGCCAGTTCAAGTCCGGTGAGGTCGATCGTCAGTTGCTGAAAATTCAACAACGCTTCGAGACGGCCTTGGGCAATCTCCGGTTGATACGGGGTGTACGCGGTGTACCAGCCGGGGTTTTCCAGCACGTTGCGCAGGATGACGGTTGGCGTCAGCGTGCCGTGGTAGCCCATGCCGATCAGGCTGGTCCAGACCTGGTTCTGCTCGGCATACCCGCGCAGCTTGGCCAGCGCCGCCTGCTCATCGAGGGCTGGCGGCAAGTCCAGCGCCCGATTCAGGCGAATGCCCGGCGGCACCGTCTGCTCGATCAGTTCGACCCGGCTGCCCAAGCCGAGGCTGTCGAGCATCGCCTGTTGTTCGGCGGCGTCGGGCCCCAAATGGCGGCGCAGGAAGGCTTCGGGGTCGCGTAACTGGCTCAAGGATGGCAACTGGGACATGACGGGCTCTCTCTTGGCTGGCGCTCGGCGTCAATGCAACACGGTCAAACCAGCATAGCAGCCGATCCCGACGCGCACGGCTTGGCGGCAGAGGGGGTTACGGGGCATGCTGTAGCGCCTGCATCAGGCGTCCAACTTTCGGATGATCGAATCCTCATGAGCCAACTGCCGTTCCTGCCGTTTTCCAAACCTGTCATTGATGAAGCCACGATTGCCGCCGTCGGCGATGTGCTGCGCTCCGGCTGGATCACCAGCGGGCCGAAGGTCCAGGCCTTTGAAGCACAACTGTCGGAATACTTCGGCGGGCGCCCGGTGCGCACCTTCAACTCCGGCACCTGCACCATGGAAATCGCCTTGCGCATCGCCGGCATCGGGCCGGGTGACGAAGTGATCACCACGCCGATTTCCTGGGTCGCCACCGCCAACGTGATCCTCGAAGTCGGCGCCACACCGGTGTTTGCCGACATCGACCCGGTGACCCGCAATATCGATCTGGACCGGCTCGAAGCGGCGATCACCCCACGCACCAAAGCGGTGATTCCGGTGTACCTCGCCGGCCTGCCGGTAGACATGGAACGCTTGTACGCCATCGCCCGCAAACACAACTTGCGCATTGTCGAAGACGCCGCTCAGGCCCTGGGTTCGAGCTGGAACGGTCAGCGCATCGGCGCCACCGGCGATTTCGTCTCGTTCAGTTTCCAGGCGAACAAGAACGTCACCTGCTCCGAAGGCGGCTGTCTGGTGCTGAACACCCCGGAAGAAGCACGGCTGGCGGAGAAGTACCGCCTGCAGGGCGTGACCCGCAACGGCTTCGACGGTCTGGACGTCGACGTGCTCGGCGGCAAGTTCAACATGACCGACATCGCCGCCACCATCGGCCTGGGTCAATTCGCCCATATCGAGGCGCTGACCGCCCATCGTCAGGAACTGGCCCGACACTACTTCAAATGTTTTGGCGATGACTTTGAAGCGACCTATGGCGCGCAACTGCCGCCAGCGGATTTCACCCAGAGCAACTGGCACCTGTTCCAGCTGGTCCTGCCGGAACGCAAGGACGGCTTGCCCGCCCGCGCCACGTTCATGGAGCAGATGCAGGCCAAAGGTATCGGCATCGGCTATCACTACCCGCCGATCCACTTGCTGAGCCTGTATCGCGAGCGCGGGTTCAAGGAAGGGATGTTGCCGGTAGCCGAACGAGTCGGGCGACTGATTGTGTCGTTGCCGATGTTCACCACCATGACCAAAGACGACGTCGAGCGTTCGGTGGCGGCAGTGAAAGCGGTATTGCGCGACGCCTGATCGACGCCCACAAAAAAGCCCCGAGAGATCGGGGCTTTTGCAGTATCACAGTCTGCTTATTCGCCGATGGCAGCCTTGTAGGCAGCAGCGTCCAGCAGCTTGTCCAGCTCGGCCTTGTCGCTTGGCTTGAGCTTGAAGATCCATGCGGCGTACGGATCGTTGTTCAGTTCTTCCGGCGAGTCAGCCAGCGCTTCGTTGACCGCGATCACTTCACCGCCGACCGGGGAGTAGATGTCGGAAGCGGCCTTCACCGACTCGACAACACCGGCAGCCTCACCGGCAGCAAACACCTTGCCGACTTCGGCCAGTTCAACGAACACCACATCGCCCAGCGCTTCCTGCGCGTGATCACTGATGCCCACGGTAACGGTGCCGTCGGCTTCCAGACGCGCCCACTCATGACTTTCGGCAAAACGCAGTTCAGCGGGGATTTTGCTCATGCTCGGTGTCCTCAAGAAATTGTCAGCGGTCAGGCCCGCCGGAAAAGGTTAGATCAAGGTTTTGCCATGGCGCACGAAGGTCGGTTTGACCACTCGTACCGGATACCACTTGCCACGAATTTCCACTTCGGCGCGGTCGGCTGTGGCCATCGGTACACGCGCCAGGGCAATCGATTTGCTTAGCGTAGGAGAGAAACTACCACTGGTGATCTCTCCTTCGCCAACATCGGCGATACGAACCACTTGATGGGCGCGCAAAACACCGCGTTCCTCAAGCACCAGACCCACCAGTTTGTGCGCAACGCCGGCAGCTTTTTCCGCTTCCAGGGCCGAGCGACCGATGAACTGCCGCGAAGCCGGTTCCCAGGCGATGCTCCAGGCCATATTGGACGCCAGCGGCGAGACATCCTGATGAATGTCCTGGCCATAGAGGTTCATCCCGGCTTCGACCCGCAACGTGTCGCGGGCGCCGAGGCCGATGGGAGAAATGCCGGCACCGACCAGATCGTTGAAAAATCCCGGCGCCTGCTCGGCCGGCAAAGCGATTTCCAGCCCGTCTTCACCGGTGTAACCGGTGCGCGCAATGAACCAGTCGCCATCGACTTCGGCTTCGAACGGTTTGAGGTGCTGGATCAGTGCGGCGCGGGACTGGGTCACCAGTTCGGCAATCTTCTGCCGGGCCTGCGGGCCTTGAATGGCGAGCATCGCCAGATCCTGACGCTCGTGCAATTGCACGTCGTAACCGGCGACCTGCGCCTGCATCCACGCCAGATCCTGGTCGCGAGTGGAGGCGTTGAACACCAGGCGATAACGGTCTTCGAGGCGATAGACAATCATGTCGTCGACGATGCCGCCACGCTCGTTGAGCATGGTGCTGTAGAGCGCACGGCCGGGGCGGTGCAGGCGTTCGACGTCATTGGCCAGCAAATGCTGCAGCCAGGCCTTGGCCTGGGGGCCATCAACGTCGATCACGGTCATATGGGAAACATCGAACACCCCGCAATCGCGGCGCACCTCGTGGTGTTCCTCGACCTGCGAGCCGTAATGCAGTGGCATGTCCCAACCGCCAAAATCGACCATCTTCGCGCCGAGGGCAAGATGCAGGTCATACAGAGGCGTACGCTGTCCCATGGGTTTCTCCTTCCGGGCGTGGCGAAGGTGCGGACAGCCGCTGTACGGGGTGAAAGCCACGAAATAGAAGGCTTTCAGCCGATTTCAGCGAACGGGTCTATCAGACGAACCGCACCGAATGCCGCGCATTGTAGCCGCATGATTCAGGACTCACTACTAAGTGTTTCGGTGCGCCGAGCGGCGGATCAGGCCGATGACCGGCAATAAACCAACCAACACCAGGGTCAGCGCCGGCAGCGATGCACGCGCCCACTCGCCCTCGCTGGTCATTTCAAAGATCCGCACGGCCAGCGTGTCCCAGCCAAACGGGCGCATCAGCAGGGTGGCGGGCATTTCCTTGAGCACATCGACAAACACTAGCAACGCCGCGCTCAGCGTGCCGGGCAGCAACAACGGAAGATACACTTTGAAAAACAGTCGCGGCCCACTGACACCCAGACTACGTGCCGCTTCGGGCAATGAAGGCCGTATACGCGCCAGACTGTTTTCCAGCGGCCCGTAGGCCACCGCGATAAAGCGCACCAGATAAGCCATCAGCAACGCCGCCAGACTGCCCAGCAGCAGCGGCTTGCCGGCGCCGCCGAGCCAGCCCGACAGCGGAATCACCAATGCGCGGTCGAGATAACTGAACGCCAGCATGATCGACACTGCCAGCACCGAACCCGGCAGCGCATAACCGAGATTGGCCAGACTGACTCCGGAACGGATCGCCCGGGTCGGCGCCAGACGTCGGGCAAACGCCAGCAACAGCGCGACGCTGACGGTGATCAACGCCGCCATAGCGCCCAGATACAGGGTGTGCAGGATCAGCCCGGCATAACGCTCATCCAGATCGAAGCGCCCGCGCTGCCAGAACCACACCAGCAGTTGCAGCAGCGGAATCACGAACGCGCAGGCAAACACCACCAGACACCAACCGGTCGCCGCGAATGCCTTGAGTCCGCGCAACTGATACAGCGCCTTGACCCGTGGTCGCTCGTTGCTTGCCCGGTTGGCGCCGCGCGCGCGTCGCTCGCCGTAGAGCACCAGCATCACCACCAGCAGCAACAGGCTGGCCAGTTGCGCCGCGCTTGGCAGGCTGAAGAAGCCGTACCAGGTCTTGTAGATGGCGGTGGTGAAGGTGTCGAAGTTGAACACCGACACCGCGCCGAAATCCGCCAACGTCTCCATCAGCGCCAGTGCGACACCGGCGCCAATCGCCGGCCGCGCCATCGGCAACGCCACCCGCCAGAACGCCTGCCAGGGCGACTGACCGAGTACCCGCGCTGCTTCCATCAGGCCTTTGCCCTGCGCGAGGAAAGCGGTGCGCGCCAGCAGGTAAACGTAGGGATAAAACACCAGCACCAGCACCACGATCACCCCGCCGGTGGAGCGTACCCGTGGCAGGCGCAAGCCGCTGCCGAACCACTCACGCAGCAGCGTTTGCACCGGGCCGGCGAAATCCAGCAGGCCAACGAAGACGAACGCCAGCACGTAGGCGGGGATGGCGAACGGCAGCATCAGCGCCCAGTCGAGCCAGCGCCGTCCGGGGAATTCGCAGAGGCTGGTGAGCCACGCCAGACTGACACCGAGCAGCGTCACGCCGACACCGACGCCAAGCACCAGCATCAACGTGTTGCCCAGCAGGCGCGGCATCTGGGTTTCCCACAGGTGCGACCAGATTTGCTGATCGATGGTCTGCCACGACAGCAGCAGGACACTCAGGGGTAGCAGCACCAGCGCGGCAATGGCGAGGACGATGGGATACCAGCGGCGTTGGGCGGGGTGGGCCACTTTTGGGACTCTGAGGGGTGGTTGGTGGTTCTGATTCAGGTGTTTCAGCTCGAGATTGCTGCCCTCACCCTAACCCTCTCCCGGAGGGAGAGGGGACTGAACGTGGTGATCTTTCGATTTACGCCGACCTGATACATCGAGCCGAGCTCCGGTCTTGAAAGCCATGGAGATCGGCTCCCTCTCCCCCCGGGAGAGGGCTGGGGTGAGGGCAGCGATCTTGAGCGAACACAGCGACCGGCAGATACTCAGTTCCAGCCCGCGCGATCCATCATGCGGATCGCTTCCGCCTGACGCTTGCCCGCCACTTCCACCGGCAAGGTATCAGCGACGAACTGGCCCCACGCCGCCACTTCCTCCGAAGGTTTCACCGCCGGGTTGGCCGGGAATTCCTGGTTCACGTCAGCGAAGATCTTCTGCGCCTCAGGCGTGGTCATCCACTCGACCAGCGCCTTGGCTGCTTCCGGGTGCGGCGCATGCTTGGTCAGGCCGATGCCCGACAGGTTCACGTGTACGCCGCGGTCGGCCTGATTCGGCCAGAACAGTTTCACCGGCAGGTCCGGCTTCTGCTTGTGCAAACGCCCGTAGTAGTAGGTGTTGACGATGCCGACGTCGCACTGGCCGGCATTGATCGCCTCCAGCACTGCCACGTCGTCGGAGAACACATCGGTGGACAGGTTGTTGACCCAGCCCTTGAGGATCTTTTCGGTCTTCTCGGCGCCGTGCACTTCGATCATGGTCGCGGTCAGCGACTGGTTGTAGACCTTCTTCGCCGTGCGCAGGCACAGGCGCCCTTCCCAATTCTTGTCGGCCAGCGCTTCGTAAGTGGTCAACTCGCCCGGTTTCACCCGTTCGGTGGAATAGGCGATGGTCCGCGCGCGCAGGCTCAGACCGGTCCAGGCGTGACTGGAGGAGCGGTATTGCGCAGGAATGTTGCTGTCGATGGTTTTCGAGGTGAACGGCTGCAGGATGCCCATCTGCTCGGCCTGCCAGAGGTTGCCGGCGTCGACGGTGAGCAGCAGGTCGGCGGTGGCGTTTTCGGCTTCGGCCTTGATGCGCTGCATCAGCGGCGCTTCCTTGTCGGTGATGAACTTGATCTTCACCCCGGTTTTCGCGGTATAGGCGTCGAACACCGGTTTGATCAGCTCATCGATACGCGAGGAGTAGACCACCACCTCGTCGGCGGCCTGGGCGGTGGCGCTGCCGATCAGGGTCAGGGCCAGTGCGGTCAGAAGACGCTTGGGTGCCAACATGGGAGTGGTCTCTCGGTCGGAAAATGTGGGCCAAATGATAAGGACTCACATTTACCAGCTCAATCGAACACTTGAGCAAGGAGTTACCAGATGTTGCATGACTTCCAAATTGCTGGCCTCTGTGGCGAGGGAGCTTGCTCCCGCTGGAGGCCGAAGGACTCCCAATGCTGCCAAAATGGCTTTTGGGGCCGCTTCGCAGCCCAGCGGGAGCAAGCTCCCTCGCCACAAAGAAATAATTGCCTTCAGGGTTTGGCCAGCGCTGGGAGGTCGCCGGTCAACCCCAGCGCCTCACGCACAAACAACGCCTTCGCCTCGGGCATCTGCTCCACCAGCTTCAACCCGGCGTTGCGCAACCAGCGCAGCGGCAGCGGATCGGCCTGGAACAGACGCTCGAAGCCCTCCATCGCCGCCATCAACGCCAGGTTATGCGGCATGCGCCGGCGTTCGTAGCGGCTCAGCACTTTCACATCCGCCAGACGCTCGCCACGTTCGGCGGCCTGCAACAGCACTTCAGCCAGCACCGCCGCATCGAGGAAACCAAGGTTCACACCCTGCCCGGCCAACGGGTGAATGGTGTGCGCCGCGTCGCCGATCAGTGCCAGGCCTTCGGCCACGTAACGTTTGGCGTGGCGTTGACGCAACGGCACGCACAGGCGCGGATCAGCGCTGATCACCTCGCCCAGGCAGCCTTCGAACGCCCGCTCCAGTTCACGGCAGAACGCGGTTTCATCCAGCGCCATCAGGCGTTCGGCTTCACTCGGGGTGGTCGACCAGACAATCGAGCACCAGTCCTGCTGCCCGTCACGCTCCAGCGGCAGAAACGCCAGCGGCCCGTGATCGGTGAAGCGCTGCCATGCGGTCATCCGGTGTGGCTTGCTGCTGCGCACACTGGTGACGATGGCGTGGTGCAAGTAATCCCACTCGCGGGTGGCGACGCCGGTCAGGCGGCGCACCGCCGAGTTGGCGCCGTCCGCTGCAATCACCAGCGGCGCACGCAACTGGCGACCGTCGGCCAGGGTCAGCAGCCAGTCGTCGCCGGAGCGGCGCATCTGCTCCAGCCGTGCGTTGGCCAGCATGCCCAGATCGCAATCGTGCAAACGATCGAGCAAGGCATCCTGCACCACGCGGTTTTCGACGATATGACCGAGCACTTCGGCATGCACACTGCTCGCCGAAAAATGAATCTGTCCGGTGCCGCTGCCGTCCCACACGTGCATGTCGGTGTACGGGCTGCTGCGACGTTTGGCGATGCCGTCCCAGACGCCGAGACGTTCGAGAATCCGCTGGCTGGCCGCCGACAGCGCGCTGACCCGCGGCTCGAACGGCGCGTCGGCATCGAACGGTTTGACGCTCAGCGGGCTGCCGTCGAGCAGCAGCACTTCCAGGCCGCTGTCCTGCAACGCCAACGCAAGGGCGCTGCCGACCATTCCGGCTCCGACAATCAGCAGATCTGCGCGCATTTCCATGCTTTAAGCCTGTCTCGCTTGCGGCTTGAGCCGCACGTAAAGGGTTTTTCCGACTCGCGCCACGAGGTTGCCGGCGCCGTCATGAATGTCGACCTGCAATTGCGGCAGGTATTTCTCGCCACTGGCGGTCTGCCGGCGGATCTCGTCGAGCAGGGTGTCGTCGATGTTGAACCGGGCAAACACCGGGCCCTTGCCGGGGGCGATGAAATCGATGTCGGCCGCTTTGTCCCAGACGATGTAACGCGGCCCGAGGTTCTCCATCAACATCAGCATGTAGAACGGATCGACCATCGAGTACAGGCTGCCGCCAAACTGGGTGCCGACGTAGTTGCGGTTGTACCAGCCCAGCCCCATCGACACCTGAACGTCGCGAAAATCATCGCTGATGTGCCGCACCCGCACCCCGGAGCCGAGGTACGGTGGGTAGAAGGTCATCACCCAGCGCATCAAGCGCGCCTTGCCGAACGAACGGCTCAACCACTCAAGCATCCGGCCGCGTCCCCAGCCCCATGGCCTGACGGGCGAACCAGCGTTTGGCCGGCGGCAGCAGATCGAGGCCGAGCAGGCCGATGTTGCGCCCCAGCGAGACCAGCGGCTGGGTGCTGCCGAACAGTCGGGTGACCTGATCGGAGAAGCCCACGGTAAGCTCCTGGTCCAGGCGCTGTCGCTCGCGATACGCCTGCAATGTAGGGAAGTCGCCCAGCGGTTTGTCGCTGGCAAGCAGTGCGGCGGCCAGCGCATCGGCGTCGCGTAGCGACAGGTTGAAGCCCTGTCCGGCAATCGGGTGCAGGCTGTGCGCGGCATTGCCCAACACGGCCAGATGCGAGCGCACCTGCTCCTCGGCCTCGACCAGCGACAACGGATACAGATGCCGCGCACCGACCTGTTTCAAGGTGCCGAGGCGGTAGCCGAACACGCCTTGCAGTTCACTGAGGAAATCGCGTTCGCTCAAATCGGCCAAACGCTGCGCGTCCATGCCCAGACGGGTCCAGACCAGCGCGCAACGGTTGTCCGGCAGCGGCAGCAAGGCCATCGGCCCTTCGTCGGTGAAACGCTCGAAGGCCATGCCGTTGTGCGCTTCGCTCGGGGTGATGTTGGCGATCAGTGCGCTCTGGTTGTACGGACGCTTGCGCACGTTGATGCCCAGTTGCTCGCGCAGACCGGAGCGACCACCATCGGCGAGCACCGCCAGATCGCACTCGACGGTGGTTTCATCATTGAGGGTCAGGCGATAGCCGTCGGGCAGCGGCTCCATGCGCGTGACTTCCGCCGGGCAGCGCCAGCTGATCACGTCTTTATCCAGATGCTGCCACAGGCATTGGCCGAGCCAGGCGTTTTCCACCACGTAGCCCAAGGCCGGCACGCCCTCTTCCATCGCCGACAGACGAGCGGTGGAAAAGCGACCACGGTCGGAGACGTGAATCTGTTTGATCGGCTCGGCGCGGCGGGAAATGTCCTGCCACACGCCCAGCCGCTGATAGATCTGCCGCGAACCGAAGGACAGCGCCGACGAACGTGCGTCGTAGCTCGGCTGCCAGCTGTCGCCGGGGGCGAACGGTTCGATCAGGACGATTTTCCAGCCACGCGCCTTGGCCCCGGCCTGCAAGGCCAGCGCCAGGCTGGCGCCGACCAGGCCGCCACCGATGATTGCCAGATTGACTCGACTCATGCCGCGTGTGTCCGTGCTTGCGCCATCAGCGCTTCGATTTCGGCGACGGTTTTCGGTACGCCGCTGGTCAATATTTCACAACCGGTCTTGGTCACTACCACGTCATCCTCGATGCGCACGCCAATGCCGCGCCATTTCTTCGCTACGTTCTGGTTGTCCGGGGCGATGTAGATGCCCGGCTCGACGGTCAGCGCCATGCCGACCTCCAGCACCCGCCATTCGCCGCCGACCTTGTATTCGCCGACGTCGTGCACATCCATGCCCAGCCAATGGCCGGCACGGTGCATGTAAAACGCTTTATAGGCTTCGGTCGCGATCAACTCATCGACCTCGCCTTGCAGGATTCCGAGCTTGACCAGGCCTGCGGTAATCACCCTGACCGTGGCTTCGTGCGCCTGATTCCAGTTTTTGTTCGGGGCGATTTCAGCGAAGGCGGCTTCCTGCGAGGCCAGCACCAGTTCGTAGATCGCTTTCTGCTCGGGTGAAAACTTGCCGTTGACCGGCCAGGTGCGGGTGATGTCGCTGGCGTAGCAGTCGATCTCGCAACCGGCGTCGATCAACACCAGATCGCCGTCCTTGAGCAGCGCGTCATTCTGCTGGTAATGCAGGATGCAACTGTTGCGCCCGGCAGCGACGATCGAACCGTAGGCCGGCATCTTCGCCCCGCCCTTGCGGAATTCGTAATCGAGTTCGGCTTCCAGGCTGTACTCGTACAGTCCCGGCCGGCTGGCCTGCATCGCGCGGATATGCGCCTGAGCGGAAATCCGTGCGGCTTCGCGCATCACCTTCACTTCTGCCGCCGATTTATACAGGCGCATGTCGTGCAGCAGGTGATCCAGGGCAACGAATTCGTTCGGTGGCTGGGCGCCGAGGTGCGCCTTGGAACGGATCACGTTGATCCAGTCCATCAGATGCCGATCGAATTCCGGGTTGCTGCCCATTGCCGAATACACCCGGTCGCGGCCTTCGATCAGGCCCGGGAGGATGTCGTCAATGTCGGTAATGGGGAACGCGTCGTCGGCGCCGTAATCACGGATCGCGCCTTCCTGGCCCGCGCGCAGGCCGTCCCATAACTCGCGTTCGGCATTGCGTTCACGGCAGAACAGCACGTACTCGCCGTGCTCGCGGCCGGGCATCAGGACGATGACCGCCTGTGGCTCGGGGAATCCGCTGAGGTACTGGAAGTCGCTGTCCTGGCGGTAGACGTGCTCGACGTCGCGGTTGCGGATCGCGACCGCGGCGGCGGGCAGGATCGCGATGCTGTTGGGTTCCATCTGCGCCATCAGGGCCTTGCGGCGACGGCTGTATTCCGCTTTGGGGATATGGGTCATGGGCAGATGGCTTTCCCTGGCACGCGATTAATGCAGCGACGGCTTGGCGGCTGGCGGCACGTCGGCTTTCCTGGTTTCCGAGAACAGCAGCAGCGGCGCGACGCGCAGGTATTCCATGACTTCCATGTAGTCGCTTTCGCCGTCTTCGGATTCTTCCAGAGCGTCTTGCACCTGGGAGATCGCCGCCAGATCCTGCAGCACTTCGGTGGCTTCGGTACTGAGCATGCTGCTGTCGCGGCAGTTCAGGCCGAAACCGCTGAGGAAGCCCTGGCACCATTGGCCCAGTGCGGCGGCGCGGTCGGCCAGCGGTGCGTCATCGGTCGGCAGTAGCAGAACGACGGTGACGTCGCTGCCGGTCAACTCACCCTTGACCATCTCTTGCAGGCCGATCAGGGCGTTGCGGACGTTGTCCTGTGGCTCGGTTTCCAGAAGTTCGGCGGCATCGATCAGCCACTCGTCGGCGTTGAAGCCGGCACCGGCGCAGCTGCGGCCGAGCAGCAGGCCGTGCAGTTCGGCAGGCGAGACGTTGTGGCCGCTGGCAGTCAGCAGGGTGGCAAAGGCTTGGTACGGGGAATTCGCAATGGTCATGGGCAGCTAGGCGCCAGACGGCGCTATGTCTAGAATGAAGGCCTTGTATCCTACATCGACAGACTCGCCAAGACTATTAAAGGCTGTCCGCCAGCCAGGCGCCTGCCGCCCATCAGATGAATTCAGTGGACACAATGGAAGACACCGACCTGCAAGCGCTGATGGCCAGACTCGAAAAGCTGATTACCCGAGTCGAGCAACTAAAGAGTCAAAACGCACTCTTACTAGCTCAGGAAAAGACCTGGCGCGAGGAACGCGCTCACCTCATTGAAAAAAACGAAATCGCCCGGCGTAAGGTCGAATCGATGATTTCGCGCCTCAAGGCCCTGGAGCAAGACTCATGAGTTCAAGCAATAGCGTTACCGTGCAGATCCTCGACAAAGAATATTCGATCATCTGCCCCCAGGAAGAACGCAGCAATCTGGTCAGCGCCGCCCGCTACCTGGACGGCAAGATGCGCGAGATCCGCAGCAGCGGCAAAGTCATCGGCGCCGACCGTATTGCGGTGATGGCCGCGCTGAATATCACCCACGACCTCTTGCACAAAGAAGAGCGCCCGGACATCCAGGCCAGCGGCTCGACCCGTGAACAGGTGCGCGACTTGCTCGATCGTGTCGATCTGGTGCTGGCCGACGATCCGGACATCAGCAAGGGCTGATTCGCCAGGCCGCTTGAGGTATACTCGCCGCACTCCCTGGGGTGCTTGCCAGTTGACGATGTCCCTGAGCCGATTCGCACTACCCTGGAAGTTGCACGTTGGGCTGGTGTGCATGTCCGCCAGACGGAAAGCCTTAAAGTCTACTGCATCTTCCACCTTGAACTTTCGGGTTCAAGGGCTAAGTTGACAGCGGTTCATCCGGGGAGCCTGATTCGAATCCGATGCCGGTTTTTGCCGGCATCGGATTTTTTATGCGTGCGTTTTCGCCCTCACCTGCCGAAGCCGAACCATGACCGAACCTGCGCTGCTGCCCCGCCCGCAACTCCGCCGCCTGCTGCGCAAGGCGCGCCGCTCACTGACTCCCGGTGAACAACGGCAGGCCGCCAAAGGCTTGTTCCGCCAACTGGCGCAAGACCCGCACTTCCGCCGGGCCAGACACATCTCGCTGTACCTGCCCACCGATGGCGAAATCGATCCGCGCCTGCTGCTGCGCGAAGCCCAGCGCCGCGGCAAGGCCACCTACCTGCCGGTGCTCAGCGCCTGGCCGCGAACCAAAATGGTGTTCCAGCGGATTCGCCCCGGCGACAAGCTCAAGCCCAACCGCTTCCGCATTCTCGAACCACGAGCCAATCTGGCCCATCAGCGCAAGATCTGGACCCTGGATCTGGTGTTGTTGCCACTGGTGGGGTTTGACGATGTTGGCGGACGCCTGGGGATGGGCGGCGGATTCTACGATCGCAGTCTGGCGTACCTGGCCCGGCGCAAAAACTGGCGCAAGCCGACGTTGCTGGGCCTGGCCCATGAATGTCAGAAGGTCGAACGCCTGGCGCAGGCCAGCTGGGATGTACCGTTGCAAGGCACGGTCACCGATAAGGCGTGGTATTTCGCGGGATAGACGCCGCGCAGATCAGCGGCGTCGGGAAGGCAGTTTCAGCGCTTGAAGGCGCTCGACTGTTGGACCTGTTGCGCGACTTCAACCGGAGCATCGGTCTTGCTCGTCCACAGACTTTGCGCGTAACCGGTGGTCACGACGCCAAGGCCGAACAAAATAACCAAAGTCCATAGCAAATCCGGTTTGCGTTTCATCGATTGCCCCCCTCAAGGCACATCATCACGATGACAGCAGCGGTTTCCATTCGTAGGCCGTGCAGCAGCGTCAAGCTTTAAAGGCCGGCATTTTGCGACAACGTGAACCTCGGCGCAAACGCTGACGTCAACCGACCGTCGGTTTGTCATAAAATTGCCCGACAACCTGCCCAATGACCGCTTGAGGAGCAAAAGACATGGCCTATTGGCTGATGAAATCCGAGCCCGACGAACTCTCGATCAAAGATCTGGAGAAACTCGGCAAAGCGCGCTGGGACGGGGTTCGCAACTATCAGGCGCGCAATTTCCTGCGGGCGATGGCGGTCGGCGATGAGTTCTTTTTCTACCACTCCAGTTGTCCGGAGCCGGGTATCGCCGGAATCGGCAAAATAATCGAGGCGGCGTACCCGGATCCCACCGCACTGGAACCCGAGAGCCATTACTTCGACCCGAAGGCCACGCCAGAGAAAAACGCCTGGAGCGCAATCGATGTTGCACATGTCGAGACGTTTGCCCGGGTGCTGAAGCTCGATTATCTGAAACAGCAGACCGCCCTGGCTGAAATGCCGTTGGTGCAAAAAGGCAGTCGTCTATCGGTCATGCCGGTGACAGCCGAACAGTGGGCCGCCGTGCTCGGCTTGCGCTGAGAACTTGCCGGTCACGGTTTTTACCGACAAAAGGGGCTAGGCTTGACGCTCATTTGACTGACATCAAGCGAACGGAACGCTTGAACAGTCAGACTGCAAGCCACTGCCGCAGGATGCCCCCATGTCGACGCACAGCCGTTCTTCACTTGTATACGCCGGTTCGCTCCTGGTGTTACTCGCCGCCGCTGGCGGATTGGGTTACTGGATGTCCATCAGCAGCCGCCTGGTCGAAGGGCTGTCGATGGGCAACGGGAGGCTGGAAGCCACCGAAGTGCAGATCGCCAGCAAGACTCCCGGGCGCCTCGCCGAGGTGCTTGTGGATGAAGGCGACAAGGTCAGTAAAGGGCAACTGCTGGCGCGCATGGACACCCGAACCCTCGAAGCCCAGCGCAATCAGGCCGAAGCCGAAGTGTTGCGCGCCCGGGAAAATCTCAACGCCGCTCAGGCCAATGTGCAATTGCGCCAGAGTGAGCTGTTGTTGGCCCAGCAAGAGCTCGGGCGTTCGCAATCACTGTTCAAGCACGGTTATGTCAGCGCGCAAATCATCGATCAACTGCAGTCACGTCTTGGCACCGGTAATGCCGCCGTTGTCGCCGCCCGGGCCCAGGTGTCTGCTGTCAGTGCGGCGATTGGCGCGGCACAGGCTCAAGTCGCGCAGTTGACCAGCGAAATTGACGACAGCAGTCTGCGCGCGCCGATTGATGGCGTGATCCAGCTGCGCATGGCCGAGCCCGGCGAAGTGCTGGGGGCCGGGGGCCGGGTCTTGCTGCTGATCGATCCCAACGACCAGTACATGAACCTCTATCTGTCAGCCGCGGTGGCCGGACGCCTGGCGGTGGGCGACGAGGCGCGAGTGCTGCTCGATGCCTTGCCCGATAAACCGCTGCCGGCAAAAATCAGTTTCGTCGCGGCCAAATCGCAGTTCACCCCCAAAGAGGTCGAGACCCGGGACGAGCGGCAAAAACTGGTGTTCCGCGTCAAGCTGCGCCTGGTCCAGCCCAGCGCCGTGCCGCAGGCCAAACCCGGCATGCCCGGCGCCGGCTACGTGCGGATCGCGCCCGTCGAATGGCCGGCCAATCTGCAATGAGCGGCCTTGCGGTTCAAGCGAACGGTATCGCCCACCGCTACGGCAAACAGCAAGCGCTGAGCGACATTGCCTTCAGCTTGCCCACCGGCACCCGCTGCGGGCTGATCGGCCCCGATGGTGCGGGCAAGTCCAGCCTGCTGGGATTGATTGCCGGCGTGAAGACCTTACAGCAAGGGCAACTGGAGGTGCTCGGTGGCGCGATCGAGGATCGCCGGCATCGCGACACACTCTATGCGCGCATCGCCTTCATGCCGCAGGGGCTGGGCGGCAACTTGTACCCCGAGCTGTCGATCCGCGAAAACATCCAGTTCTTTTCGACGTTGTTCGGCCTGTCCAAGGCTGAAAGCGAGCAACGCATGCATAGCCTGCTGCTCGCCACGGATCTGCTGAAGTTCGCCGAGCGCCCCGCCGGCAAGTTGTCCGGCGGCATGAAGCAGAAACTCGGGCTGTGCTGCGCGCTGATCCATGAACCGGATCTGCTGATCCTCGATGAGCCTACCACCGGCGTCGACCCGCTCTCGCGCCGGCGCTTCTGGGAGTTGGTCGACGATGTGCGACGCCAGCGCCCGCAACTGACGCTGCTGGTTGCCACGGCCTATATGGAAGAAGCCGAGCAGTTCGAGCATTGCCTGATGCTCGACGCCGGCAAGTTGATCGCCACCGGCCTGAGTCGTGAGCTGGCGACCGTCACCTCCAGCGGCAAGCTCGACGACGCCTTCACTCATTTTCAGGGTGACAGCCATCACGACGCTCAACCGCTGGTGATTCCACCGCGCACCGGCAACAGCAGCGACATCGCCATCGAAGCCCACGATCTGACGCTGCGCTTCGGCGATTTCACCGCTGTGGATCACGTCAGTTTTGCCATTGGGCGTGGCGAAATTTTCGGCTTTCTTGGCTCCAACGGCTGCGGCAAGACCACCACCATGAAAGTCCTGACCGGGTTAATGCCGGCCAGCGAAGGCAGTGCAACGCTGCTCGGCAACCCGGTGAACGCCAAGGATCTGGCCACGCGCAAGCGGGTCGGCTTCATGTCGCAGAGTTTTTCGCTGTATGGCGAACTGAGTGTGCGGCAGAACCTCGAGCTGCACGCGCGGCTGTTCGATCTGCCAAAAACCGAGAGTGCACAACGCATCGAGGCATTGATTCAGCGCTTCAATCTGCTTGCTGTCGCCGACCAGCCTTCCGGGGCGTTGCCATTGGGACTGCGCCAACGTCTGTCATTGGCGGTGGCGGTGCTGCACCGCCCGGAAGTGCTGATCCTCGATGAGCCGACTTCCGGCGTCGATCCGGCGGCTCGCGATGACTTCTGGCGACTGTTGATCGAGTTGTCCCGCGAGCAAGGCGTGACGATCTTCCTCTCCACGCACTTCATGAACGAAGCGCAGCGCTGCGACCGCATCTCACTGATGCACGCCGGCAAGGTCCTCGCGTGCGACACCCCGGCGGCGCTGCAACGCCAGTTTGCGGGAGAGACGCTGGAAGCGGCCTTCGTCACCTGCCTGGAACAGGCTCAGGGTGCTCAGGCATCAGCGCCTGTGACCGAGCCGCAAATGGCGCCGCCAAGCGCTGCGACAACCCCCGTGCCCCAGCACGGTTTCAGCCTCGGTCGCCTGTTGGCCGTGGCCAGTCGCGAAGGCAAGGAGCTGCTGCGCGACAAAGTGCGCATGGCGTTCGCCTTGGCCGGGGCGATTTTCATGATGGTGATCTTCGGTTACGGCATCTCGCTGGACGTGGAAAACCTCGCGTTCGCCGTGTACGACCAGGATCAGACACCGCAAAGCCGAGCTTATCTGGAGGCGTTTCGCGGCTCCCGGTACTTCGACGAACAGCCGGCCATTCATGACCCGCAGGAACTGCACCGGCGCCTGCAACGCTCGGAAATAAAACTGGTGCTGGAGATTCCCCCCGGATTCGGCCGCGATCTGTACGCCGGGCGCCAACCCGCCGTGGCGGCGTGGCTGGATGGCGGCATGCCGTTTCGCGCCGAAACCAGCCGTAACTATGTTGAAGCCGTGCACCTGGGCAATCTGCAACAGCTGGCCGAGCAGAGCAGCCCCGCGCTGGCCCACCCGGCGGCCGCTAGTCTGGAAACCCGCTTTCGCTACAACCAGGACGTGGTCAGCGTCAACGCCATCGGCCCCGGGGTCATGGCGCTGATCCTCGCCTTCATTCCGGCGATGCTCACGGCGCTGGGCATCGTCCGCGAAAAGGAGCTGGGGTCGATCACCAATTTCTACGCCACGCCCCTGACCCGTCTGGAGTTTCTGCTGGGCAAACAGGCGCCGTACCTGCTAGTCAGTCTGGTCAACCTCGCAGTGCTGGTGGCGATGAATCGCTGGCTGTTCGGCGTGCCGTTCAAGGGCAGCCTGCTGACGCTGGCATTCGGCGGACTGCTGTATGTGTTGGCCACCACCAGCATGGGCCTGCTGATTTCGGCATTCACCCGCACACAAATCGCCGCGATCCTCGGCACCATGATCATCACCAGCCTGCCGACCATCCAGTTCTCCGGATTGATCGTGCCGCGCTCTTCACTGGAAGGTGCGGCAGCAGTGATGGGCATGCTGTTTCCGGCGGGGCACTTCCTCGACATTGCGGTGGGCACGTTCACCAAAGCACTGGACCTGCGTCAGCTGTGGCCGCAGTGCCTGGCGCTGTTCGGGTTCTTTGTCGGGTTCACCGGGCTGAGCCTGATCATGCTGAAAAAGCAGGAGGCCTGATGCACAAGTTCGCGCACATCCTGCGTCTGGGACTCAAGGAACTGACCAGCCTGCGCCATGACAGCGTGTTGCTGCTGTTCCTGTTCTACGCTTTCACTGTGGCGATCTACATGCCCGCCGCCGGTTCGGTGATCGGCGTGCACAACGCCAGCGTGGCCATCGTCGACGAAGACCACAGCGCCCTTTCACGCCAATTGGCCCAGGCCCTGCAGCCGCCGGAATTCCAGACGCCGGTGCTGCTGCCTTACGCGCAACTGGATCAGGTCATGGACAGCGGTCAGTACACCTTCGTGATCAATATTCCGGCGGGCTTTCAAACCGACTTGCTCGCCGCGCGGCAACCGGCAATTCAGGTCAACGTCGATGCCACAGCCATGAGCCAAGCGTTCATGGGCGCCGGCTACATCGGCCGGATCTTCCAGCGCGAATTGCTCGACTATGCCGGTCAGGGCAACGCAGCGGCCAAGGCGCCCGTGCAACTGACTACTCGCGCCCTGTTCAACACCAATCTGGAGGGTGGCTGGTTTCTGGCGGTGATTCAGATCGTCAACAACATCACCATTCTGGCGATCATCCTCACCGGCACGGCGCTGCTGCGCGAACGCGAACACGGCACGCTCGACCATTTACTGGTGCTGCCGCTGACGGCGCTGGAAATCATGCTGGCGAAAATCTGGAGCAACCTGCTGGTGGTGGTGCTGTGCACCTGGCTGTCGCTGGAGGTAGTGGTCAAAGGCGCGTTGGGCGTGCCGTTGGCCGGCTCGATGAGCCTGTTTTTGCTGGTGACTGCGGTTTATCTGTTTGCCAGTACCGCGCTGGGCATTTTTCTGGCGACGCTGGCGCGTTCGACGCCGCAGTTCGGTCTGCTGGCGATTCCGGTGATCATCCCGATGTTGCTGCTGTCCGGCGGCAGCACGCCATTGGACAGCATGCCGCAGTGGCTGCAATGGGTCATGCAGGGCTCGCCGTCCACACACTTTGTCAGCCTCAGCGCCGCGATTCTGTTTCGCGATGCCGGGCTGAGCGTGGTCTGGCCGGACTTGCTGGCGCTGACGGTTATCGGCCTGCTGTTCTTCGTCATCGCATTGGCGCGCTTTCGCAAAAGCCTGGCGTCCTGAACAGCGGCCAGCGTGGTTACTGAATGATCAAGTTGTTGAACAACAGATCTTCAACCACCGGTTTGCCGGTCTCGTCATTCATCACTTGCTGAGTCTGCTTCAGGGCTTCCTGACGCAGTTTCTCCTTGCCTTCGATGCTGCCCATCGCCTCGGTCGTCTGCTGGGTAAACAGCGCCACCAGTTGATTGCGGATCAGCGGCTCGTTGGCCTTGACCAGTTTGGTCGCCTCGTCGCCCGTCACACGCAGCGCCACGTCGGCCTTGTAGACCTTCAGCTTGGGCGTGCCGTCCAGCCCGTAGTTACCCACGAACGGCGGGTTCAGGGTGATGTAGTTGACCTTCGGCGCCTCGCCTTCTTTGGCTTCTTCGGCCAGCGCTGCCACAGGCAGAGACAGGGCCAGCAACAACATGATCCACGCTTTCACAATTCGCTCCTTATCCGGTTTGCGGCCTAGCATAACGACCCGCCGCGCAAGCACAAGCTTATGGCTGACTATCAGGGCCGGGCATGCTCGTTGACCCGTTGACTGACACACCTACACTTATCGGCCATCACTCCCAAAGGAATAGCCCTGATGAAAGCCGTGCTGTGCAAAGCCTTCGGCCCTGCCGAATCGCTGGTACTGGAAGACGTCGCCAGTCCTGTCGCGAAGAAGAACGAAATCCTGCTGGAGGTGCACGCCGCCGGGGTCAACTTCCCGGACACGCTGATCATCGAGGGCAAGTATCAGTTCAAGCCGCCCTTCCCGTTTTCTCCGGGGGGCGAAGCGGCCGGCGTGGTCAGCGCCGTCGGTGAGAAAGTCAGCCATCTGAAAGTCGGCGACCGGGTCATGGCCCTGACCGGCTGGGGCAGCTTCGCCGAACAGGTCGCCGTGCCGGGCTACAACGTGCTGCCGATCCCGACGTCGATGGATTTCAATACCGCTGCGGCGTTCAGCATGACCTACGGCACTTCGATGCACGCCCTCAAGCAGCGCGCGAACCTGCAACCGGGCGAGACCCTGCTGGTGCTCGGCGCTTCCGGCGGCGTCGGTCTGGCGGCGGTGGAAATCGGCAAAGCCATGGGCGCCCGGGTGATTGCCGCCGCCAGCAGCGCGGAAAAACTCGCCGTGGCCAAGGCCGCCGGCGCCGATGAATTGATCAACTACAGCGAAACCAGCCTCAAGGACGAAATCAAACGCCTTACCGATGGCCAGGGCGCCGACGTGATCTACGACCCGGTCGGCGGTGACCTGTTTGACCAGGCCATCCGCGCCATCGCCTGGAACGGCCGCCTGCTGGTGGTCGGCTTCGCCAGCGGGCGCATCCCCGAACTGCCGGTCAACCTCGCCCTGCTCAAGGGCGCGGCAGTGGTCGGCGTGTTCTGGGGCTCCTTCGCCCAGCGCCAGCCGCAGGACAACGCGGCGAACTTCCAGCAGTTGTTCAGTTGGTTCGCCGAGGGCAAGTTGAAACCGCTGGTGTCGCAGGTGTATACGCTGAGCAACGCGGCGCAGGCGATCAATGATCTGGGGCAACGCAAGGCTGTGGGCAAGGTGGTGGTGCAGGTGCGCTGAGTTTTTCAGGCCGGTGACTTCCCGCAACCGGCTTGAGCCGCGCACAGCAGCGACGCAGCGTCACCCTCAACGGCGCTGCGTCGCCACCTGTCAAAGCAAATCACGAACCTCCCCCGGCAGAAAACTCATGTATCTACGCGTAGGGTTTTCCCGGCAGCCCCTGACGATCATCGGTACGCGCCGGTTCATCTCGGCGATGATCGCCAGTCGCTGCTCATAGGCCAACTGACTCTTGTGGATCACGTTCGAAATGTACGCACGGGTGTAGTCGAACACCTTCGCGTCAACCAACGCGTGCTCTGGCATGTTTCTGAAACCGCCATTGATGACGTGACACTTAACTGACTTCAGCCACTGATTGATGTCGATCGGCTGATCCAGATCCAGGCGAAAGACTATCGGCGCAACGACCGACTGCTCCGCCGGCCGCTCTCCCGCTACCGTCCAGGGTTTGAATCGCCACTGTGTTACCGCATCTTTGACCACCTCGGCCAGGTCGGGATGAGCACTTTGCACAATGTTGATCCCGCTGACCGAACCATCCGCCTTGACGATGAAGCTGACCCTGACCTCGCCTTCGACCCCGGCTCTGGACAACACCTTGGGGTAAAACGGCATGGGATTGTTTTCGGGTATGAGCAACCCTTCCGCTGCCAGCGCGAGGCTGAAGATCATCAATAAAAGCCCAGCAAAAAACCATCGCATGATCCCGCCCCTTCCCTAGTGAAATGCCTGTTCGGCAACTACAGAAAGGTTACGGAGCAAGGTCCTTTAACTGAATGGCGCAGCTTCGCTTTACGATGCAGGACTTTTCCTGATCTCGGTGGGAATTCTGGCCAGCCCCCTGCGCAAAGGGCTTCAGGTACATTTTCTGACGGACTTTTAACCGCCGTTTGCACCAGTGAGGTCGCCCGGCAACAGGTGTTCCTGCACTTTATGGCTGCGAGACGGGATCAGTCGCCCGTTCTCATCGAAGCGCAGGACGATCAGCCAGTCGAATACATCATCCGGCCATTTTTCCTGTCCCATCAGCGCTGTCGCGTCGCCGCCGAAAGCCTTGATCAGCTTATTGATATGGCCGTGATGCCAGGCGATCAGCACCGTTGGCGCCTGATTGCTCTTGCGCAACAAGCCGACCAGTTGATGGAGATCGCCATTGATGTAGGGCTGCTCGATCGGCAGTTTCAAACGCTCGGACAGCGGCGTCAGCGTCAGGCGCGAACGCGAACTCTCCGGGGTGTCGCCGGCAGCGATCAAGCGCTGGGGGGTGAGCGTCTGGCCGTCGAGTTTCAGCGGATTGAAATAGTCGACGTAGGCGGCCGCACGCTGTTCGCCGCGGGCATTGAGTAGCGATCCCGCATCCGGCTTTTCCGCGTGCCGAATGATCAGCACCGTGGCGTTGCGCAGACCGGAATGGGCCGGATGATCAGTGACGATCAAGATCAGCATGACAACGGCGATTCCAGCCGCCACCAAAAATCTCGGCACCAACATGCGAACCTTCAGTGACATTTCTTATCTCGGCTGATCAATCGGCTGAACGGGCCGCGAGTCTAAGTCACCCAATGTTGATAAGGGGTGAAAACGCCCTGTTCTTACAGCTGAGCGACAGGTTCGTAAAAGAACGTGCGACTTCCAACATTTTCCGCTGTTTTGCCGATGCGAACCGGTGCTATTTTCGGTAACGAAACTGTAACATTCGCATCCGCAGTCAAAACAAGAAATCTGGAGCTCTTGAATGTTTGCTTTCTTTCGACCTGCCGCACATCAGGCTCCATTGCCTGAAGAAAAAATAGACAGTACTTACCGACGCCTGCGCTGGCAGATCTTCGCCGGTATCTTCTTTGGTTACGCCGGTTACTACCTGCTGCGCAAAAACTTCTCGCTGGCCATGCCGTACCTGATCGACGAGGGCTACAGCCGTGGCGATCTGGGTCTGGCGATGTCGGCCATCGCCATTGCCTACGGCCTGTCCAAGTTCCTGATGGGCCTGGTCTCCGACCGTTCCAACCCGCGCTACTTCCTGCCGTTCGGTCTGCTGGTGTCGGCGGGAGTGATGTTCATTTTCGGTTTCGCGCCGTGGGCGACGTCCAGCGTGACCATGATGTTCATCCTGCTGTTCATCAACGGCTGGGCCCAGGGCATGGGCTGGCCGCCGAGCGGTCGCACCATGGTGCACTGGTGGTCGCAGAAGGAACGTGGCGGCGTGGTTTCGGTATGGAACGTGGCGCATAACGTCGGCGGCGGCCTGATCGGCCCGCTGTTCCTGATCGGCATGGGCCTGTTCAATGACTGGCACGCAGCCTTCTACGTTCCGGCAGCGGTGGCGCTGGGCGTGGCGGTGTTTGCCTTCATCACCATGCGCGACACCCCGCAATCGGTCGGCCTGCCGCCGATCGAAAAGTACAAGAACGACTACCCGGAAGGCTACGACGCCAGCCACGAAGACGAATTCAGTGCCAAGGAAATCTTCGTCAAATACGTGCTGCGCAACAAAATGCTCTGGTACATCGCCATGGCCAACGTCTTCGTCTACCTGCTGCGTTACGGCGTACTGGACTGGGCGCCGACCTACCTGAAAGAAGCCAAGCACTTCGACGTCGACAAGACTTCGTGGGCCTACTTCTTCTACGAATGGGCGGGCATTCCGGGCACGCTGCTGTGCGGCTGGATGTCGGACAAGATCTTCCGTGGCAACCGTGGCCTGACCGGCATGGTGTTCATGGCGCTGGTGACCGTTGCGACCCTGGTTTACTGGCTGAATCCGGCCGGCAACCCGACCGTGGACATGATCGCGCTGTTCTCCATCGGCTTCCTGATCTACGGCCCGGTGATGCTGATCGGCCTGCAGGCGCTGGAACTGGCACCGAAGAAAGCCGCCGGTACGGCAGCGGGCTTTACCGGTCTGTTCGGCTATCTGGGTGGTTCGGTCGCGGCAAGTGCGGCGATGGGCTACACCGTTGACCACTTCGGCTGGGACGGTGGTTTCGTGCTGCTGGTGGGCGCTTGCCTGCTGTCGATGGCCTTCCTGGCGCCGACGCTATGGCACAAACAAGTCGCCAGTCAGAGTCGTGAAGCCGTCGCCTGATCGGCTTTTGACTGACAGCGCTTGAGCCGCGCCTCCAGATTTCGATCCGGCATGGCGTGGCTGCGCAGGGCGTGGGCAGTCTGCTCGACATAATCGCGAGTGGTGCCGTAGCGCCCGCAAGCGCTTTCGAACACCTGACTCAGCACATGATCCGGCAAGTTGCCGGCATAGCTGGGCAGGTGTCGCTCCAAAACAAACCCCAACGCCTGAACCTGGCTACCGTCCTCAAGACGGCAGTTGAGCCAGTGCGGGCGATAGGACGGGAACGGCATCTCGCGTTTCCACAGTGCGTACAGCGCAGCGTCGAGATTCTCTTCCGGTAGCCGATAGGCGAAGCCGCTGCACGAACCGCCGCGATCCAGACCGAACACCAGCCCGGGCATTTCCGGCGTCCCACGGTGCTCGTGCGACCACAGATACAAACCGCGATGATAGCCATGCACCCGCCCGCGCACTCGCTCCACCGCCGAACATTCCGGGCGCCAGATCAGCGACCCGTAGGCGAACAGCCACACCGGCCCGCCCTTGTGGCGCGCCATGGTCGATTGCATGGAAGCGAGAAGTTGTTCGTGAGTGAGCTGCGGCCCCAGATCGAGCCGCGGAGGATAAGCCAGATTCAGAAAAGCAGATTCTATGGCTGTCATGACGGAAGTGTTCGGCCCCGCAAGTATTACAAGATGTAAGCGCAATTCGTTCGATAGAACATATAGCAGTAAATCTAAAACGAAAAGTGCTAAAGGATGTATGACCTGCTCGATAGCGCTAAATCGGGTGTATCAGTCAACGCTATGCGGTTTCATATAGCCTAATACCATTGCCGAAATATCTTAAATACCCGAATGAAATATGCATAAGCCTTCGCTTGTTCAGGATTGGTTCAAGAAAGCGCAGGAATCTTCCTACTAAACTGTCGGACTTTCTGTCTTTCCCGTCGCTGAACGCCTACGTATAACGGCCTTCCTCTGGCGCAAGCCATCCCGTTTAACCGAGGCTGCACAATGAAGAAACCAAAGCTTTTGGCCGCATTGCTATTGATTCAAACCGACCAGGCGCTGGCCGAGGATGACACTCAAAAAGACCAGGGCTTCTGGTATGCACAGACCAGTGTCTACACCCGACATTATTCGCCCGACCCCGAACACAATAATCATCAGGACTTGATCGGCATCGAACGCAATCAGGCTTCCGGCTGGGTATTTGGCGGGGCAACTTTCCGTAACTCGTTCCGCCAGCGATCGAATTACGCCTATGCCGGCAAACGCTATGACAGCAGCGAGTATCCGGTGTATCTGAAAGTCACGGGTGGGCTGTTGCAGGGCTATCGCGGTGATTACAAGGACAAGATTCCGTTGAACCGCTACGGCGTTGCGCCGGTGATCATTCCGTCCGTCGGCACTCACTACGGCCCATTGGCCGCCGAGCTGGTGTTTCTCGGCGCCAATGCGGCGATGGTGACGACCGGCGTGCGTTTCTAAGGGCGCGGCTCAATTCGCACGGATCAGGATCGAGGCGCGTAGGCAAATACGTCGGCGCGCATCTGGTGTGCATCCATGCCGGCTTCAACTAACGCATCCAGCGTGCCATAGACCATCGCCGGCGAGCCGCTGGCGTAGACGTGCAGGGACTTCAGATCGGCGAAGTCTTCACACACGGCCTGGTGCAACATCCCGCAGCGCCCTTCCCAACCGCACTGGTCGCTGACGACTTTGTGCAGGAACAGATTGGGCAGCTTCAACCATTCGTCCCAATGCTCGATCTCGTAGAAATCTTCCGGACGGCGTACACCCCAATACAGATGCACCGGGTGTTTGAAGCCGTTGGCACGGCAGTGTTCGATCAGGCTGTGGATCTGGCCCATGCCGGTACCGGCGGCGATCAGCACCAGCGGCCCGTCGGGCAATTCGGCGAGGTGAGTGTCACCGAACGGCAATTCGACGCGCACCAGCGGGTTGCGCTGCAGTTGCTCGATCAGACTCAGGGCACTGGCTTCGCGGGCCAGTACGTGGATTTCCAGATCGCGCCCGCCGTGCGGCGCCGAGGCCATGGAGAACGCCGACTTCTCGCCGCTCTCACGCTCGATCATCAGGTACTGCCCGGCGTGATAACGCGGCGGCTTGCCGGCCGGCGCCCGCAGACGCACGCGCCAGGTGTCGCCGCCGACGTCCCGGCATTCGATGACCTGACACGACAGGCTGCGCACCGGCAGTTCTCCCAACGCGAGCACGCCATCCCACAGCAGGATGCAATCTTCCAGCGGCTCGGCTATGCAAGTGTAGAACTCGCCGTGGTCGTGCACCTTGCCGGCCTGTTCGACCCGGCCTTCCACCAGCAGCGCCGCACACACATGGCAATTACCGTTGCGGCAGCTTTGCGGGCAGTCGTAGCCCAGGCGCCGCGCACCATCGAGAATCCGCTCACCGGGCCGTATCTCAAGCACCGCTCCGGAGGGCTGCAGGGTTACACGCATCAATCTATTCCTAACTGATTCCAGATGGCATCGATCCGCTGGGTGACGGCGTCGTCCTTGACGATCACACGGCCCCACTCGCGAGTGGTTTCGCCCGGCCACTTGTGGGTGGCATCCAGGCCCATTTTCGAGCCCAGGCCGGACACCGGAGAGGCGAAGTCGAGGTAGTCGATCGGCGTGTTGTCGATCATCACCGTGTCGCGCTTGGGATCCATGCGCGTAGTGATGGCCCAGATCACGTCGTTCCAGTCCCGGGCGTTGATATCGTCGTCAGTGACGATAACGAACTTGGTGTACATGAACTGTCGCAAAAACGACCAGACGCCGAGCATCACGCGCTTGGCATGCCCCGGATACGACTTCTTCATCGTTACCACGGCCATGCGGTACGAGCAGCCTTCGGGCGGCAGGTAGAAGTCGGTGATTTCCGGAAACTGCTTCTGCAGGATCGGCACGAACACTTCGTTCAGCGCCACGCCGAGAATTGCCGGCTCATCCGGCGGACGACCGGTGTAGGTGCTGTGGTAGATCGGCTTGATCCGGTGGGTGATGCGTTCGACGGTGAACACCGGGAAGCTGTCGACTTCGTTGTAGTAACCGGTGTGGTCGCCGTACGGGCCTTCGTCGGCCATTTCGCCCGGATGGATCACGCCTTCGAGGATGATCTCGGCAGTGGCCGGCACTTGCAGGTCGTTGCCACGGCATTTGACCAATTCGGTGCGGTTACCGCGCAACAGACCGGCGAAAGCGTATTCGGAAAGGCTGTCCGGCACTGGCGTCACTGCACCGAGAATGGTCGCCGGGTCTGCACCCAGCGCCACGGACACCGGGAACGGCTGACCCGGGTGCTTCTCGCACCACTCACGGAAGTCCAGCGCACCGCCACGGTGGCTGAGCCAGCGCATGATCACCTTGTTGCGGCCGATCACTTGCTGCCGGTAGATACCGAGGTTCTGGCGGTCCTTGTTCGGGCCTTTGGTGACGGTCAGGCCCCAGGTGATCAGCGGGCCGACGTCGCCAGGCCAGCAGGTCTGCACCGGCAGCATCGCCAGGTCGACGTCGTCGCCTTCGATGACCACTTCCTGGCACACCGCGTCTTTGACGACTTTCGGCGCCATCGAAATGATCTTGCGGAAGATCGGCAGTTTCGACCACGCGTCCTTCAGGCCCTTCGGCGGCTCCGGCTCCTTGAGGAAGGCCAGCAGCTTGCCGATCTCGCGCAGCTCGCTGACCGACTCGGCGCCCATGCCCATGGCCACCCGCTCAGGAGTGCCGAACAGGTTGCCGAGCACCGGAATGTCGTAACCGGTGGGTTTCTCGAACAGCAGCGCCGGGCCCTTGGCCCGCAGTGTGCGGTCGCACACCTCGGTCATCTCCAGCACCGGCGAGACGGGAATCTGGATGCGTTTCAACTCTCCGCGCTGCTCAAGCTGCTGCACGAAATCCCGAAGATCCTTGAATTTCATTGACGATGGCACCCTCAAAATAGGCGTACATCCTACCTGCTATGCAGCCCTGTGGCAGCCTGTCGCTGCTTACTTGGCTGCATTCGTCTGCGCTTTGCCAAGGTTTTCCCGGGCTTGCAGGCCGATAAACAGCGGCTCAAGGATCGGCGCCACAAACCGCGCACCAACTTCGGACAGGTGATTGTCATCGGTGTACAGCGAATACCCACCGAGTTCGGCGTGGCACAGGCCCTTGTCATCACACAGCCGCGGTGCCGGATCGACCACGCGCACCGCCGGATCATTCTGCGCCAACTGCGCGAACAACTGGCTGATGAACACCTGACGCTTGTGGTGCGCCTCGACGGCCAGACCGACGTCATCCACCGGACGATCGAGCATCGCCAGCCGCGTCAGCCGATACGGCGGGCTGAACGCCTGCAACGGCGCCTCTTTCACCAGCCATACGCGATACCCGGCCGCACGCAATTGCGCCACGCGAGTGCGCAGGCCTGCGGCAAAACGCTGCTCGGCCTCGGCGCGATCGTAACGGCCGTCCGGTGTTCTCAGCACATGACCGAGATCGCCCTTGGCGTCGCCGTACAGGTACAGGCTCCAGCGGGCGACCAGCACCACATCGCTGATCGCCTGGGTTTTCAGCCCCTGCTCGACCCGCTTGTTGAAGCGCGCACAGACTCCGTCGTACTCCAATCCATCAACCGGAATGCAACCAGGAGAACTGGCAAGGATCACGTTGACGCCATGGGCCTTGGCACCGTCATCGAACACCGGGATCAGTGCCGTGGCATGGCTGTCGCCCCAGACCAGTGCCCGGGTCGGTAGATCCTTCACGCCGTAATGGCAGAACAGTTTGTCGTCAGGCGTCTTGTCATCCGCCAGACACGCCATCAGCTCCGGTCGCCACTCGCGGCCCTTGGCGTATTGCAGGGCCTGCTCGGACAAGCGCCATGGCAGGCCATCGGTCCAGCGCAAGGCTTGCCCGGCCAGACCGAGCAGCAGAATCCCGCAGAAACCAGCCAGCAGAATCTGCCGGCGCCCGGCGAGCAAGCGCCGTTCACGGAACGGTGTTTCGACGAATTTCCACGACAGATAACCCAGCACCAGGGTCAGCAGGATCAACCCGGCCGTATCGAGCGCGCCCGGCTCATCGACGCTGGCGTAGCTGGAGAACACGAACACCGGCCAGTGCCACAGGTACCAGGAATAGGAGATCAGCCCGAGACCAACCATCACCCGACTGCTCAACAATTGGCCCACCAGGGTTTCGCGATGACCGTTGGCCAGAATCAGCAGCACCACGCCCAGTACCGGCAGCAACGCCGTGACACCCGGGAACGGCGTCGACTTGTCATAGGCAAACACCGCCAGCAGGATCAACCCCATGCCGAGCAGGCTCAAGGCCTGGGCAGCCATTGGCTTCAAGCGCCAGGCGTGTTGCGGTGCAACCGCCAGCATCGCCCCGGCGAGCAGTTCCCAGGCGCGCATCGGCAGCAGGAAGAAGGCTTTTTCCGGGTGATGATGGATCGCCCACACACTCAGCCCGAACGACACCAGCAGCACGCCGAACAGTGCCAGCCGCCAGTGTTTCAGGCGACTGGATAGCAACGTCAGCAGCAGCGGGAAGAAGATGTAGAACTGCTCCTCCACCGCCAGCGACCAAGTGTGCAACAACGGTTTGAGGTCGGAGGCGACATCAAAGTAGCCGTCCTGACGCATGAACAGGAGGTTCGAGACGAACGTCACCTGATAGCGCACCGAGCGCCCCAGTTCTTCGTAATCCTTGGGCGCCAGCAGGAACCAGCCCACCGCCAGCACCGCAATGATCATCGCAAACAGCGCCGGCAGGATGCGCCGCGCACGCCGCGCCCAGAACTCGACGAAACTGAAACGCCCCGCCTGACGCTGGTTCCAGATGATCGAGGTGATGAGGTAGCCGGAGATCACGAAGAACACGTCCACGCCGACAAAACCGCCGGTAAACCCCGGGACGCCAAAATGGAACAGCACCACGGCGATCACCGCGACTGCCCGCAAGCCGTCGATATCCCTTCGATAAGCGAGTGTGCTCATAAAATCTTTAATGCCAATCAGGTGGTTATTTTTTGTACAGCTTGAGCTTGAATAACGGAGGCTCGCGAGCGCTGTTTGTTCAGTTACCCGATCACAGACCTTACCAGACCAAGAACCTCCCATTGCCGGATCAAATTTCATGCAAAAAAAAGGCGCCCCCGAGGGGACGCCTTTTTATCGGTTCAAACGGCGATGTTACTTGCGCTTCATCGACAGGAAGAACTCGTCGTTGGTCTTGGTCGTTTTCAGCTTGTCGACCAGGAACTCGATGGCAGCCACTTCGTCCATCGGGTGCAGCAGCTTGCGCAGGATCCACATGCGCTGCAGTTCGTCGTCGGCGGTCAGCAACTCTTCGCGGCGGGTGCCGGAACGGTTGATGTTGATGGCCGGGAAGACGCGCTTTTCCGCAATCTTGCGGTCCAGCGGCAGTTCCATGTTGCCGGTACCCTTGAACTCTTCGTAGATCACTTCGTCCATCTTCGAGCCGGTTTCAACCAGCGCGGTGGCGATAATGGTCAGCGAGCCGCCTTCTTCGATGTTGCGCGCAGCACCGAAGAAACGCTTCGGTTTCTCCAGGGCGTGGGCGTCAACACCACCGGTCAGCACCTTGCCGGAGCTCGGGATCACGGTGTTGTAGGCACGGGCCAGACGGGTGATGGAGTCGAGCAGGATCACCACGTCCTTCTTGTGTTCGACCAGGCGCTTGGCCTTCTCGATCACCATTTCGGCAACCTGCACGTGACGGGTCGGCGGCTCGTCGAAGGTCGAGGCAACCACTTCGCCGCGCACGGTGCGCTGCATTTCGGTCACTTCTTCCGGACGTTCGTCGATCAACAGCACGATCAGGTGAACTTCAGGATTGTTACGGGCGATGTTCGCGGCGATGTTCTGCAGCATGATCGTTTTACCGGCTTTCGGCGGTGCAACGATCAGACCACGCTGGCCTTTGCCGATCGGGGCGCACAGGTCGATCACACGACCGGTCAGGTCTTCGGTGGAACCGTTACCGGCTTCCATCTTCATGCGCACGGTCGGGAACAGCGGGGTCAGGTTCTCGAAGAGAATCTTGTTCTTCGCGTTCTCCGGACGATCGAAGTTGATCGTGTCGACCTTGAGCAGAGCGAAGTAACGCTCGCCTTCCTTTGGAGGGCGGATCTTGCCAACGATGGTGTCACCGGTGCGCAAGTTGAAACGACGGATCTGGCTCGGCGAGACGTAGATATCGTCCGGGCCGGCGAGGTAGGAAGCGTCAGCGGAGCGCAGGAAGCCGAAGCCGTCCTGGAGAATCTCCAGCACGCCATCACCGGAGATTTCCTCGCCGCTTTTCGCGTGCTTTTTCAGCAGGGAGAAAATCACGTCCTGCTTGCGCGAACGGGCCATATTTTCTATGCCCATCTGTTCGGCCAATTCGAGCAGTTCGGTAATCGGCTTTTGCTTGAGTTCAGTCAGATTCATATAGGAATGACGTAATCATTTATGGAGGGGGGAAATTAAGCTTTTGGCTTAATGAGGCCGCGCCGCGGAGAAGGCGACAGGATCGCGAACTTGTTCGAAAAGGAGTGCGTCGGCGACGGCTAGCAGGGGGCAGTGGAGAAACCAGTGCGGGGCCGAATGTACCACCTGAATTTCGGAGCGTCTAGCCCTGAATACGCAAAAAGCCCCGCAATTTGCGGGGCTTTTTCGGGGCACTTTGCAGCGACGCTTAGATGTTGGCGTCGAGGAAAGCAGCCAGTTGCGACTTCGACAGCGCACCGACCTTGGTCGCTTCAACGTTGCCGTTCTTGAACAGCATCAGCGTCGGGATACCACGCACGCCGTGCTTGGCCGGGGTTTCCTGGTTTTCGTCGATGTTCAGTTTGGCGACGGTCAGCTTGCCTTTGTAAGTCTCGGCAATCTCGTCCAGAACCGGAGCGATCATTTTGCAAGGGCCGCACCATTCAGCCCAGTAGTCGACCAGTACAGCGCCTTCGGCCTTGAGTACGTCGGCTTCGAAGCTGGCGTCGCTAACGTGTTTGATAAGATCGCTGCTCATGGAATTCTCCAGGTTGTAAGCAAAAAAACGTGGCCCATCATATCCGCCCTTCCCTTGTTCAGGAAGCCGCAGATGATTGAGTCTTGCTATGGCGCCCCATGAGTCTGGGTATAGCTCAAGTCACGCGGTGGCGGGGGCGATGAAGGCGATCCCGGTGCGCAGTGCCGCGTTGCGCACATGCTCCTGCATGGCTTTCTGGGCGGCGGCAGACGCCCGGCGGGCCAGGGCACGAAGGATCTTGCGGTGCTCCTGCCAGGTTTCCATCGCCCGTTCGGCGCGGATGAACGGTAGTTTCTGACTCTCGAGAAAGATTTCGGCGCTGGCGGTGAGGATGCTCAGCATCGCCTGATTGCCGCTGGCCAGCAGAATGCGTCGGTGGAATTCGAAGTCGAGTTTCGCCGCGGCCTCGAAGTCCCCAGCCTTCAATTGCTCGCGCATCGCCGCGACGTTGTCCTCCAGCGCATCCAGATCGAACGTGCTCAAGGTCACCGCCGCCAACCCGGCGGCAAAACCCTCCAGTGCATAGCGCAACTGAAAGATATCCAGCGGCGAAGCCTGCGCCGCAAACGGCCAGCCCGGGGCATTTTCACCGTGCCCAAGCTCCACCGGCGCCTGCACGAACACGCCTTTGCCCGGCTGGATGCTGATCACCCCCAGCGCACTGAGCGACGACAGCGCCTCGCGCAACGATGCGCGGCTGACCCCCAGTTGCACCGCCAGGTCCCGTTGCGACGGCAACGCATCGCCCACGCCGAAACCCTGTTCGGTGATCAGTTTGCGGATCGCTTGCAGCGCCACTTCGGGTACCGCACGGGAGATCGAGTTCATGGTTTTTCAGACGAGCCAGGCCAAGGTGCGGCTAGTTGTAAAGCTATTCGCCGGATCCGGCAAGTCGTGCCCCAGCGGGGTTCGGCGTCCGCTGTCGATGCGCTATCGAGGTGCGAAAAACCACCTGACTGTTCAGACCAGTAAGACCGAACAAACCCGGCAAACCCGCGGCCTGCCGGAGATAAATCCGGGTATTGGCACGGCGCGTGCTCTGTCCGATCGCAGAAAACACTTCCCGCCGATCCGGAGATTTGCCATGAGCCTGCGTTACAGCGCCCTCCTCACCGCCCTGTTTGCCAGCCTGCTGCTGAGCCAGGTCCCCGCTCACGCCGACGGTCTGGACGACGTGGTCAAACGCGGCACGCTGAAAGTCGCGGTGCCCCAGGACTTCCCGCCATTCGGCTCGGTCGGCCCGGACATGAAACCCCGTGGCCTGGACATCGACACGGCAAAGCTGCTGGCCGACCAACTCAAGGTCAAACTTGAACTGACCCCGGTCAACAGCACCAACCGCATCCCGTTCCTGACCACCGGCAAGGTCGACCTGGTGATCTCCAGCCTGGGCAAGAACCCGGAGCGCGAGAAAGTCATCGACTTCTCCAACGCCTACGCGCCGTTCTACCTCGCCGTGTTCGGCCCGCCGGACGCGGCCATCAGCAGCCTCGACGACCTCAAAGGCAAGACCATCAGCGTCACTCGTGGCGCCATCGAAGACATTGAGCTGACCAAGGTCGCCCCCGAAGGCGTGACCATCAAGCGCTTCGAAGATAACAACTCGACCATCGCCGCCTACCTCGCCGGGCAAGTCGACCTGATCGCCAGCGGCAACGTGGTGATGGTCGCCATCAGCGAGAAGAACCCGAAACGCGTACCGGCGCTGAAAGTGAAGCTCAAGGATTCGCCGGTCTACGTTGGCGTGAACAAGAACGAGCCGGCGCTGCTGGGCAAGGTCAACGAGATCCTCGCCACCGCCAAGGCTGACGGCGCGCTGGAGAAAAACTCGCAGACCTGGCTCAAAGAGCCGCTGCCGGCCGATCTCTGATCGATCGCGCGGGAGACAATTGATGGCTTATCAGTTCGATTTCATGCCGGTGCTGCAAAACACCGATCTGTTGCTGCGCGGCGCACTGTTCACCCTGGAACTGACGGCCATTGGCGCGCTGTGCGGGGTCGGCGTGGGCATTGTCGGCGCGCTGGTGCGGGCGTGGAACATCCGCCCGTTCTCGGCAATCTTCGGCGTCTACGTCGAGTTGATCCGCAACACGCCGTTTCTGGTGCAACTGTTCTTCATCTTCTTCGGCCTGCCCTCGCTCGGGGTGCAGATTTCCGAGTGGCAGGCGGCGGTGCTGGCGATGGTGATCAACCTCGGCGCGTATTCGACCGAGATCATCCGCGCCGGCATCCAGGCGATTCCGCGCGGACAACTGGAGGCCGCCGCCGCACTGGCGATGAGCCGTTTCGAGGCGTTCCGTCACGTGATCCTGCTGCCGGCGCTGGGCAAGGTCTGGCCGGCCCTGAGCAGCCAGATCATCATCGTCATGCTCGGCTCGGCGGTGTGTTCGCAAATCGCCACCGAGGAGCTGAGCTTCGCCGCCAACTTCATTCAGTCGCGCAATTTCCGCGCCTTTGAAACCTACGCGCTGACCACGCTGATCTACCTGTGCATGGCGCTGCTGATACGCCAACTGCTGAACTGGGTCGGTCGCCGCTATATCGCGAGGAGCAGCCGATGAGCGACTTCACCTTCTGGGACATCCTGCGCAACCTGCTCACCGGCCTGCAATGGACGCTGGCGCTGTCGCTGGTGGCGTTCATCGGTGGAGGGCTCGTCGGGCTGCTGATTCTGGTGATGCGCATTTCGAAAAACCGCTTGCCGAGCAACATTGCCCGCACCTGGATCGAGCTGTTCCAGGGCACACCGTTGCTGATGCAACTGTTTCTGGTGTTCTTCGGCGTGGCGCTGGCCGGGATCGAAATCTCGCCGTGGATGGCCGCGGCGATTGCCTTGACGCTGTTTACCAGTGCGTACCTGGCGGAGATCTGGCGCGGCTGCGTCGAAGCGATTCCCAATGGTCAGTGGGAAGCCTCGTCGAGCCTGGCGCTGAATCCACTGGAGCAGTTGCGCTACGTGATCCTGCCGCAGGCGCTGCGCATCGCCGTGGCGCCGACCGTGGGCTTCTCGGTGCAAGTGGTCAAAGGCACTGCGGTGACCTCGATCATCGGTTTCACCGAGCTGACCAAGACCGGCGGCATGCTCGCCAACGCCACCTTCGAACCGTTCATGGTCTATGGCCTCGTCGCCCTCGGCTACTTCCTGCTCTGCTACCCCTTGTCGCTCAGTGCGCGCTACCTGGAAAGGAGACTGCATGCCTCTGCTTAGAATTTCCGCCCTGCATAAATACTACGGCGATCACCACGTGCTCAAAGGCATCGACCTGAGTGTCGAGGAAGGCCAGGTGGTGGCAATCATCGGCCGCAGCGGCTCGGGCAAATCCACCCTGCTGCGCACCCTCAATGGCCTGGAGTCGATCAACGACGGGGTGATCGAAGTCGACGGCGAATACCTCGACGCCGCCCGCGCCGACCTGCGCAGCCTGCGGCAGAAAGTCGGCATGGTGTTTCAGCAGTTCAACCTGTTCCCGCACCTGACCGTCGGCGAAAACGTGATGCTCGCGCCGCAGGTGGTGCAGAAAGTACCGAAGGCCAAGGCTGCGGAGCTGGCGCGCAAGATGCTCGAGCGCGTGGGCCTTGGAGAGAAATTCGACGCCTTCCCGGATCGCTTGTCCGGTGGTCAGCAACAGCGCGTGGCGATTGCCCGGGCACTGGCGATGTCGCCGAAAGTGTTGCTGTGCGACGAAATCACCTCGGCGCTGGACCCGGAACTGGTCAACGAAGTGCTCGCTGTGGTGCGCCAACTGGCCAAGGAAGGCATGACGCTGATCATGGTCACCCACGAAATGCGCTTTGCCCGCGAGGTCGGCGACAAACTGGTGTTCATGCACCATGGCAAGGTGCATGAAGTGGGGGATCCGCAGGTGTTGTTCGCCCATCCGCAGACGGCGGAGCTGGCGAACTTCATTGGCACCGTGGAAGCGACAGCCTGAAGGTTATTCAGGGACTTTAGCGGCCCCTTCGCGGGCAAGCCCGCTCCCACAGGGTTCTGCGGCGGAACATGATTGTGTGTTCGACACAAAAACCTGTGGGAGCGGGCTTGCTCGCGAATGGCCGCGCCGCGGTCTCAAGCTTTTATGCGCAGGATCAACGGTTTGAGCCATGCGCGTTGGCGCCAGCGTTTGATCGTGGCACGATGGCGGGGTTATCGACCGAGACCCCCAGACCATGCCGCAATCCAAAGCCAAGAATCTGTCCCTGATCGCCGCAATCGACCTGGGCTCCAACAGCTTCCACATGGTCGTGGCCAAGGCCCAGAACGGTGAAATCCGTATCCTGGAGCGCCTCGGAGAGAAAGTGCAGCTCGCCGCCGGTATCGACGATGAGCGCCATCTCAACGAAGAATCGATGCAGCGTGGCCTCGACTGCCTCAAACGCTTTGCCCAACTGATCAACGGCATGCCGCTGGGCGCCGTGCGGATCGTCGGCACCAACGCCTTGCGCGAAGCGCGCAATCGCCTGGAATTCATCCACCGCGCCGAAGAAATCCTCGGTCACCCGGTGGAAGTCATCTCCGGCCGTGAAGAAGCGCGGCTGATTTATCTGGGCGTTTCGCACACCCTCGCCGACACCCCGGGCAAGCGCCTGGTGGCCGACATCGGCGGCGGCAGTACCGAATTCATCATCGGGCAGCGTTTTGAACCGCTGCTGCGCGAAAGCCTGCAAATGGGCTGCGTCAGCTTCACCCAGCGCTACTTCAAGGACGGCAAGATCACCCCGGCCCGTTACGCCCAGGCGTACACCGCGGCGCGGCTGGAGATCATGAGCATCGAACACGCCCTGCACCGCCTGACCTGGGATGAAGCCATCGGCTCCTCGGGCACCATCCGCGCCATCGGTCTGGCGCTGAAGGCCGGCGGGCATGGCACCGGCGAAGTGAATGCCGAAGGCCTGGCGTGGCTCAAGCGCCGACTGTTCAAACTGGGTGATGTCGACAAGATCGACTTCGAAGGCATCAAGCCTGACCGCCGGGCGATCTTCCCCGCAGGTCTGGCAATTCTCGAAGCGATCTTCGATGCCCTCGAACTGCAACGCATGGATCACTGCGAAGGCGCGCTGCGTGAAGGCGTGCTCTACGACTTGCTCGGCCGCCATCACCACGAAGACGTGCGCGAACGCACCCTGACTTCGCTGATGGAGCGTTACCACGTCGACCTGGAACAGGCCGCGCGGGTAGAACGCAAAGCCCTGCACGCTTTCGATCAGGTCGCCAAAGACTGGGAACTGGACGACGGCATCTGGCGTGAACTGCTGGGCTGGGCGGCGAAAGTCCACGAAGTCGGCCTCGACATCGCGCACTATCACTACCACAAGCACGGCGCCTACCTGATCGAGCACTCGGATCTGGCCGGGTTCTCCCGAGAAGACCAGCAAATGCTCGCGCTGCTGGTGCGCGGCCATCGCCGCAACATCCCCAAGGACAAGTTCGCCGAGTTCGGTGACGACGGCGACAAGCTGATCCGCCTCTGTGTGCTGCTGCGCTTCGCGATCCTGTTCCACCACATCCGTGGCACCCAGGCGATGCCGCAAGTGACGCTGCATGCCAAGGGCGACAACCTCGACGTGGAGTTCCCGGAGAATTGGCTGGATGAGAATCAGCTGACTCAGGCCGACTTTGGTCTCGAAGCCGACTGGCTGACGCGGGTTGGCATCGTCCTCACCGTGCACTGATCCTCGTGGTGAGGGAGCTTGCTCCCGCTGGGGCGCGAAGCGGCCCTTTCTTTTAAAGCGTGGGCCTGCTGCGCAGTCCAGCGGGAGCAAGCTCCCTCGCCACAGGTGGGTGAACGACAGGTACAAAAAAGGCGATCCCGAGGGATCGCCTTTTTTATTGCGCTTGCGGCTTAGCTGCTCACCGGCAGAATCGGGCTGCCCAGCCGCTCCAGCAACGTCGCCTGCGCACTGCGCGGGTTCTGGTTGCCGGTTGGCGTGTTGCGGATGTAACGGCCATCCGACTGCAGGCTCCAGCTGTGGGTGTTGTCGGTCAGGTACAGCTCCAGCTCTTTCTTGACGCGGGTCAGCAGCTTCTTGCCTTCCACCGGGAAGCAAGTCTCGACGCGCTTGTCGAGGTTGCGCTCCATCCAGTCGGCGCTGGAGAGGAACATCTGCTCCTCGCCGCCGTTGAGGAAGTAGAACACCCGGGTGTGCTCGAGGAAGCGACCGATGATCGAGCGCACATGGATGTTGTGCGAAACCCCGGCAATGCCCGGACGCAGGCAGCACATGCCACGCACCACCAGATCGATGCGCACGCCGGACTGGCTGGCCTTGTACAGCGCGCGGATGATCTTCGGATCGGTCAGCGAGTTGAACTTGGCAATGATGTGCGCCGGTTTGCCATCGAGGGCGAACTGGGTCTCCCGGGCAATCATGTCGAGCATGCCCTTCTTCAGGGTGAACGGCGCATGCAGCAGCTTCTTCATGCGCAGGGTTTTACCCATGCCGATCAACTGGCTGAACAGTTTGCCGACGTCTTCGCAAAGCGCGTCATCGGAGGTCAACAGGCTGTAGTCGGTGTACAGACGGGCGTTGCCGGCGTGGTAGTTACCGGTGCCGAGGTGCGCGTAACGCACGATCTCGCCGGCCTCGCGACGCAGGATCAGCATCATCTTGGCGTGGGTCTTGAAGCCGACCACGCCGTAAATCACCACCGCACCGGCCGCTTGCAGACGGCTGGCCAGCTGCAGGTTGGACTCTTCGTCGAAGCGTGCGCGCAGTTCGATCACCGCGGTCACTTCCTTGCCGTTACGCGCGGCGTCCACTAGCGCATCGACGATTTCCGAGTTGGCGCCGGAACGGTACAGGGTCTGGCGCACGGCCAATACATGCGGATCTTTGGCGGCTTGGCGCAACAGGTCGACCACCGGGGTGAACGACTCGAACGGGTGCAGCAACAGAATGTCCTGTTTGCTCACCACGCTGAAAATGTTCTCGCTGTTCTGCAGCAGTTTCGGGATCTGCGGGGTGAACGGCGTGTATTGCAGCTCCGGATGGCTGTCCAGACCGGTGATGCTGAACAGACGGGTCAGGTTGACCGGGCCGTTGACCTGATACAGCTCGGTCTCGCTCAGGTTGAACTGCTTGAGCAGATAGTCCGACAGGTGTTTCGGGCAGGTGTCGGCGACTTCCAGACGCACCGCATCACCGTAGCGCCGCGAGAACAGCTCGCCACGCAGGGCGCGCGCCAGGTCTTCGACGTCTTCGGAGTCGAGCGCCAGGTCGGCGTTTCGGGTCAGGCGGAACTGATAGCAGCCCTTGACCTTCATGCCCTGGAACAGGTCATCGGCGTGGGCGTGGATCATCGACGACAGGAACACATAGTTGTCGCCCGGGCCGCCGACTTCCTCCGGAACCTTGATGATCCGTGGCAGCAGACGCGGTGCCGGGATGATCGCCAGACCGGAATCGCGACCGAAGGCGTCGATGCCTTCCAGTTCGACGATGAAGTTCAGGCTCTTGTTCACCAGCAACGGGAACGGGTGCGTCGGGTCGAGGCCGATCGGGGTGATGATCGGTGCGATCTCGTCGCGGAAATAACGGCGCACCCAGGTCTTGATCTTGGTCGTCCAGTGACGGCGACGGATGAAGCGCACCTGATGCTTTTCCAGCTCCGGCAGCAGGATATCGTTGAGAATCGCGTACTGGCGGTCAACGTGACCGTGCACCAGCTCGCTGATCCGCGCCAGCGCCTGATGCGGTTGCAGACCGTCGGCACCGGCCTGTTCGCGGGCGAAGGTGATCTGTTTCTTCAGGCCGGCGACGCGGATCTCGAAGAATTCGTCGAGGTTGCTGGAGAAGATCAGCAGGAACTTCAGCCGCTCCAGCAACGGATAGGACTCGTCCAGCGCCTGTTCCAGCACGCGGATGTTGAACTGCAGTTGCGAGAGCTCGCGGTGGATGTACAGGCTGCTGTCATCCAGCCCCGGGATCGCAATCACTGGCGCCGCCGCGACGGGTTCGGTGACCGGCGCGGGTGGCGCAGGCTCCAGTTCCGGCGGGGTTTCGGTGATTTGCTCCACCACCGGTTGAGCTTCTTTTACTGCAGTTTCAGTGAGTCCTTCGGTATTCATCGAATGTTCCTGGGAGGGCTATTTCTGCTCTCGTAACAATTGAGCGGCACGGACAGCAAAGTAAGTCAGGATGCCATCAGCGCCGGCACGTTTAAAGGCGGTCAGTGATTCGACAATCACCGCCTCGCTCAACCAGCCATTCTGGATCGCCGCCATGTGCATGGCGTATTCGCCGCTAACCTGATAGACGAAGGTCGGCACCTTGAAGGCATCTTTTACCCGGAAAAGAATGTCCAGGTACGGCATGCCGGGTTTGACCATGACCATGTCCGCGCCTTCAGACAAGTCCGCACCGACTTCGTGCAGCGCTTCGTCGCTGTTGGCCGGGTCCATCTGATAGGAGGCCTTGTTGGCCTTGCCCAGATTCGCTGCCGATCCCACCGCATCACGGAACGGCCCGTAATAGGCGCTGGCGTACTTGGCCGAGTAGGCCATGATCCGCACGTTGACGTGACCGGCCAGCTCCAGCGCCTCGCGGATCGCCTGGATGCGACCGTCCATCATGTCCGATGGGGCCACGACCTGAGCGCCGGCTTCGGCGTGGGACAAAGCCTGTTTGACCAGTGCGTCGACGGTGATGTCGTTCTGCACGTAGCCGTCTTCGTCGAGAATGCCGTCCTGACCGTGGGTGGTGAACGGATCGAGCGCGACGTCGGTGATCACTCCCAATTCCGGGAAACGCTCACGCAAGGCGCGGGTGGCGCGCTGGGCAATGCCCTGCGGATTCCAGGCTTCGGCAGCGTCGAGGGATTTCAATTCGGTTGGCGTGACCGGGAACAGCGCCAGCGCCGGGATCCCCAGTTCGACCCATTGCGCCGCCTCTTCAAGCAGCAGATCGATGGTCAGACGTTCGACACCGGGCATCGAGGCCACGGCTTCGCGACGGTTTTCACCCTCAAGCACGAACACCGGCAGGATCAGGTCATCGACCGTCAGCACGTTTTCCCGTACCAGCCGGCGTGAAAAATCATCACGACGGTTGCGGCGCAAACGCGTGGCTGGGAACAAACGGTTGGCAGGGGTAAAGCTCACGGCAGACTCCTGAGCCCGCGCAAACGGGCGAGCGTGACAGTTATAAGCGGCCATTATGACCAACAGATTACAGTTGTGCGCACCCCGTGACATGTAGCCGCATTCCATTGTCAGCGTAGGAATTGTTCACGTCGAGACACATTTCGACACTTTCCTGAATGTGTCCGAAGGGTTAGGCTGCGCGTTCATTTCGCCAGCACCCAGACAATGCTCCAACAATTTCTGCATGACTTCGGCTACTTTGCCTTGTTCCTCGGCACGTTCTTCGAAGGCGAAACCATCCTGGTGCTCGCAGGCTTCCTCGCGTTCCGTGGATACATGGACATCAACCTGGTGGTGGTCGTGGCGTTCTTCGGCAGCTATGCCGGCGATCAGCTGTGGTACTTCCTGGGGCGCAAGCACGGGCGCAAATTGCTGGCGCGCAAACCGCGCTGGCAGATGATGGGCGACCGAGCGCTGGAACACATCCGCAAGCACCCGGACATCTGGGTCCTGAGCTTCCGCTTCGTTTATGGCCTGCGCACGGTGATGCCGGTGGCGATTGGTCTGTCGGGGTATCCGCCGGGACGTTATCTGCTGCTCAACGGCATCGGTGCGGCAATCTGGGCCACCGCCCTCGCGGCCGCTGCCTACCACTTCGGCGCGGTGCTCGAAGGCATGCTCGGCAGCATCAAGAAGTACGAACTGTGGGTGCTCGGCGCGCTGTTGGTACTGGGTGTCGGCCTGTGGCTGCGTCGCCGCTTCAAGAATGCGCGTCTGGCCAAGCAGGTTTACGCCGACGAGCAAGCCGCAAAAGCGGCGCACCTGCTCCAAGCGGAGCAAACCAAACCCGCCGAACCTAAGACGCCAGCCGAGTAACGCGCTGGCGACAGCCATACAGCCCGATGCCGCTGAGCAGGCTGTAACCGAGCAGACCAGCCCAGGCCAACGGGCTGGCCGGCCATAGCCCGAGCAGCGGCGCCAGCCACACCAGCGGCAAGTTCGAGCCCAGCCGCAGCAGCTCGACCTTCAACGCCCACGGGCGATTCTCCAGGGCCACCCCCAGCGCAAACAAACCCCACGCGACCGCGCCCCAACCGAGCAGCAGCGCAGGGGTCGGCAGTTGCTGCGCCTGACCCATCAGGTAACTGCCCAGCGCGATATAGACGCAGAACTGCAACGCCACGTAGCTTTTTCGACGACTGTCGAGCGGCACTTCGAATTTGCGGAAACGGCTCAGGTCCGGTTTGTTCAGCGGGTACTTCGCCGCGACGTCCGCCGGACGCCAGCCAGTGCGCATGAACCAGATTCGCAGCTTGTCCCACGGGCTTGCGGCGCGACGTGCGTCGTCCCACAACTGCGCATAAAACTGCACATTGGCCCACAGCGGATTCCAGCTCGCCAGCGGCGTGGTCACACCGAATATCACTGGCTCGTTGTCGTCCTCTTCCTGGAACGTGCCGAACAGCCGATCCCAAAGAATGAACACCCCGCCGTAGTTGCGATCCATGTAGAGAGCGTTCTGTGCATGGTGGGCCCGATGATTGGATGGCGTAACGAAGAACCACTCGAACCAGCCGAGCTTGGGAATGTGCCGGGTGTGCACCCAGAACTGATACAGCAGATTCATCGCCGCGACGCTGACAAATACCAGCAGCGGCACGCCGAGCACGGCCATCGGCAAATAGAAGAACCAGCCCAGCAGAAACCCGGTACTGGTCTGGCGCAACGCCGTGGAGAGGTTGTACTCCTCGCTCTGGTGATGCACCGAGTGCGCGGCCCAGAGAATGTTGCGCTCATGGCCCAACCGGTGCAGCCAGTAATAGCAGAAGTCATAGAAGACGAAGGCAAACATCCAGACCCAGAGGCTGTCGGCCGACAACCTGATCAGCGCCAGATGATCCAGGGCAAACGCATACGTCAGCAGCCCAACCCCCTTGGTCAGCAGGCCGGTGGTGGTCGACAACACCCCGGCGCTGAGGCTGTTGACCGAGTCCGCGAGGCGATAGTGGCTGGTCCCGCGCCAGCGATCGGCAAGCAGCTCGGCGGCCATCAGCACGAAGAAAAACGGCACTGCATACAGAATGAAGTCCATGGCGCGCCCCGGTCGGATTCTATGGACAGATCCTAGGTGTAGCCGCCCTTTCCCCCTATGGCAACGCGCGACAATTTAGTGGACATTTAGCGCCATGAATCTGGAGAGAAACCCATGAGCAAAAAAGTTGCAGTGATCCTGTCCGGCAGCGGCGTGTACGACGGCGCCGAGATCCACGAGAGCGTCATCACCCTGCTACGCCTGGATCAACGTGGCGCGCAGGTGCAATGCTTCGCCCCGAACATCGCGCAATTGCATGTAATCAATCACCTGACCGGTGAAGAAATGCCCGAGACGCGCAATGTGCTGGTGGAGTCGGCGCGCATTGCCCGCGGCAACATCAAGGACATCCGCGAGGCCAACGTCGATGACTTCGACGCGCTGATCGTGCCTGGCGGTTTTGGTGCGGCGAAGAACCTCTCGAATTTCGCCGTCGAAGGCGCCGGCTGCAGCGTGCAGCCGCAAGTGCTGGAACTGGCCGAAGCGTTTGCCGAAGCGGGTAAACCGGTAGGCCTGATGTGCATCTCGCCGGCACTGGCGGCAAAGATCTACGGCCCGGGCGTGACCTGCACCATCGGCAACGATACCGACACCGCCACCGCGATGAACAAGATGGGCGCCACCCACGAAGACTGCGCGGTGACCGACATCATCGAAGACAAGGCACGCAAACTGGTGACGACCCCGGCTTACATGCTGGCGCAGAACATCAGTGAAGCGGCTTCGGGGATCAACAAACTGGTCGATCGGGTGCTCGAACTAACCCACGAGAACGATGTTTGATCTCTGACTGCATGCAGAGCGAAATGTGGGAGCGGGCTTGCTCGCGAAAGCGGTGTGTCATTCCAATCAATGTTGTCTGATACGACGCCTTCGCGAGCAAGCCCGCTCCCACATGGGGTTTGTGTTTGGCTCAGGGTTTGCGGATCAGCCGGGTGAGGATGCGGTCCAGCGCATTGGCAAACGCCTGCTTCTCGCGCTCGCCGAACGGTGCCGGGCCGCCGCTGATCTGGCCCTGTTCGCGCAGGTCGGTGAACAGGTTGCGCACCGCCAGGCGCTCGCCCATGTTCTGTGCGTCGAACTCCTTGCCGCGCGGATCCAGCGCCGCCACGCCTTTCTTGACCAGACGATCGGCCAGCGGAATATCGCTGCAGATCACCAGCTCTCCGGGCACGGCGTGCTCGACCAGATAATCGTCCGCCGCATCCGGGCCGCTGGGCACCACGATCAGTTTGACGATGGCCAGCCCCGGTTTGGTCTGCGGCTGCCCGGCCACCAGCACCACTTCGAACTGGCGCTTCAGGGCGAACTTCACCACCAGATCCTTGGCGGCCCGGGGGCAGGCGTCGGCATCGATCCATACACGCATCTTGATAACCTCTTAAAAGCAAAAGATCGCAGCCTGCGGCAGCTCCTACAGGTATACACCGAACCCCTGTAGGAGCTGCCGAAGGCTGCGATCTTTTAACGATAACTCGATCAGGCAGTCGTGACCCGCTTCTTCTCGGCGATCCGGCTGCGCCCATACAACACAACAATCGCCAGAATCGCCACGGCCTGCGCTGTCAGTGAATAGGCATCGGCGTGAATCCCCAGCCAGTCGAATTCAAAGAACGCCACTGGCCGCGTGCCAAAGATCCCGGCTTCCTGCAGCGCTTTCACACCATGCCCGGCAAACACCACCGACAACGCACAGAGCAGACCGGCGTTGATGCTGAAGAACAGCGTCAGCGGCAGTTTCGCCGAGCCACGCAGGATCACCCAGGCCAGACCGATCAGCAGCACCAGCGCCGTCGCACCACCGACCAGCACCGCGTCGTGCCCGGCGGGGCCGGCCTGTAGCCACAGGGTTTCGTAGAACAGGATCACTTCGAACAACTCGCGGTACACCGAGAAGAACGCGAGGATCGCGAAGCCGAAACGCCCGCCGCCGCCCACCAGACTCTGCTTGATGTAATCCTGCCAGGCCGCCGCGTGCCGCCGGTCGTGCATCCATACGCCGAGCCACAGCACCATGACGCTGGCGAACAGCGCCGTAGCGCCCTCAAGCAGTTCACGCTGCGAGCCGCTGACGTCGATCACATACGCCGCCAGCGCCCAGGTACCAAGCCCGGCGAGCAGCGCCAGGCCCCAACCGATGTTGACGCTGCGCACCGCCGACTGCTGGCCGGTATTGCGCAGGAACGCGAGGATCGCCGCCAGCACCAGAATCGCTTCGAGGCCTTCACGCAGCAGAATCAGCAGGCCGGAAATGAAGCTCAGCGACCAGCTCAGGCCATCGCTGCCGAGCAGTTCGGCGGACTCTTTCAATTTGCCCTTGGCCGCGTCCAGACGCTGTTCGGCCTGCGCCACCGGCAAGCCGTCCTGCAACGATTGACGGTAGGCCATCAGCGATTTTTCGGTGTCCTTGCGCACGTTGGCGTCGACGTTATCCAGCGAGCTTTCGACCAGTTCGAAACCTTCCAGATACGCCGCCACCGACAGGTCGTAAGCCTGATCGTGATCACCGGCGCGATACGCCGTCAGGCTCTTGTCCAGCGTGGCGGCGGTGTAATCGAGCAACTGCGCCGGGCCGCGTTTGACCTGTGGTGGCTGGGCGCGCTGAGCACGGAAGGTCGCCGCCGCTTGCGGGCCTTCGGCGGCCTGCACCTCGGCCGGGGTCTGGCGCGCCAGATCGGCGATGTTGAAGGTCTTGTCGGACTTGGCTGCGGCCGGGTCGGCACTGAAACCGGCAATGTAGGTCGCCAGATCCCAACGCTGACGGTCGTCCAGTTGATCGGCGAACGCCGGCATGTCCGTGCCTTCGACGCCTTGGCCGAGGGTGCTGTAGATCGCGTACAGGCTCAGGTGATCGATGCGTGCGGCATCGCGCAGATTGGCCGGCGGCGGCGTCATGCCGAGGCCCGCCGGGCCGTCGCCGGCACCGCTGGCGCCGTGGCACACCGAGCAGTTCTGGGCGTACAGCGGCGCGCCGCGGGTCGGATCGGGAGTGATGATCGGCGCCTGGCTGACTTCATACGCCACCGCCAGTTGCGCCCCCAGTTGCCGGGCCTGACGCGCGACTTCAGCGCCGTCCTGCTTCGCGGTGATAGCCGCATGCAAAGCCTCGACGCCCTGCTCCAGCGCCGCTTTCTCCGGTTTGGCCGGCAGGCCGCCGATCAACCCCTGCAACACCTGGGTGAATTCCAGTTGCTCACGGTACTCGCCGTCGTCGACGACCTTGCCCGCCTCGACCGTCGGCGGGTAGTCGGCGCTGATGTAATCGAGCAGGTGCAGCGCCTGCGGGGCGCCTTCCACGGTGTCGGCCAGCAGGCTGGAACTGCTCAGGGCCAACAGCGGGAACACCAGCCAGGCCAGAAATCGGGACGCGGCAGTCATGAATGAGTCTCAAATGGAAATGCGAAGTTACATATTGTTCACTTCGAACGCTTTTCACTCAAGCTCTGTCGATGTCTCGTGGCGTTTTAACGCAGCGCGACGGGTGTGTTGCGGTAATGCTCCAGCATGAATTCGACGAACACCTGCACCTTCAGCGCGACATGCCGGGCATGCGGATAGAGCGCGTAATAGTGGCGCTGCCCCAGGTTGTAGTTGGGCAGGATCTGCACCAGCCGACCACTGAGCAGATCCTCCTGCACCGTGGCCCGGGTGAACGCGGCGATACCGACCCCGGCCAGCGCGGCAGCATGCAACGCACTGATCGAATCGGCCTTGAAGCGGCCCTGTGCGCGCGCGCTGCTGGTGAGCCCGCGCGCATCGGTCAGCGTCCAGTCGCTGCCACCGGCAAACGCCAGCAACTGATGCTCGGCGAGTTCGCGCACCAGACGCACCAGACCATTGCGTGCCACGTAAGCCGGCGAAGCCACCAGCAACATGTCCGAGACGGTCAGCAACCGCGCCACCATGGATGAATCGGCCAGGGGCCCGCAGATGCGCAGGGCTACATCGAAGCCCTCGGCGATCAGATCGACGAAACGGTCATCGCAGGACAGGTCCACCTCAATCTCGGGATAGCGCTGCTGGAATGCCGGCAGCCAGCTCGCCAGTTCCAGCGTACCGATCACCATCGGTGCACTGATGCGCAGCACACCGCTGGGGCTTTCATGGGCCTGACCGACCGCCAGCGCGGCTTGATCGAGGCGTTCGAGAATGTCCACGCACGCCGCGTAATACTGCTGCCCCGCCGTGGTCAGGTTGAACCCACGAGTGTTGCGATTGATCAGCCGCGTGCCGAGTTCGCTTTCCAGCTGCTGCAACTGTCGGGAGATCGTCGAGTGAGTGGTGTCGAGGCGCTCGGCAGCGGCGCTGAACCCGCGACACTCGACGATGCAACGAAACGCGCGCATGGCTTGCAGTTGATTCATTGAAGTCCCGCAATGGTTAAGCATCAGGCCAGCAAGGCTAGCCCAAACCCCGCATCCATCCCACCGGTAAATCCGCCGCGTGATCCGAATGATCTGTGCAATCAGCAAACAAAAACCACGCATCACTTGGCCACTATTGCCGCCTATAATGCGCCACCTCGTCGCATTTCCCGCTCAAGGATGAACCCCCTCATGCGCCACCGCTTGCTGCTGCCCCTGTTGATCACCGCTGTTGTGCAACTGAGCGGATGCGCCGCATATCGCAACTACGACCTGGAACTGCAACAGACCACCGACCAGTTCAAGGCCGGCAATATCGACGGCGCCCTGGCGCTGATCGAAGCGCACAACCCGGATCCGGAAAAAGACCTGCTCTACTACTTCGAAAAGGGCGCCGTCCTCAGCGCCGGCGGCGCGCTGCCGCAGAGCCAGACAACCTGGCGCAGCGCCGAGCAGATGATCATCGAGCGCCAGGACACGATCGAGACCACCGGTGACAAGTTGCTCGCGGCGATGGGCGATCACTGGGGCGGCATCATCAATGACAAGCTGCGGCGCTACGATGGCTACGACTATGAAAAAGTCATGCTGACCACGCAAATGGCCCTCAACCAATTGGCGCTGAATGACTTCGACGGGGCCCGTGCCGACATCAAGAAAACCCACGAACGCGAAGCGCTGATCGCCCGGCAGCGGGAGCTGGAATACGAACGTATCGAAGATGCGGCCAAGGCCCAGGGCGCGCGCGTGCACTACAAGGACCTGCAGGGTTATCCGGTGGTGATGCTCGAATCCCCGGCAGTGATTGCCCTGAAAAACGGTTACCAGAGCGCGTTCAGTCACTACCTCGCCGGCTTCACCTATGAGGCGCTCGGCGAAAAAGACCTGGCGGCGCCCGGTTATCGTCAGGCCATCGAGCTGCGCCCGGACATGCCGTTTTTCCAACAGGCACTGCGCGACCTCGACAGCCCCGGACTCAAGGCCGACGAAAGCGATGTGCTGATCATCGTGCAAAGTGGTCTGGCACCGGCCCGCAGCTCGGTGCGCGTACCGTATCCGGTGCAGCTCAAGGACGGTCAGGTGATCGTCGCCAACATTTCCTTCCCGGTAATGGTGCCGGATAACTCCACCGCGCCGTTCAATCAGGTCCGCATCGACGGTCGCGAGAAAAAGCTGATCGCGGTCAACAGCATCACCGATATGTCTTTGCGCACACTGCGTGACGACATGCCCGGGATTATCCAGCGCACCACCTACCGGGCGTTCCTCGCGGCGGACGTTCAAGGTACCGACAATCGCCGCAATCCGGCCAAGGCCTCCTACGTCACCCAGTGGGATGGTTTCGAGCAGGCCGACACCCGCACCTGGCGCACCCTGCCCAACCTGACACAGGTCGTGCGCCTGCGTCTGAAAAAGGGCGAGCACCAGATCAGCCTGCCGAACACTTCAGGCGCTCCACTGAACATCCGCATCGACCAGAATCGCCAGATGATCGGCCTGCGCGTGCTGGGTGAGCGGATTTACGCAAACGGCAGCGCTTTTCAACCTGCAACGTCGGTGGGAAATCGCGTATCCGCCGTGAAATAAGTAATGGCACCAAACTAACAAGTGCGATTAAAAAGCTATTACATGGCCAGCATCGCCCGCTTATAATGCCGCGCCCGCGCTATAGCGACGCGGCATAAAAGCTCCTCTGGTTATGAGGAATTGGCAGGAGGCCAGCGCCACTGTCGATGGGTCACACCAGCCCGACCAGCACCGGCGGCTGATGCAGTTTCTAGCTCAGGGAAGAAGTACCCCCATGGCATTGCGCACTCCCACCTTGATCGCGCTCAGCGCTGTCACCCTGCTGTCCGGCTGTTCGGCGTTTCGCAACTACGATTCGGAACTGGCCCAGACCAACCAGCAACTGGCCACCGGCAACGTCGATGCCGCGCTGACCCTGCTGGAAAAAAACAACACCGGCCCCGACAAAGACCTGCTCTATTACTTCGAGAAAGGTGAGTTGCTGCGCGCCAAGGGCGACCTGTCCGGCAGTCAGAACGCCTGGACCAGTGCCGATCAGGTGGTCGGGCAGTGGGAAGATGCGGTCAAGCTCGACTCCGGCAAATACCTGGCGCAGTTCGGCAGCTTCATCGTTAACGACAAGGTCCGCCGCTACGAAGGCTACGACTACGAAAAAGTCATGCTGACCACGCAGATGGCCCTCAACCTGCTGGCGGTCAACGACTTCGACGGCGCCCGCACCGCGATCAAGAAGACTCACGAACGTGAAGCGGTGATCGCCGACCTGCGTGACAAGGAATACCTCAAGAGCGAGGAAGAGGCCGAAAAAGAAGGCATCAAGACTCAGTACAAGGATCTGCAGGGTTACCCGGTCGCCAGCCTCGATGCGCCAGAAGTGGTCAGCCTGAAAAACAGCTACCAGAGTGCGTTCAGCCATTACCTGGCCGGTTTCGTCTACGAAGCCCTGGGCGAGAAAGACCTGGCCGCGCCGGGCTACCGCAAAGCCGCCGAACTGCGTCCGAACACGCCGCTGCTGGAGCAGGCGCTGGTCAATCTGGACAAGCCGACCAAGAGCGAAGACAGCGACATCCTGATCGTGGTGCAAAGCGGTCTGGCGCCGGCGCGTGACTCGATCCGCGTGCCGCTGCCGTTGCCGATCTCCAACAACGTGGTGATCACCCCGCTGTCGTTCCCGATCATCAAGCCTGACACCTCTACCGCACCGTTCGCGCAGATTGGCGTCGATGGCCAGCAAGTCAACCTGACCGCCCTCAACAGCACCACCGCCATGTCCCGTCGCGCCCTGCGCGATGACATGCCGGGGATCATCGTCCGCACCACCGTGCGCGCGATCACCAAAGGTGTGGCGCAGAAGAAAATCAACGAAACCAACCCGCTGGCCGGTCTCGCCGTGGGTATTTCTTCAGCGGTGCTGGAAGGTGCCGATACCCGTACGTGGCGCACCCTGCCGGACAACACCCAAGTGGTGCGTCTGCGCTTGAAGAAAGGCGAACACCAAGTCAGTCTGCCGAGCGCCGTCGGTGGCTCGGTGGTCAAGGTCACCGTCGATCAGCGCTACCAGGTGATCAGCCTGCGCGCCGTGGGCAATCAGGTGTTCGCTGCGGGCCTCGCCGCCCACGTCATCCCGAGCGCCGGCGCGACCAACGTCGCCAGCCTCAAACAACCTTAAGAACGGAGTCTTTGCATGCGCTTCAAACTCATCGCCGTTGCCGCTCTCGCCGTCCTGGCCAGCGGCTGCGCCACCCCGCCACCACCGGAGCCGGGCAGCGCCGCGAGCAAGGTCGTGGCCATGGGTCCACAGAAGCACATCGCGGTCGGCGCCATGCGCGTCGCCCGTGAGAACGGCTTCATGACCGTCAATGTGCAGTTGACCAACACCCTCAACAGCAACAAGACGTTCTATTACCGTTTCGCCTGGCTGGGCCCGGAAGGTTTCCCGGTCGCCGAGGAAGAAGTCTGGAAAAGCCAGATGATGTACGGCGCGCAGACCAGCTTCATCCAGGGCATCGCCCCGACCCCGAAAGCCGTGGATTTCCGCCTGGAACTCAAGACGCCTTAAGTCCGCCACCCTATTCCTGTTTTAGAGAGCATTCCCATGTTTGCACGCTTTTCCTTGATCGCCGTCCTCGCCCTGCTGGCTTCCGGTTGCGCCAACACCTCGCCGACCCTGGGCAGCAAGAACATCAGCTACGGCGACACCAAAGCGGTTGAAACCGTGACCAACGAATTCGGCTCGACCGACCTGCAAATGATCGCCGAATCGATGACCCGCTCGCTGGCCCAGTCCGGCATCCTGCAGGGCCGCCCGGTGGTGCAGGTCTACGACGTGAAGAACAAGACCAGCGAGTACATCGATACCCGCGAAATCACCACCAGCATCAAGACTCAGCTGATGAAGTCCGGCACCGCCCGCTTCGCCAGCGACAACACCGCAATGCAGAGCCAGGTCGATCAGCTCAAGCTGCAAAACCAGAGCGGCCTGTACAAGAAGAGCACCGTGGCCAAGACCGGCAACATGATCGCTGCCAAATATCGCCTGGAAGGCTCGATCAGCTCGATCGTCAAGCGCAGCAGCGACTACAAGGACGTCTTCTACAAATTCAGCCTGCAACTGATCGACGTTGAAAGCGGTCTGGCCGAGTGGATGGACGAAAAAGAGATCCGCAAAACCACGGAGCGTTAATTGATGCGCACATGGATTGGCATGATGGCCCTGGCTTGCGCGTTCAGCGTGCAAGCGGCCCCGAAAGTCGCGGTAACGGATCTGGCGTATCAGGAACGGGTGGAGCAGTACATCCACATCGTTTCGGCGCAGAACAATTATCGCGAGGGTTATTACAGCTCCAGTGGTTCCTCGAACTACAACGAGCTGGAAGCGACCACCAGCTACATCGAACAAGGTGAGCTGCGTAAATTCACCGGCGACATCAAGGGTGAAATCCTCCGCACCGGGATGTTCCAGCTGGTGCAGGGCACGCCGTACACCGCGTCGTCCAAGGGTGACGTGTACGACGTGATCAAGCGGATCAAGGCCGGCAACTTCAAGGGCGCCGACTATGTGCTGTTCGGCACCGTGTCGGATATCGACTTCACCCAGGACATGAACGAGCTGGCGCACACCGACAGCTATTCGGCGGTTTTGGGCCTGACGCTGGTGGCCGATTTCAGCCTGATCAACACCAAGACCTACGAGATCACTTCGGCCTTCACGGCGATGGGCGAAGCACAGGACACCAAACTGGTGAACGGCCGCGACATCAAGATCTCGCTGAATCGCCCTCGGGTGGTGCGTGAGGTGTCCAAGGCTTTGGGTGAGGACGTTGCCGGGCAGCTGAGCCAGCAGCTCGGTGGCGGCGGGTACGAGCAGCCGCGCGAAGCGCCGCAGCGCAACAACTTGCCGCGTGATACCGCGCCGGTGATCTTGCGCTGACTCTTGGCTGAACGCGTTCTGTGGCGAGGGAGCTTGCTCCCGCTGGGCTGCGAAGCAGACCCAAAAGCTTGTGAGCGCTGCGCACTCAAGCGGGAGCAAGCTCCCTCGCCACAATTGAGCGTCACTCCAAAGTCTTGGCGGATAAAAAAAGGCGACCTCAAGAGGTCGCCTTTTTTGTGGCCGCGGGTTTTACACCACCGCTTTACGCAACGTCGCCATGAACGCCGCCGCGCCAATGAACAGCCCGGCAAACGTGCGGTTCATGCGTTTCTGCTGCTTCGGCGTGCGCAACAGGCGCAGCACCTTGGACGCCAGACCGGTGTAGCCGGCCATGACGATCAGATCGACGCAGATCATGGTCACGCCGATCACTAGGTACTGCATCAGCAGCGGTGCGTGCGGATTGATGAACTGCGGCAGCACCGCGAGCATGAACACCAGTGCCTTGGGGTTGCTGATGTTCACCAGAAAGCCGCGGAACACCAGCGCCAGCGGCTTGCCGATCGGGCGCACGGCGGAGTCATCGCTCATGTCCATGGGCAGCGCGCGCCATTGCTTGATCGCCAGATAGACCAGATAGGCCACGCCAAACCATTTGATCGCATAGAACGCGGTGGCCGAAGCGGTGAGGATCGCGCCGACCCCGGCGCCGACAATTGCAATCTGTACCGCCAGGCCGACTTGCAGGCCCAACGCGTTCCAGTAACCGCGCCAGAAACCGTATTGCAGACCGCTGGACATCGACGCAATGGCGCCCGCGCCCGGGGACAGACTGATCACCCAGCAGGCGGCAAAGAATGCCAGCCATGTTTGAAGCTCCATCGCACACCTCGACTGTGAATCGTGACAGACGTCAAAGCTAATGCGGTTTGGCGCGGATGACTACCGATTTTTGCTGGATGGTCCGGGCACGGCTGATGGCCTCTTCGCGAGCAAGCCCGCTCCCACATTGGATTTGTGTCGATCACAGATCCAATGTGGGAGCGGGCTTGCTCGCGAAGGCGTCTGATCAGACGCCCGAAGACTACTTCTCGAAACCGCTCGAAGGAAACACATCACTCCCGCGCCAGCGCCGCACCGAACGCTGGAAGAACAGGCTGTTCGGCACTTGCACCATGGCACTGCCAGTTCCCAGTTCCTCGGCTTCGATCAATGTGGTGTACAGCAGATTGATCGCCACCACCCGGCCCTTGACGCCGGGCTTGTCGGTGGTGTCCACCAGCTCGACCACATCGCCGAGGCGGAACGGGCCGACGGTGAAGATCAGAATTGCGCACAGCAGGTTCGACAGCACACTCCACATCGCGAAGAACGCCACCGCCGCCACCGCGACGAAACCCGACAGCGCCGTCCACAACACCGTGGCCGATACCCCGAGGCGTTCCAGCACAAAGATCAGCGCGCTGCCCATGATCAGCCAGCGCAGACCGCCACGCAGCGGCATCAGCAGCTGCGGCGGAAACGGGTAGCGCTCACCCAGACGGGTCAGGCCTTTGGCAACGAAGCGCTGAGCGAGATAACCCGCCAGCAGGATCAGCAGAATCTGCACGCCGAGCCAGATCGGCTCGACCCACACCGCCGGCAATGGCCACTTGAACGCGTCCATCAGGACAACGCCTCCAGCTCCGCCTGCATGCTTTCCAGGGTTTCCAGCGCTTCCATCCACGCTTCTTCGAGCTCGGCTTCGCGCACCTTCAATTTGGCCTGTTCGGCCAGCAGATCACGCAACTCGTTCTTGCGTGCCGGCTCGTAGATGTCGCTGTCGCCGAGGCTGGCATCGACCTTCGCCAGCTTCTCGTGGAGCTTGCCCAGTTCGGCTTCAAGCTTGTCGGCCTCGCGCTTGTGCGGTGCCAGTTGCTGACGCAATGCAGCAGCGGCCTGGCGCTGAGCCTTCTTGTCGGTCTTGTCCGGATTGACCGGAGTGTTGCTGACCGGCGCATTGCGCTGACGGTATTCCACCAGCCAGCGCGCGTAGTCTTCGAGGTCGCCATCGAACTCTTCGACCTTGCCATCGGCGACCAGGTAGAAGTTGTCGGTGGTGCTCTTGAGCAAGTGCCGATCGTGAGACACCACCAATACCGCGCCGCTGAATTCCTGCAGCGCCATGGTCAGCGCCAGGCGCATTTCCAGGTCGAGGTGGTTGGTCGGTTCGTCGAGCAGCAACAGGTTCGGTCGTTCCCAGGCGATCAATGCCAGCGCCAGACGCGCTTTCTCGCCACCGGAGAAATTCAGCACCGGCTCGTCGATGCGCGCGCCACGGAAGTCGAAACCACCGAGGAAGTCGCGCAGAGTCTGTTCACGCTCGGTCGGCGCCAGACGCTGCAAATGCAGCAGCGGGCTGGCCTTGGCATCCAGCGAGTCGAGCTGATGCTGGGCGAAGTAGCCGACGACGGTGTTCTCGCCACGGGTCAGACGCCCGGCCAGCGGTTCGAGCTCGCCGGCGAGGTTCTTGATGAGGGTCGATTTACCGGCGCCGTTCGGCCCGAGCAGACCGATCCGCGCACCCGGGGTCAGTTGCAGCTTGACCTTCTCCAGGATGGTTTTATCGCCGTAACCCAGACGCGCATCGGACAGGTCGATCAGCGGACTGGAGATCTTGGTCGATTCGCGGAACACGAAATCGAACGGCGAATCGACGTGGGCCGCCGACAGCTCTTCCATGCGCTCCAGGGCCTTGATCCGGCTCTGCGCCTGACGGGCCTTGGTGGCCTGGGCCTTGAAGCGGGCGATGTAGCTTTCCATGTGCGCACGTTGCGCCTGCTGCTTCTCGTAGGCCTGTTGCTGCTGGGCCAGGCGTTCGGCACGGGCGCGTTCGAACGCGGTGTAGCCACCACGGTAGAGGGTCAGTTTGCGCTGATCGACATGGGCCACGTGATCGACCACTTCATCGAGGAAGTCGCGGTCGTGGGAAATCAGCAGCAGGGTGCCCGGGTAGCTTTTCAGCCACTCTTCGAGCCAGATGATCGCGTCGAGATCCAGGTGGTTGGTCGGTTCGTCGAGCAACAACAAGTCCGACGGACACATCAAGGCCTGCGCCAGGTTCAGACGCATCCGCCAGCCACCGGAGAAATCTCCTACCTGACGATCCATCTGTTCATTGGTGAAACCGAGACCGGCCAGCAACTTGCGCGCCCGCGCATCGGCGGTATAGCCGTCGGCGCTGTCGAGTTCGGCGTGCAGACGGGCCAGAGCCGTGCCATCGTGGGCCGCTTCGGCGGCGGCGAGGTCACGTTGCACTTCGCGTAGACGCAGGTCGCCATCGAGCACATAGTCGACCGCCAGGCGTTCGAGCGTGTCGACCTCCTGGCGCATGTGCGCGATCCGCCAGTCGGCCGGCAGCAGGCAATCGCCCGAGTCCGGGTGCAACTCGCCGCGCAGCAAGGCAAACAGGCTGGATTTGCCGGCGCCGTTGGCGCCGATGAGGCCGGCTTTGTGGCCGGCGTGCAGGGTCAGCTCGGCGTCTTCTAGCAGACGTTGCGGGCCACGCTGTAAAGTCAGGTTCTGAAGTCGGATCATAATGGCGGCGGAGTCTACCAGCTTCGCTCACAACTGGCGCGAGTAGCACGATGTCCTCTGACCTGTGGAGCTTTTCCCTTGCCATCTACGCCCGACCGGGCGTGGAACCTGCTTGCCTGCAACTGCAAACGGCGGGGGCCAATGTCTGCCTGCTGCTGTGTGGTTTATGGCTGGAACAGCGCGGCGCGGCCTGCGACGAACAGCGCGTGCAGCAGCTGAAAATGCTGGTGGGGCCGTGGGATGTGGAGGTGGTGCAGCCACTGCGTGCGTTGCGTACTCAGTGGAAAACCCTGGCCGAGGAAGATCCGGTGCTCAAGGGGCTGCGAGAACAAATGAAAGCGCTGGAGCTGGAAGCCGAACGGCATCTGCTGTGGCAACTGGAACAGGTTGCGCAGGATTGGCCGCGCGATGACGCATCAGCGTCGGGGGAGTGGCTGGAAAGTCTGACGGGATCGGCCGCCAGCCCGAACCGCGACGCGCTGCACGTGCTGCGCGTCGCGGCAACCGGCGCTTAGGAAGCGCTGGTCGGGTTGCTGCTGACGCTCGACGCAGCGGCTGGCGTTGGCGCCGTCGTGGTGGTCGAGGTGGAAGCGGCTGGAGCAGGTGCGGCGGCCGGCGCTGGAGCGGCTGGCTTGGCGGCCGGTGCAGTCGCCGGTTTGGCGGCAGCGGGTTTGGCAGCGGCCGGTTTTTTCGCGGCAGGTTTGGCAGCTGGCTTGGCGGCTGGTTTAGCGGCTGGCTTTGCGGCTACTGGTTTGGCGGCAGGCTTGGCTGCAGCGGTCGCAGGTTTTGCTGCTGCAGGTTTGGCAGCGGTTTTAGCGGCAGGCTTGGCCGCTGGTTTGGCAGCAACCTTGGCAGCAGGTTTTGCCGCGACCGGTTTGGCCGCAGTCTTGGCTGCCGGTTTTGCAGCGGCGGTTTTCGCGGCAGGTTTGGCAGCCGGTTTTACCGCTACTTTGGCAGCTGGTTTAGCAGCAGCGGTTTTTGCCGGAGCGACTTTACGCGCAGCAGGTTTTGCTGCTGGCTTGGTAGCCGGTTTTGCCGCTGCAGGTTTGGCAGCGGCAGTACGTGCGGCCGGTTTCGCAGCGCTCGCCGCAGCCGGTTTTTTCACTGCGGTTTTTGCAGCAGGTTTGGCGGCGGTTTTAGCCGGTGCCTTGGCTGCTGGTTTGGCTGCCGGTTTTGCCGCAGCGGTTTTCGCCGGGGCTTTCGCCGCAGCAGGTTTGGCTGCCGCTTTTTTCGCAGGCGCTGCTGCTGGTTTGGCGGCGCGGGAGGACAGCGCTTTGCCGGCAGCCTCTTGCACACGGCCGACACCCTGGGCCAGTTTCAGGCTTTCCTGGGCATCACGCTTGAGTTGCAGAATGTAGCCGCGAGTGTCGGACTGACGCCCCTTCAGCGCGTCGAGCAAGTCTTCGAGTTCTTTGACGGCAGCCTTGGCCTTGTTCTGCGCCTTGGCTTTACCGGCAGTGGCCGCGTCCTGCAATTTGGTACGGGACTTGTGCAGTTTTTCTTGCGCCTTGCCGCGTTGCTTTTCCAGTTTGGCGAGCAGTTTTTCAGCATCAGCCAAGGCTTGGGAGCAAGCGTTTTCCAAATGCTCGAGCAGGCTGCCCGAGAGTTGTTGGAGTAGGTGCAACGGAGTGTTTACAGGCTTCTTGGTGGCCGACATGGTTTACCTCCTGGCTGACGTGAGTGCGGCTCATACTAGACCTCTGCAGTTACCGCCGCTAGGTCATCTTGACAGTATCGAAACCGTTGCGTTGCAACGAAGTGAAAATGTTCTGCACAAAGACAAAAGCAGTTCACCGTTGCAGACCTTCGCGCTGGCATAATCGCCCGCATCTCAGGACGGAGAGTGCCCATGTCGCGCTACCTTTTTTTATCCCTCTGGATGATTTTTTCCGCCGCCCACGCCGACGAAAAAACCACCGCGAACGATGCTCACGATCTGGCCTACAGCCTCGGTGCCAGCCTCGGTGAACGCTTGCGCCAAGAGGTGCCGCAATTGCAGATTCAGGCATTGGTCGAAGGTTTGCAGCAGGCCTATCAAGGCAAGCCGCTGGCCCTGAGCGAAGCGCGGATCGAGCAGATCCTGGCCGATCACGAATCGCAAAACGCCGAACACTCGTCGCTGCCTTCCAGTGATGCCGCGATGGAAAACGAGCAGCGTTTTCTCACCGCCGAAAAAGCCAAACCGGGTGTGAAGGAATTGGCCGACGGCATCCTGCTGACCGAGCTGAGCCCGGGCACTGGCCCCAAGGCCGGGCCGGATGGAAAAGTGCAGGTGCTGTATGTCGGTCGCCTGCCGGATGGCACCGTGTTCGATCAGAACACTCAGCCACAATGGTTCAGCCTCGACAGCGTGATTGCCGGGTGGCGTACGGCGTTGCAGAACATGCCGGTTGGCGCGAAGTGGCGACTGGTGATTCCATCGGATCAAGCCTACGGCGCCGACGGTGCGGGCGATCTGATCGCGCCGTTCACACCGCTGGTGTTTGAGGTCGAATTGCGCGGTGCAACGAGCTGACCGACGCCGACTCGCCTGCATAAAAAAACGCGGTGCGCTTTCGGCGCACCGCGTTTTTCATGTCGGCGAGAAACGAATCAGGCCTGAACCGGATCTTCCTGCTTGTGTGCGGTGTGCAGCACTTCAATCAGGCAATCTTCCAGTTCGAAGCGTTCGTGCAGCAGGCCACCCAGTTCCTTGAACTTCTCGGCAACGCATTTGCCTTCATCGCAAAGGTCGTTGAAGGCGAGGAGTTTTTCGGTGATGACGTCGATGCGCGGGTAGAGGGTTTCGGCGAGTTCGAGGCCGCGCGTGTCACCGAACGCCTTGGCTTCGCCGGTCAGCTGTTCGTAGATTTCGAAGTGCCCGGCCGAGACGTAATCGACCAGCACGCCGCAGAATTCAAGCAAGGGTTTACGGTTCTCGGACAGAGCCTGGGGTTTGTCACCCAACTTGTCGTAGGCACCGATCAGATCTTCACGCTCCTGCAACCAGCGGTCGATCAGCAGATGAACTCCACCCCAGCGTTCCTGAGCATTCTGACAACTTTCGAGCATGGCGATCTCTCTTCCCTTGTGGGTCATGCTGCTCTACACCCGCGCCCCTCTTCTGGCTTTTATCGCTTGGAGGCCGACCGGGCAGAGCGTCATCGAGCAACATAAATCCAATGACACGTGCGGGCCAGATTATGCCCGCACGCCTATGGCTTCAAGGTACGCAGGAGATAAAGTTCATACAAGTGTTTAATCCCCGACCAGCGCCCGGTGCGACGCTTCGCCGCTGAGCGGTCGTTGCAGCGCGCTCCAGACCAGACGCAGTAACTGGTAAACCGCAAGGATCGACATCGCCACAAAGAACAGCAGACTCCATTCCGGGATGCTCAAATCGAACAGCGTCCAGGAAATTTCCGCGCAATCGACACCGCCCTTGAACATCCGCAGCGTTGCGCACAACCACGGCAGGTTGCTGAACAGCGCTTCGGAATCGGGCGCGCAACTGGTCATTTGCACCAGCGGATCACTCTGCAACAACACCTGCCGCCAGGCCGCCGTGGTTCCGCCCAGGCTCAGGCCAAGCGCGGCCGCCCAATAGAGCGACAGGCCGACACGCCGTGGGCCGTGAATCGCCGCCAGCCCGCAACAGACCATCAGCAACGCCATGAAGAAGCGTTGCGCCAGGCACAGACTGCAGGGCATCAGCCCGACCGCATATTCGAGGTAATAGGAAGCTCCCAGGGCCAGTGCGCCTGCAGTGAAAGCCGTAAAAAACAAGGAGCGTGAACAGGCCAACGACATGGCTTTTCCGTAGCAGTGGAGACAGGCAGTTACGGTAGAGGAAAGCTTGTCAGCCTTTCAAGGCAGGTGCCTGGCGACAGTTCACCAGAAGTGTAGGGAAAACCCGACAGGCGCGAGAGGAATAGGTGTAGTCCGCTGTAGGACTTTGCCCAACACGCCCGCCAGAGGTAATTATTCGCTCACTGAACGTTGACGAGGGAGTGGCCTCCCTCGTGATTTCAGGCGCGAACCGGCACCGGTAACGGCGCGGCCAGCAGGCGTTCATCCAGCAGGCCGAGACCCTCCTGGAACAACTGGTTGCTACGCTCGGTATCACCCAGTTGCGCGAGCAGGCGCGCCAACTCGGCGCAGGCTTCCGGGTTACGCTGCACCCGCAGACTGCTTTCCAGATAATCCCGGGCCTTGCCCCACAAGCTGGTTTGCAGACAGAGACGACCGAGGGTCAGCAACAGGCTTGGATCAGCCGGATGCTCCTTGAGCCAGCCTTCGGCGGTCTGCAACTGACGCGCCGGATCGCTGCCGCGCACCAGGCCATAAAGACGTGCAAGGTGGCTGTCGTACTTGCGCTTGAGGGCGCTGCGCAGGACTTCTTCCGCCTCGACCTGAGCCCCCAGCTGACGCAGTTGTTCGGCGTATGCCAGCACCAGCGCCGGCTCCTGACGCTGCGCGGAAGTCAATTGCTCCCAGGCACGCGTGAGTGACTGCAGACCGACTTTGCCGTCCTCGTCACGATGCGCCGCCAGGGACAGGTTGTTGCCCCAGGCACGCCGTTCGAGTTCCGCCAGCTCGGCCGGCGGCAACACCTTGTCCTTGCGCAGTTCCGGCAACAGGCGAATGACCGCCGCCCAGTCGCCACGCTGCTGATGCAGACGCTGCAACTGTCGCAAGGTCTGTACGTTATGCGGATGCCGCTCATGCATCGCTTGCAGGGTCACCAAGGCGCCGTCAGTGTCACCACGATCGGTCTGCAACTGCGCGTGACTCAAGGCAATCGCCAGTTCGGCCTGAGGCTGGCGCTCCAGGGCACGCTCGAGCAACTGATCACACTCCTCGTACTTGCCTTGTTCGTTGGCCGCGCGTGCCGCGCCGAGGTAATACAACAGCGGCTGGCGCTCGGCCTCGGCGGCGCGAGCGAGGTGACGTTGCGCGCTGGCCCAGCGACCTTCGGCCAGATCCAGCTGACCGTGTTCGATGGCCACCTGCACCCGCCGGCTGCGGTTGCGCCGTGACCACGGATTGACCACGCCACCGGACGTCATGATCAGCTCGATCAGGGCCTTGATGCCCCAGATCAACAGCCACAACACCGCAATCAGCGCCAGCGTCGCCCACAGGCTCGATTCATAGCGAAAGCTCTTGTAGGCAACCAGCACGTAACCGGAATGCTCGGCAATCGCCAGGCCCAGCGCCGCCGTCGCGGCGATCACCAGAAACACGATCACATACAGGCGTTTCATGGCGTGGTCTCCTGCGCGGTGTTGGCGGCAGGTTTGGCGAACGGTTTGACCGATTCTTCAGCGTTGACGTTACGGCGTTCCAGGTAAGCCTGCACCGCGCTCAACGTGCCGGTCAGGTCCGGGGTCTTGACCGTCACAGGTTGCTGGCTCAGCTCGGCAACCTGTTCGAGCATGATTTTGCTCTGCGGATTATCCGGATTGAAATTGCCCTTGAGCACGTCCCGTGCTTCGGTCAGCGCCTGGCTGTAGACCGGCCCCTGGCCATTGAGCGCCGCCCATTGCGCCTGCTCCAGCGCCAGGCTCAGCGCCAGGCGTACCTGACTCAGACTTTGCCCGGCCAGCAGTGGCTTCACATTCTTGTCGGCATTGAAATCGATGCGGATGTAGCGCGACACCTTATCCCACCACTGCGCCCAGCGACTGGCACCATCGCCATCAGCGGTCAGGCCCAGCAGCGATTCGCCGCGATCCTTGTACTCCGGCGCCAGTTCGGTCAGTTGGATGACCTGATCACGCAAGGCCCCGATGCGCAGGAACAGCCCGGTGCGATCCGGCTGCTCGGTGCTGCGCAGGGCGACGAGGGTCTTGGCCACTTGCTCGCGGGCGGCGAACGAGCCGGGATCGTTCTGTTCACGGAGGATTTCGTCGGCCCCCTGCACCAGCGCCTGGGCGCTGCTGATGTCCTGCAGGGCCGAGAGGCGCAGGCTGGCCAGACGCAGCAGGTGCTCGGCCTCGGCCAGACGCCAGTCCTTGCGGCTGGCGCCGAGAACGGTTTCCAGGCGCTGGTTGAGGCGCTGCTGATCACCCTGCAGTTGCGTCACCAGACGCTGGCGCTCGGCGAGTTCATCGGCACCGGGCAGTTGCGCGAGGCGCTCGGTCAGGCGCTGTTCGTTGAGCTTGAGGCTCTGCGCCTGATCGTTCAACGCCTGCACCTGATCGGACTGTTGTGCGGTGTTGGTCTGCAGGTGACGCACCTGCCAGACACCCCAGCCACCGATCGCCACGCCGGCAGCGCCGAGCAACAGGGCGACAATGGCCAGTCCGTTGCCTCGGCGCGGCTCTTTGGCCGGCGGTGGAGTTTCAACCTGGGCATCGATCACAGGCTGGACATCATCTTTAGGCAAGGCTGTTTCGCTCACGTATCCATCCTTTGCATTAGAGAACGGGCACGGGATGCTCCCGTAACGCCGTCAGCAAAGCCGCGGCACTCGCGCCGCGGCAATCCACAACTGTTCGGGCCCCGGCGGCACGCGCCAGCTCGGCGACCCTTGGGCTCGGCACAAACAACGGCAACTGCGCAATTGAAGGCCAGGCATCGCCGGCCATCTGGCGCAAGTGCTCGAAACCCTGTCCACTGCTGACCACCAGCCCGTTCAAGCGTTCCGCTGCAATCCGCCGCGGCAGCTCTTGCGGCGGGTAGGCCGGCAGGTCACGCCGATACAACTCCAGATACTCGACACTAGCACCAAGCGCGCGCAGGCGCTCGGCGAGCAGCTCGCGGCCACCCTCGCCACGCAGGATCAGCACCTGCGCGCCGGGCTCGGTGACCGCCTCGCGCAGACGCGACAATTGCAGCAGGGCTTCACTGTCATCGCCGTCGGCGGGAAAGTGTACGTCGAGACCGTGATCGCGAAGAATCTGCGCAGTCGCCGCGCCGACGCTGAACCACGGCATCGACAACGACCGAGGTCCATAAGCGTCCAGCAGATCAAGCGCAATCCGCGCCGCCGGTTTGCTGACCACGATGACCGCGCTGCAACCCGAAAGCCGCGCCAGCGCCTGACGTATCTTGGCAGAGACCGGCAGCGGCGCTATGTCCAGAAGCGGCAGGCAGCTGCTGAAAACCCCCTGTCCGGCCAACACCGCGGCCAGCGCCGCAGAGTCATCCGCAGGGCGCGTCAGCAGCAGGCGCCAGCCAGTCACTCGTGACCTGCCTCGCCATACACCGCTTTGAGAATGTCGTCGGCACCCTGGCTGAGCAAGTCTTCGGCAACCTTCACCCCCAGCGTCTCGGCATCGGCACGCGGCGCGCGCGCCTCGGCGCTGAGCAGCTTGCCACCACTCGGCTCGCCCACCAGCCCACGCAACCACAACTGCTCACCTTCGAGCACGGCGTAGCAGGCAATCGGCACCTGGCAGCCGCCATTCAGATGTTTATTGAGCGCGCGTTCAGCGGTCACGCGCGAAGCGGTGTCGGCGTGATGCAACGGTGCGAGCAAGGCGTGGATTTGCGTGTCGGCGCTGCGGCACTCGATGCCAACGGCGCCCTGACCACCGGCCGGCAGGCTGTCGTCGACGCTGATGGCCGAGGTGATGCGGTCTTCGAAACCGAGACGGATCAGACCGGCCGCCGCGAGGATGATCGCGTCGTACTCGCCGGCATCGAGCTTGGCCAGACGAGTGTTGACGTTACCGCGCAGGAAGCGGATTTCCAGATCAGGACGACGGGTCAGCAACTGCGCCTGACGCCGCAGGCTGGAGGTGCCGACGATGGCGCCGGCAGGCAGCGCATCCAGGCTGGCGTAGGTATTGGAAACGAAAGCATCGCGCGGGTCTTCGCGTTCGCAGATGCAGAACAGGCCAAGGCCTTCGGGGAAGTCCATCGGCACGTCTTTCATCGAGTGTACGGCGATGTCGGCTTCGTTTTCCAGCAGCGCGGTTTCCAGTTCCTTGACGAACAGGCCCTTGCCGCCGATTTTCGACAGCGGCGAGTCGAGCAGCTTGTCGCCGCGACTGACCATGGGCACCAGCGTCACCAGCAAACCCGGATGGGCCGCTTGCAGACGAGCTTTGACGTATTCGGCCTGCCAGAGGGCCAGCGCACTTTTACGGGTGGCGATGCGGATTTCGCGAGAGGACATGGATCAATCCGTACTGAATAGATACGGCGGATAATAACAGCTCAGCCAAATCCACTTTGACTTGAATCAGAAACGGCGTGGCCTCCCTGGCCTGCAATGCCCGGTAGAAGAAAGTGAAACCAAGCGCGAAGGCCGGGTCAGAGGCCCTGCATCATCTTGCGCACACCGGCCACATGTCGACGACTGACGATCAGCGCATCACCATTGAGGCCTTTGAGGAACAGCTGGAAATGCCCCAGCGGCGTGCGTTGCAGACGCTCGATGCGGTCACGGGCGACCAGCGCGTTGCGGTGGATACGCACAAAACGCTCGCCGAATTCGTCTTCGAGGGCTTTCAGCGGCTCGTCCAGCAGAACCTCGCCGCTTTCATGGCGCAGCGTCACGTATTTGTGATCGGCAATGAAATAGACCACCTGATCCAGCGGGATCAGCTCAATGCCTTTGCGGGTCCGGGCGCTGATATGGCTGCGCGGGCCGTTACCGCTTTCGGCGGCGGGACGGGTCAGGGCCGAGAGTTGGGCCCGGTTGGGACGTTCAGCCCGTTTCAGGGCGTCATGCAGATGTTCGGTTCGCACGGGTTTCACCACATAGCCCACGGCGCTGGCCTGCAGGGCTTCCACGGCAAATTCATCGGGGCCGGTGCAAAACACCACGGCCGGCGGCGTTTCGCGCTCGCACAGACGGGCAGCGACCTGCAGGCCATCGAGGCCCGGCATGCGGATATCGAGCAGCACGATATCCGGCTTGTGGCTGTCGATCAGCGCCAACGCCTCTTCGCCATTCGTGGCGCTGGGCTCCAGGACTGTATAACCCTCGAGCTCGCTTACCATTCGGCTTAGGCGCTCGCGAGCCAGTGGTTCGTCATCAACGATCAGGACATTCATATTGCGCTGGATTCCTGCGTGAGTCTCGCACAAGGATAGCGTAGACAGGTGAAGTGACGTCCGTCACCGCGATCCACGCTAAGACTAGCCCGAGCGCCAAAAAGTGCCGTACGTCGGCCAGCAATATTTGCCAGTGTCCGGGTCGTACTGCTCAAAGCCCGCTGTTTCCTGCGTTTTTCACGGGGTATGCCAAAGGACAAAACCACCCACCCCCTCTTCTTATAGTCGGCACTTGCGCGATCCGCAGTCGCGCCGACCCTTATGTCCAACTGTAGACGCTTGCCGGGCCGATATTGCTCAATCGAAAAATATCCTTGCGCAAATCCCCCGCAGACAGCGCCGACTATGAATGAGCAGATGAGAAAAAAACGTATCGACCGGTGTCAGCGACAGGATTGGCAACCCTGTTATTATCCGCGCCAGCGTTTCACGCCTTCTTTCTTCAAGCCGATACGAGCGAATTCATGAGCACTGACAAGACCAATCAGTCCTGGGGCGGCCGCTTCAGTGAACCCGTCGACGCCTTCGTCGCCCGCTTCACCGCCTCCGTCACCTTCGACCAGCGCCTGTATCGCCACGACATCATGGGCTCGATCGCCCACGCCACTATGCTGGCCAAGGTCGGCGTGCTGACCGATGCCGAGCGCGACAGCATCATCGACGGCCTGAAGACCATTCAGGGCGAAATCGAGGCCGGCCAGTTCGACTGGCGCGTCGACCTCGAAGACGTGCACATGAACATCGAAGCGCGCCTGACCGATCGCATCGGCATCACTGGCAAGAAACTGCACACCGGGCGCAGCCGTAATGACCAGGTCGCCACCGACATCCGGCTGTGGCTGCGCGACGAGATCGACCTGATCCTGGCCGAGATCACCCGCCTGCAGAAAGGTTTGCTGGAACAAGCCGAGCGCGAAGCCGCGAGCATCATGCCCGGCTTCACTCACCTGCAAACTGCCCAGCCAGTGACCTTCGGCCACCACATGCTGGCCTGGTTCGAAATGCTCAGCCGCGACTACGAGCGTCTGGTCGACTGCCGCAAGCGCACCAACCGCATGCCACTGGGCAGCGCCGCGCTGGCCGGCACCACCTACCCGATCGACCGCGAATACACCGCGCAACTGTTGGGCTTCGACGCCGTCGGCGGCAACTCGCTGGACAACGTTTCCGATCGCGACTTCGCCATCGAATTCTGCTCGGCCGCGAGCATCGCGATGATGCACCTGTCGCGTTTCTCCGAAGAGCTGGTGCTGTGGACCAGCGCGCAGTTCCAGTTCATTGATCTGCCGGATCGTTTCTGCACCGGCAGCTCGATCATGCCGCAAAAGAAAAACCCGGACGTGCCGGAACTGGTACGCGGCAAGACCGGCCGCGTGTTCGGTGCACTGATGGGCCTGCTGACCCTGATGAAAGGCCAGCCACTGGCCTACAACAAGGACAACCAGGAAGACAAAGAGCCGCTGTTCGACGCCGCCGACACCCTGCGCGATTCGCTGCGCGCCTTTGCCGACATGATCCCGGCGATCAAACCGAAACACGCGATCATGCGCGAAGCGGCGCTGCGCGGCTTCTCCACCGCGACCGACCTGGCGGACTACCTGGTGCGCCGTGGCCTGCCGTTCCGTGACTGCCACGAAATCGTCGGTCACGCGGTGAAGTACGGCGTCGACACCGGCAAGGATCTGGCCGAGATGAGCCTGGAAGAACTGCGTCAGTTCAGCGACCAGATCGAGCAGGACGTGTTCGCCGTGCTGACCCTGGAAGGCTCGGTGAATGCCCGTGACCATATCGGCGGCACTGCGCCGGCGCAGGTCAAGGCCGCCGTGGCTCGCGGTCAGGCCCTGATCGCCAGCCGCTAAAGGTCAAAAGCTTCGCGAGCAGGCTCGCTCCCACAGTCTGGATTTGTTAATACAGTCCAAATGTGGGAGCGGGCTTGCTCGCGAATGCTGACTTCAGAACACTGCAAGACCTACTTCTTCGCTGCGATCATCGCCAAAAACGCCGGCATCGCCAACTCTTTGTCCGTCGCAATCTTCTGCACATGCGGATTCTGCTCAAGCCGCTCCAACAGCGCCTTGGCCTTCGGCATCTCTGCCAGCAAATCGATCCCGAACAGTTTCTGCCCGACCGCACACGCCAGCGGCACGCTGTACAGGAAGTACACATCCGCGATGCTCAAACTGTCGCCCGCCACGTACGGGGCGAATTTGCCGTGTCGACCCAACGCCGCGAAACCCAGCAGCAACTCGGCTTTGGTTTTCTCCTTGATCGCCTCCGGCACCGGCGAGCCGAAGAACGCTTCGCCATAACAGGCGCGGCCCGGCAGCTCGATGTACAACTCGATTTCCTTGGCAATCGCCAGCACCTGCGCCCGCTCGAATGGATCGCTCGGCAGCAGCGGCGTGCCCTTCTGGGTCTGTTCGAGGTATTCGAGGATGATCGCGGTTTCGTTGATGAAACCCGCCTCGACGCCCAGCACCGGCACTTTGCCGCGTGGACTGATCGCCAATGATTCAGGCGTCGGCGTCGGGTAGAAGGTGACTTCTTCGAACGCCAGGCCCTTTTCCAGCAGCGCCAGCTTGACCATGTTGTAGTAGTTGCTGACAGCGAATCCGTAGAGCTTGAACATCACATAGCCTCCAGGCCGTGCGGGGTGGGCAGTCACTGTTTATAGATCGCCCGCCACGATCCTGCCAGCAGCATCACGCCGCTGAATGCGGGTAAACTGGCGCCTTTCCTTGAGGAGCCTGCCATGAGCGAGCCGACAGACATCGACAACGACGAAGAAGAGTTCACCGAGGCGACGTTGATCGAAGCCATCGAGAACCAGATCGAAAGCGACAACCCGCCAGCGGCCAAGGCGACCTACAACAAGCTGACCCTGGTGGGCGTCGAGCGCGAGGAGATCCTCAATTTGATGGCTCATGTGCTGGCCTACGAGATTGACGCAATGCTCGACGAAGACCGCGCGTTCAATACCGAGTGGTATGAAACTGCGCTGCGTGCGCTGCCAGAGCTGCCACCGGAAAAGCAGTAAACCCCGATCCTGTAGGAGTGAGCCTGCTCGCGATTGCGTTCTTTCAGCAAAAAATCAGCTGACTGACACGGCGCAATCGCGAGCAGGCTCACTCCTACAATGTTTGTTACGTATCTGCCGCACCATCTCCAGGCCCCTGACTACACTGCACTCCACCTCGAAAGGAAAAACCCGGCCACTGGCACTGGACATGCCGCAAAAGCGGGTTCACCTTAGGGGCGCTGTCGTCCAATTCCTAGAAAGTCTGGAGTCCTTATGTCGCTTACCCCTGAGCTGGTTGCCGAACTGGAAGTCCTCGCACTCTTCAACCTGGACAGTTCCCAGGAAGGTTTGAAAATTCATCAGACCGCTGCCCCGAAACATATCGCCGCCGCCAAACGCCTCTTCGAGAAAGAACTCACCGACCAGCCTGATGGCGGGTATCTGACCAGCTTGGGTCGCGATGCCGCGCAAAATGTGCAAACCGTGCTGACCATTCTGAGAGAGCAGGAAACCGCCTGATTCCCCCCGTCTTTGCCCACGGGAACTCCTGCCACGGGATTTCCGCGGGCCTACCCGGCACCCCGCGCTAAAAATCTGACGTCAAAAAACAAATTCAGCTTAAAAGTCCCGCTGCGCAAAGGCTAAACTGCCTCCCATTCCGAGACCCTCTTCGTCCGAGCCTGCGAGCCGGTTTGAGCTGACATGACGCGCACCCATGAAATCCGCCCCGACCTGGACGAAGGCATCGACCGCAAGGTGCTCAGCCAGCTGCGCGCGCGTTTTCTCAAACTCAATGATGGCCGGCTTGGCCGGGCACTTGAAGGCCTGTCGAGCCGCCAGCAAGGCGTACTGACCCTGCTGCCACTGTTCTTCCACGTCAATCACCCGCTGTTGCCGGGCTATGTTTCCGGCAGCACCCCCGCCGGGCTGTCCAACTATGAGCCGGACGCCAACGCCCTCGCCGAAGCGCAGCGCCTGACCCGCTCGTTCTCCTACAAGCCGCGCCATGGCAGCAACCCGCCTCGGCCGATTCACGGTTTGTTCCTGATGGGCAGCCTCGGCACCCTGGCTCAGGCCGATCAGAGCGACATGGACGTGTGGGTTTGCCACGCACCGGATCTGAGCGAAAACGAACTCGCCGAACTGCGCAAAAAATGCCAGCTCCTCGAAGCCTGGGCCGCGACCCAAGGCGCCGAGGCGCACTTCTTCCTGATCGATCCGGTGCGCTTCGTCAAAGGCGAACGCGACACCCAGCTCAGCTCCGAAAACTGCGGCAGCACTCAGCACTATCTGTTGCTGGACGAGTTTTATCGCACCGCGATCTGGCTGGCCGGGCGCACACCGATCTGGTGGCTGGTGCCGGTCTACGAAGAAACCGCTTACGACCAGTACACCCACACCTTGCTGTCCAAGCGCTTCATTCGCGCCGACGAGACGCTTGATCTCGGGCATCTGGCGACGATTCCGCCGGGCGAGTTCATCGGCGCCGGCCTGTGGCAATTGTTCAAGGGCATCGAGTCGCCCTACAAGTCGGTGCTCAAGCTGCTGCTGACCGAGGTCTACGCCAGCGAACACCCGAACGTGCGGTGCCTGAGCCTGCGGTACAAGCAGGCCGTGTTCGCCAATCAGCTGGATCTGGATGAGCTGGATCCGTACATGGTGGTGTACCGACGCATCGAGGAATACCTCAGCGCCCGCAACGAACCGGAGCGGTTGGAACTGGTGCGGCGCGCGCTTTATCTCAAGGTCAACCGCAAGCTTACTGGCAACAGCCGCACCCAGAGCTGGCAGCGCTCGCTGCTGGAACGCCTGGCCCACGAGTGGCATTGGGATCAGCGGCAACTGGCCTTGCTCGACAGCCGCAGCCAGTGGAAAGTCCGCCAGGTCAGTGCCGAACGCCGCGCCCTGGTCAATGAACTGAACTACAGTTATCGCTTCCTGACCCAGTTCGCCCGCAGCGAACAGACCGTCAGCCTGATCAACAAGCGCGACCTCAATGTGCTCGGCCGCCGCTTGTACGCCGCGTTCGAACGCAAGGCCGACAAGGTCGAGTTCATCAATCCCGGCATCGCCCCGGATCTGGCCGAAGACACCTTGACCCTGGTGCAGTCGCCGAACAAAAAAGAGCCCGGGCAAACCCAGTGGGGCCTGTACAACGGCAGCCTGACCGCGCTGGAGTGGGAGCACTTCGCGCCGATCAAGCGCAGCCGTGAGTTGCTCGAACTGCTGACCTGGTGCCACCGCAACGGCGTGATCGACAGCAGCACCCGTCTGGCCCTGCACCCCGGCACCAGCGACTTGAGCGAGTTCGAACTGTTCAACCTGCTCGGCAGCCTGCAGCAGTGCATCGCCCTGCCCTTGCCGACCGTCGCCGAAGAACCGCTGCTGCGCGCCGCGGTGCCGAGCGAAGTGCTGATCCTGGTCAACGTCGGTGTCGATCCGCTCAAGCATCACCGCGACCTGAACATCCTGATGACCACCGAACGCACCGACTCGCTGAGTTACGCCGGGGTGCGCGAAAACCTTGTGCTGACCCTCGATCAGGTCACGCTCAACAGTTGGAACGAAGTGCTGGTCAACCGTTTCGACGGCCCCCACGCGCTGCTCGATTGCCTGCGCGACTACCTCAATAATCTGCCGCGCGGCCCGCAGCAGCCGACATTGAAAGTGCGCTGCTTCTGCCACAACCGCGCGCAGTTCATTGCCCGGCGCGTCGAAGAAGTCATCGACACCGCGCAGACCCTGCTGCTCAGCGAGCTCAATCACCGCTACCTGATTCAGGTGCAACAGCACTATCACGTGCTGGAGCTGGTGCCGGGCCAGGTCAACCATGTCGCGCTCGCTACCTTGCCGGCGCTGTTGGATTACCTCGGCGAAGAACAGCCGCGCTACAGCCCGCTGCACCTGGACCCGATGGCGCTGGAGGATCACGATCTCGCACTGATCCTGCCGATGGGCCAGCCGGAATCGATTCAGGTGTTCTACCGGATCACTGAACAACAGGCCGAACTGTACGTGCTGGATGAGTTCAACGCGCTGTGGCAACAGCATCTGCCGTATCACGACGAACAGAGCCTGCTGGTGCCGCTGCAGCGTTTTCTGCAATCGATCCAGTACCGCCGTGAAGCGCTGCTGCCAATGGATGCCAGCCCGGCGGTTCTCGATATTTTGTATTACCAGCTGTTGCCCTCGGGCCCGGGCAGGGCTCGACGGGTCGAGGCTCGGCCAACGCCGCAGACACCGGTCAACAAACCTTTCTACGACGTACAGGCGATTGTCGGCAAAGCCGCACCCGGAGAGGTGCAGGTCACGCTGTATTGCAATCAGCGGGAATTCAGCGAGCTGGAACATGGCGACCAATTGTTCCGCGTGGTCGCCCGGGAGATCGTCGAGCAACGCCGCGAGACCGAGCGCTATCGCTGCTACATCACCGACCTGGACCTCTCGGGCCTGCTCGGTGATGGTCAGAGTTCAAGCAATTTGTATCTGCGCTACAAGGCCGACCTGGAGCGCGCCCTGAACGAGGCGCTCGAACAGGTCTGAGGCGGGATTACTCGCGGAAATCGCCGCCGTTGGCCGGCTGCGACTCAACTTCCAGCAAGGTCAGTTTCAGGGTCTTGCCACCCGGTGCCGGCCAATCGATGTGCTGACCGACCTTCAGGCCGAGCAGCGCGCTGCCGACCGGCGCCAGGATCGAAATCTTGCCTTCGTCGGCGTTGGCGTCATTGGGATAGACCAGCGTCAGGTGATAGTCCTTGCCGCTGCCTTCTTCGCGGCAGTGCACGCGGGAATTCATCGTCACGACATCAGCGGGCACTTCATCGTGGCCGACCAGTGTATCGGCGCGGTCCAGTTCGGTTTGCAGCGCGATCACGCCCGGCAGCGTGTCATCCAGGCTGTCGATCAGGCGCTCCAGACGTTGTACGTCCAGACGGGTAAGGGTGATGGAAGGTGCGGTCATGATCCGGGCAGACTCCTTTCTTCTGCACACAAAAAAAGCAAAACCCCGCCAAAAAAGACGGGGTTTTCACCAGGCCTCGATGGGTTGAGGCGTGTTCGGACACTATCACAGCTCAAAAAATATACAAGCCACCCTCCAGACCGGAGGAGACCCTTGTGGCGAGGGAGCTTGCTCCCGCTGGGGCGCGTAGCGGCCCTGAAATGCCTACGACTGCTGCGCAGTCGAGCGGGAGCAAGCTCCCTCGCCACAGATCGGATCAGGCTTGGGATTTTCGTGCGGCAGCCTGCTGGCAGATGATCCGACGGCGCTCATCATCGGCCGAGCGCCATTCGCGAATATCCTCGACATGGCGGAAGCAGCCGAGACAAACCTTCTGTTCATCCAGCCGGCACACGCCGCTGCACGGCGAAGGCACGGCCGGGCTGATGTTGCTGTAAAGCGGCTTTGGCGGACGAACAGGTGCGGTGTCAGTCACGAAATCACAGACCTTCGAAATCGAATTCGACACCAGCTTGCTGCTTGACGATGCGCTCGAGCATCTCGCCCAGTTGCTCTTCGCTCTTGTCGCACATCCAGCGCTCGCTCTCTTCGTCGTAGTCGAAGTGGAAACCGCCGGAGACCGCCGCCAACCACAGCTGACGCAACGGCTCCTGACGACTGAAGATCAGCTGCGTGCCGTTTTCAAACTTCACAGTCAGTACACCGGCCGAGCTTTCCAGGTCGATATCCAGGTCGCTTTCGTCAAAGATGTCCTCCAGTTTTTCCTGGGTTTCATCGACCAGATCGTGGAAACGCGCTTCGGACAAACTCATTGTGGCAACCTCAAAAAATGTCTGATCAGGCTCAAGCGCCGCAAGATACGGACGCTGCCGGCCGATTGCAAAGGATAACGACCAAGGGCCTGCCGGCCCATCAACACCAAACCCTGTGGGAGCGAGCTTGCTCGCGAAAGCGGTGTGTCTGGCAGCAGACATATCGGATGTGCCGGCCTCTTCGCGAGCAGGCTCGCTCCCACAAGGCTCCAGGTGTATCCAGCAGCCCCGCCGGACGGGAACCCCCTCGCATAGGCAAGCTGCCGGGTGGCCGGTATACTCCGGCGCAATTAACGCATTTTCAAGGATTTCGCCATGAAGCGCCTGATCTCTTCCCTTGCTGCGCTCGTCGCGGTTGCCTGCCTCGTTTCCGCCTGTGGTCAAAAAGGCCCGCTGTACCTGCCGGATGACGATCAGGACCCGGCCGAGCAAGCCAAGTCGTCGCAACAACAACCTGCCTCCAAGGCGCACAAGCACGACGTTTACCAATAAGGGATCGCCATGGACGCTTTTAACTACCGTGGCGGGGAGCTGTTCGCGGAAGGTGTGGCCCTGTCCGCCATCGCCGACCGCTTCGGCACGCCCACTTATGTCTACTCGCGTGCGCACATCGAAGCCCAATATCTGGCCTACGCCGATGCGCTGGCCGGCATGCCGCACCTGGTCTGCTACGCAGTCAAGGCCAACTCCAACCTCGGCGTGCTGAATGTCCTGGCCCGGCTCGGCGCCGGTTTCGACATCGTTTCCCGTGGCGAGCTGGAACGTGTGCTGGCCGCTGGCGGCAGCGCCGACAAGATCGTGTTCTCCGGCGTCGGCAAGACCCGTGACGACATGCGTCGCGCGTTGGAAGTCGGCGTGCACTGCTTCAACGTCGAATCCACCGACGAGCTCGAGCGCCTGCAAGTCGTGGCTGCCGAGCTGGGTGTTCGCGCACCGGTTTCGCTGCGCGTGAACCCGGACGTCGACGCCGGCACCCACCCGTACATTTCCACCGGTCTCAAAGAGAACAAGTTCGGCATCGCCATTGCCGACGCCGAAGACGTGTACGTGCGTGCCGCGCACCTGCCGAACCTGGAAGTGATCGGTGTCGACTGCCACATCGGCTCGCAACTGACCACCCTGCCACCGTTCCTCGATGCCCTCGACCGTCTGCTGGATCTGGTCGACCGCCTCGGCGATTGCGGCATTCACCTGCGCCACATCGATCTCGGTGGTGGCCTGGGCGTGCGTTATCGCGATGAGGAGCCGCCACTGGCCGGCGACTACATCAAGGCCGTACGCGAGCGTCTGAACGGCCGTGACCTGGCACTGGTGTTCGAACCTGGCCGCTTCATCGTCGCCAACGCTGGCGTGCTGCTGACTCAGGTCGAGTACCTCAAGCACACCGAACACAAGGATTTCGCCATCGTCGACGCGGCGATGAACGACCTGATCCGCCCGGCGCTGTATCAGGCCTGGATGGACATCACCGCGGTCAAGCCGCGCGACAGCGCCGCACGCCAGTACGACGTGGTCGGCCCGATCTGTGAAACCGGCGACTTCCTCGCCAAGGATCGTGAGCTGGCGCTGGAAGAAGGCGACCTGCTGGCCGTGCATTCGGCCGGTGCCTACGGCTTCGTGATGAGTTCCAACTACAACACCCGTGGCCGTGCCGCTGAAGTGTTGGTAGACGGTGATCAGGTTTTTGAAGTGCGCCGCCGCGAAACCGTGGCCGAGCTGTTTGCCGGCGAAAGCCTGCTGCCGGAGTAACCCATGCTGCTGCGTTTTACCAAAATGCACGGCCTGGGCAATGACTTCATGGTTCTCGACCTGGTCAGCCAGCACGCGCATATTCAGCCCAAGCACGCCAAGCAATGGGGCGACCGGCACACCGGTATCGGTTTCGACCAGTTGCTGATCGTCGAAGCGCCGAGCAACCCGGACGTGGATTTCCGTTACCGGATCTTCAACTCCGATGGCTCGGAAGTGGAACAGTGCGGCAACGGTGCACGCTGCTTCGCGCGCTTCGTTCTGGACAAGCGCCTGACGGCCAAACGGCAGATTCGCGTCGAGACCAAGGGCGGCATCATCGAGCTGGACGTGCGTAACGACGGCCAGATCGGGGTCAACATGGGCGCGCCGCGCCTGGTGCCGGCGGACATTCCGTTCGAAGCGCCGGCGCAGGCTACCAGCTATCAACTGGAGGTCGACGGCACCACGGTCGAGCTGGCCGCCGTTTCGATGGGCAATCCCCATGCGGTGCTGCGCGTACAGGACATCAACAACGCACCGGTGCATGAACTGGGGCCGAAAATCGAACACCACCCGCGCTTCCCGGCGCGGGTCAATGTCGGTTTCATCCAGGTCATCGACCGCAACCGTGCGCAGTTGCGCGTCTGGGAACGCGGCGCCGGGGAAACTCAGGCCTGTGGCACCGGCGCCTGCGCCGCCGCTGTAGCTGCAATCAGTCAGGGGTGGATGGATTCGCCGCTGATGATCGACCTGCCCGGCGGGCGTCTGTCCATTGAATGGGCAGGCCCTGGCCAACCGGTGCTGATGACCGGCCCGGCAGTGCGTGTATACGAAGGACAAGTGCGTCTTTGAGTGAGCAGAAGCCATGACCGATAAGCCTCAGGTACCCGCCCGACAGTCCGACGAATCAGCGTCCGAGAGCCTGGAGGCGGCAGCGGTTGCCGCATACCTCGAGGCTCATCCGGACTTCTTCGTCGAGCACGAAGAACTGCTGCCCGCCCTGCGCATTCCGCATCAGCGCGGTGACACCGTATCGCTGGTCGAACGGCAGATGAGCATCCTGCGCGACCGCAACATCGAGATGCGGCATCGCCTCTCGCAGTTGATGGACGTCGCCCGCGACAACGACCGCCTGTTCGACAAGACCCGCCGCCTGATCCTGTCTCTGATGGATGCCGCCAGCCTCGAAGACGTGGTGATCAGCGTCGAAGACAGCCTGCGTCAGGATTTCCAGGTGCCTTTTGTCAGCCTGATCTTGCTCGGCGACAACCCGGCGCCGGTTGGCCGCTGGGTGACCCATGCCGACGCGCAGACCGCCATCGGCGGTCTGCTCACCGAAGGCAAGAGCGTCAGCGGCACCCTGCGTGAACATGAGCTGGACTTCCTGTTCGGCGAAGAACAGCGTAAGCAGATCGGCTCCACAGCGGTGGTCGCGGTCAGTCATCAAGGCATCCACGGCATTCTGGCAATCGCCAGCCGTGATCCGCAGCACTACAAGAGTTCGGTGGGCACGCTGTTCCTCAGCTACATCGCCGAAGTCATGGGCCGCGTGCTGCCACGGGTCAACAGTTCCCTGCGCTCGGTACGCTGAGCATGGAACGACAACTGGACGCTTACTGCGAACACCTGCGCAGTGAGCGACAGGTGTCGCCGCACACCCTGTCGGCCTATCGCCGCGACCTCGATAAAGTCCTCGGCTGGTGCCTCAAGCAGAACATCGGCAGTTGGGCGGCGCTGGATATTCAGCGTCTGCGCAGCCTGATCGCCCGCCTGCATGCCCAGGGGCAGTCGTCGCGCAGCCTCGCCCGATTACTTTCAGCGGTGCGCGGGCTCTATCACTATCTGAATCGCGAAGGCCTGTGCGACCACGACCCGGCGACCGGTCTGGCGCCGCCGAAAGGCGAGCGGCGCCTGCCAAAAACCCTCGACACCGACCGTGCGTTGCAACTGCTTGAAGGTGCGGTCGAGGACGATTTTCTCGCCCGTCGTGATCAGGCGATTCTCGAACTGTTCTATTCCTCGGGCCTGCGCCTGTCCGAGCTGACCGGGCTCAATCTCGATCAGCTGGATCTGGCCGACGGCATGGTTCAGGTGCTCGGCAAGGGCAGCAAGACCCGTCTGCTGCCGGTCGGCAAAAAGGCTCGCGAAGCACTCGAGCAATGGCTGCCGCTGCGGGCCATGACCAACCCGGCCGACGACGCCGTGTTCGTCAGTCAGCAAGGCCGGCGCCTCGGCCCGCGGGCGATTCAGGTGCGAGTGAAACTGGCCGGCGAGCGCGAACTGGGGCAGAACCTGCACCCGCACATGCTGCGGCACTCCTTCGCCAGCCACTTGCTGGAATCCTCGCAGGATCTGCGCGCGGTGCAGGAACTGCTCGGCCACTCGGACATCAAGACCACGCAGATCTACACCCACCTGGACTTCCAGCACCTGGCGGCGGTCTACGACAGCGCCCATCCACGGGCCAAACGCAGCAAAGGCGACGATTCATGAACATCCAGTTGATCACCTTCGACCTCGACGACACCCTGTGGGACACCGCCCCGGTGATCGTCAGCGCCGAAGCGGTATTGCGCCAGTGGTTGAGCGAACACGCACCCAATCTGGGCGCGGTGCCGGTGGAGCATCTGTGGGCGATTCGCGAGCGGGTGCTGGCTAGCGAACCGGGCCTCAAACATCGCATCAGCGCGTTGCGTCGGCGCGTGCTGTTCCACGCGCTGGAAGAAGCCGGGTACGCCCACGGCGAAGCTTCCGATCTGGCCGACAAGAGTTTTGAAGTGTTCCTGCACGCGCGGCACCAGATCACGGTATTTCCCGAGGTCGAACCGACTCTGGAAATCCTCGCCAACCACTACGCCCTCGGCGTGGTCACCAACGGCAATGCCGACGTGCGTCGATTGGGCCTGGCGGATTACTTCAAGTTTGCGTTGTGCGCGGAAGACATCGGCATCGCCAAGCCGGATGTGCGGCTGTTTCACGAGGCGTTGCAGCGTGGTGGTGTGAGCGCTGACCTGGCGGTACACATTGGTGATCATCCCGGCGATGACATTGCCGGGGCGCAGCAGGCAGGCATGCGCGCGATCTGGTTCAACCCGGCGGGCAAGGTCTGGGAAGCCGAGCGCCTGCCGGACGCCGAGATCCGTAGCCTGACTGATTTGCCGGCGGTACTGGCGCGCTGGAATGCCCTCTCGAACTGATCCACTATCCCCTGTGGGAGCGGGCTTGCTCGCGAAGAGGCCGTGTCAGCCGACATATAATTTGAATGACACACCGCCTTCGCGAGCAAGCCCGCTCCCACAGGGGATTGCCTGCATCCATGACTTTATTTCAGGCATGAAAAAGCCCGCAGCGACGGCGGGCTTTTTCAGCAAGCAAGCGGCACGCCTCAGATAGGGCGGCTGCCGTACTTGTTGTCCGGCTTCTTGGGCGGATCGGCGACCACGTTGGCCTCTACTTCCTGCACCTTGCCGCCGCGCGCAAGGAATTCTTCCATGGCCTTGGCCAGGGCGTCGCGCTCCTTGTTCTTGGCTTCGATGCTCGGCAATTCGTCGATCGACACCGCAGCCTTGGCTTTGCCTTTGGCAGCCGGGGCCGGCGTATCGTCACCGCCATCGTCGTCAGCAACGTCTTCCGCTGCTGCTTCCAGGCCTTCCTCGGCCTCGTCTTCGTCGCCTACTTCGAGGTCGTCGTTTTCCAGATCATCGTCGCTCATGTTCTACCTCATGACTTGCGAAAAGCAGATTAGTTATAGACCAGCTTTGGCGACTGTCGAAAGTCGCCGTAAAAAAATCGGTAACCGCTGGTGACCAACGGTTTACGCCCCTTCACCGTGCAGGGTGGCGAGGACTTTACGGGCACCGCCATGATCACGGTGCTCGCCCAGATAAACGCCTTGCCAGGTGCCCAGAGCCAGTCGCCCTGCCGAAACCGGCAGACTGATCTGGCAGCCAAGTACGCTGGCCTTGAAGTGCGCCGGGAGGTCGTCCAGGCCTTCGTCGTTATGCTCATAGCCGTCTGTTCCTTGTGGGATCAGACGATTGAAAAATCGTTCGAAGTCGCGACGGACCGCCGGATCGGCGTTCTCGTTGATGGTCAACGACGCCGAGGTATGCTGCAGCCACAAATGCAACAGACCGACCCGGCACGCCTTGAGTTCAGGCAGGCCGGCGAGTAACTCGTCCGTTACCAGATGAAAGCCCCGGGGCCGTGCCCGCAGGGTTATCAGAGTCTGTTGCCACATACAGTTCTCCGCACGTTCGGGGCGCATTCTAGCGCGCTCTGGGAAAAAACAAAGGCCCTAATATTCCTGCAATGATGTAAGCCATTGGCCGCAGAAAAACGCTTGTCGTAAACACGACCAAAGCCGTACGAAAAATCCTTTCAGCCACTACCTGAATGACAAATTCCAGACAAAAAAATGCCCGGCAAGCCGGGCAAGTTTTTTCGATGCGCGTACTTACAGGTTGTAGCCGCGTTCGTTGTGTTGTGCCAGGTCCAGACCCACTGCCTCTTCTTCCTCGGTGGCACGCAGGCCCATGACCACGTCCAGTACCTTGAGGATGATGAAGGTGACGATCGCGGTGTAGATCACCGTGAAGCCGACGCCTTTGCACTGAATCCACACTTGCGAAGCGATGTCGGTCACGGTGCCGAAGCCACCCAGCGCCGGCGCGGCGAACACGCCGGTGAGAATCGCGCCGAGGATGCCGCCGATACCGTGCACGCCGAAGGCATCCAGGGAGTCGTCGTAACCGAGTTTGCGTTTCAGCGTGGTCGCGCAGAAGAAGCACACCACACCGGCCGCCAGACCGATGATCAGCGAGCCCATCGGGCCCACGGTACCGGCTGCCGGCGTGATTGCCACCAGACCTGCAACCACACCCGAGGCAATGCCCAGTGCGCTAGGTTTGCCGTGGGTGATCCACTCGGCGAACATCCAGCCCAATGCTGCAGCAGCGGTAGCGATCTGAGTCACCAGCATCGCCATGCCGGCAGTGCCGTTGGCGGCCGCGGCGGAACCGGCGTTGAAGCCGAACCAGCCGACCCACAGCATCGCCGCGCCCATCAGGGTGTAACCAAGGTTGTGCGGTGCCATCGGGGTGGTCGGGAAGCCTTTGCGCTTGCCCAGCACCAGGCACGCCACCAGACCGGCGATACCGGCGTTGATGTGAACCACGGTGCCGCCGGCGAAATCGAGCACGCCCCAGTCGCCCAGCAGCGAACCCGGACCGCTCCAGACCATGTGCGCGATCGGCGCATACACCAGAGTGAACCAGACGCCCATGAACACCAGCATCGCGGAGAACTTCATGCGCTCGGCGAAGGCACCGACGATCAGCGCCGGGGTGATGATGGCGAAGGTCATTTGATAAGTGACGAACACCGCTTCAGGGAACAGTGCTGCCGGGCCGGTAATGCTGGCAGGCGTGATGCCCGCGAGGAAGGCCTTGGCAAAGCTGCCGACGAAGGAGTTCAGGTTGACGACGTTGGCTTCCATCCCGGTGGTGTCGAACGCCATGCTGTAGCCATAAAGGAACCACAGGATGGTGACCAGGCCGGTAATGGCGAAGCACTGCATCATCACCGAAAGAATGTTTTTTGACCGCACCATGCCGCCGTAGAACAGCGCGAGGCCCGGAATGGTCATGAACAGCACGAGGGCTGTGGAGGTCAGCATCCAGGCGGTGTCGCCGGAATTGAGGACTGGAGGCGCCACCGGATCTGCCGCCATAGCCAGGCCGGGCATTACGATGGACAACAGGGCGCCTAGCCCTGCGAATTTACGCAGAGTCATATTGTTTTCTCCTGGGGCGTTGGGTTTGTGGCGGCGTTTAGATCGCGTCGGTATCGGTTTCGCCGGTACGGATGCGGATCGCCTGTTCCAGATTGACCACGAAGATCTTGCCGTCACCGATCTTGCCGGTGTTGGCAGCCTTGGTGATCGCCTCGATCACCCGATCCAGATCCTTGTCGTCGATGGCAACGTCGATTTTCACCTTGGGCAGAAAATCGACCACATACTCCGCGCCGCGATACAGCTCGGTGTGACCCTTCTGCCGGCCGAAGCCTTTGACTTCAGTGACGGTAATGCCCTGCACGCCGATTTCGGACAGCGACTCGCGCACGTCGTCCAACTTGAACGGCTTGATGATGGCAGTGACTAGCTTCATGAAACTCTCTCCCGAATTGGTGGACTTGCCCCAGGAAAACAAACCCGACTCAAGTCTAAGCGCAGTGCCTGGCTTTGTAACGCATCGTCGGCCTTACCTGCCCGACTGACGCCAGCTAACCGCTGCCGGCGAAACTCCCCGTCCCGCCTGCCGCACTGCATTCGTCACAGCGACTGCATCAGTGCATGGGTCACTACCGACTAAGCAGAAAGCTTGCCATCTCGCCAAATTCCCCTGATTTCAATCCCTTGGCCGCAGCCGCAGGCGCTCGCGCACAAAACCCGCGATGGATACGCACAACAACGGTGCGCTGCCGTCCGTCCGCTTGCGCGAAAAGCGTGCATCCATGCCTGCGCAAATGACTATAGACACTGCGTGATACACTGCCCGCCATTGTTTACAGGACATCCACCATGCTCGCGCCCAAAGACTTCCTCGACGCCCTGAGCGGCACTGCCTCCCGCCTGTTCAGCGGTGACACCCCGCTGCCGAAAGCCGAAATCGAAAGCCAGTTCAAGATGCTGTTGCAAAGTGCATTCAGCAAACTGGATCTGGTGAGCCGGGAAGAGTTTGACAGTCAGATGGTCGTACTGGCCCGTACCCGCGCTCGCCTCGAGAGCCTCGAAGCGAAAGTTGCCGAGATGGAAGCGAAGCTGACGCCGCCTGCGGAATAACAATCCCGAGTAGAAATGCCTTCAAGTTTGCGAAGAGAAGTTAAACCGCTCCTGCCAAAGCAGGAGCGGTTTCCGTCAGATCAATCCTTACAACGAATTATTCCAACGGTCTCGCAGAAACTCGTACAGGCGAAAAGCCCATAACGCGATTCTGACGAGGCGCCACATATGTTTAAGAAACTTAGACATATTTTGGCCCTCCTTGCGTGGGGCCAAACCTCCGATGCACTTTCCGGCGTACGAACACCTTCGGGACTACACGTGAGTGTGTCCGCCAAGGCGGCCGGGTGTGAGTCCCCCAAAAAAAGCACCGGCACGGGTCTCACACCGCGTCGAGGAACATGAAGTCTTTGCGCTCCCGGCCACACTTCGCGAATACTCCATGAGTGGGCATCGTCATTGCGGATTTTATGAGCGCCCTTAGAAAAGCGATTTAAACAACTTGTATCAAGTCGTTAGGCAAGTGCTGACAACATTACCGTTGCGCCCGTTCAAGCCCTTTTGATACTTGCGCCAATGAGCAAACATGCATAACCTGATTTCACGTGAGTGTGTCCGCAAAGGATACGCAGGCCTTGGCCTCACCGAAGCCTGCAAACTGAAAACCGTCTCCTCAAGGCGGTTTTTTTTCGCCTCGAGATTGGTTGACCACTTTCCCGCAACATCCAGTGAAAGTTCGCCCCCGCCTGATCGCCCTTCCCCAACTACCCTTCAAAAACCCGCAGGAAGCGGTCCCCGATTCAGCTCAAGGAACGACCATGTCCCTCTCCATCGTCCACAGTCGCGCCCAGATTGGCGTCGATGCCCCCGCCGTCACCGTCGAAGTCCATCTCGCTAACGGTCTGCCCTCGCTGACCATGGTCGGCCTGCCGGAAGCGGCGGTGAAGGAGAGCAAGGACCGGGTGCGCAGCGCGATCATCAATTCCGGGCTGCAGTTTCCGGCGCGGCGGATCACCTTGAATCTGGCGCCGGCGGATTTGCCCAAGGATGGCGGACGGTTTGATCTGGCGATTGCCTTGGGGATTCTATCGGCGAGTGTGCAGGTGCCGTGTCTGACACTCGATGATGTGGAATGCCTCGGTGAGCTGGCGTTGTCCGGCGCGGTAAGGCCGGTGCGCGGGGTGTTGCCGGCGGCACTGGCGGCGCGCAAGGCCGGGCGGGCACTGGTGGTACCGCGGGCGAATGCCGAGGAGGCGTGCCTGGCTTCGGGCCTGAAGGTGTTTGCGGTGGACCATCTGCTGGAGGCGGTGGCGCATTTCAATGGGCACACGCCAGTCGAGCCTTATGTATCGGACGGGCTGATCCATGCCGCCAAACCTTATCCCGACCTCAATGAAGTGCAAGGTCAGATGGCCGCGAAACGGGCGCTGCTGATTGCGGCGGCGGGCGCGCACAACCTGTTGTTCAGCGGGCCACCGGGGACGGGCAAGACCTTGCTGGCGAGTCGCTTGCCGGGGCTGCTGCCGCCACTATCCGAATGCGAAGCCCTGGAAGTGGCAGCGATTCAATCGGTCGCCAGCGGCGTGCCGCTGACCCATTGGCCGCAGCGACCGTTTCGCCAGCCGCACCACTCGGCATCCGGTCCGGCGCTGGTCGGTGGCAGCTCCAAACCGCAACCCGGCGAGATCACCCTCGCACATCACGGTGTGCTGTTTCTCGATGAATTGCCGGAGTTTGATCGCAAGGTGCTGGAGGTGCTGCGCGAGCCGATGGAGTCCGGACATATCGTGATCGCCCGAGCCAAGGATCGCGTGCGCTTTCCGGCGCGATTTCAGTTAGTGGCGGCCATGAATCCGTGTCCCTGTGGATATCTTGGCGAGCCGAGTGGCAAGTGTTCGTGCACGCCGGACATGGTTCAGCGCTACCGCAACAAGCTGTCGGGGCCATTACTGGATCGGATCGACTTGCACCTGACGGTGGCGCGGGAGGCGACAGCGTTGAATCCTACGGTGAAGCCGGGCGAAGACAGTGCCACTGCCGCGGAACGTGTCGCCGAGGCGCGGGAACGGCAGCTGAAACGCCAGTCCTGCGCCAATGCCTTTCTTGATCTGCCGGGGCTGAAACGCCACTGCAGGTTATCCACAGCCGATGAGACCTGGCTGGAATCGGCCTGCGAACGGTTGATCTTGTCACTGCGCTCGGCACATCGGTTGCTCAAAGTCGCCAGAACCCTGGCCGACCTTGAGCAAGTCGATGCAATCCGCCGTGAGCATCTGGCCGAGGCGCTGCAGTATCGGCCGGCGACGCCTTAATGCTCGGTCAGATCAACCAGCGGCGTCTGCCGCACTTCGGTTTCACGCCCGGCCTGAATTTCGGTCACGTGCTTCAACGCATTATCCACAGCGCCTTTGTCCGCCAGCAGGCTGTAGCTGATCTGGAACTGTTGACTGGCCTTTGGCGCAATGGTCGGCACCAGATTCAACGGACGCTGATAGCGGCGGTTGTAGGAAAAACTGGTACCCGGCTCAAGGCCCGTTACATAGCCCTGCCCTTGAGTGTCGGTGTTTTTCCACAGGGAAAATACCGGCAGTTGCTGCGTATTGAAGCCAACAGAGACACCGAGGCTGCCAGCCTTGTTATGCAACACAGCCAGGGTTTCGCCCTTAGCGTCCGCATAAGGCACGACGTTGTAGACGGTTTCGTCGTAATCCCTGGTCGGCCCGCGATACGTCTGCCAATCCGCCAACTCGGCCTTGGCCTTGTCGTTGAAGGGCGAGACCTGCTTCACCGGCGCCGCGAACCGGGCGCCCTGTTCAAGGAACGGCGTACTGAAGTTGCTGTGATACAGCGCCTGGTATTCCTTCGGATAATCGCCGTTGTTGGTCAGCGTATCGTTGAGGGCGAAACGCACGCTACCGGGCTCGGTGACCAGTTCGGTGACGACCGAGAAGTCGACTTTCTTGAACGCCTGCTCTTTCAGTTCGCCGCGCAGACTGATGGCGTAGGGTGGTTTTTCGTCAATGTGCAGGGTGACGCTGCTGGCCGGGATGTTGGCGGCGCGCCCGTGCAGAGTCAGCAACTCACCATTGTCCATGCCGGGATGGCCGACCCATTCATAACCGCAGCGGGCCACCAGCTCGTTGAAGCCTTCCAGCCAACCCAGGCCACCGCGTCCGTTGAGTTCGATGAAAGCCGGGTTGACCACTTCCTTGACCGGCGAATCCCAGCCCATGCGCACACTACCAACAGAGGCTTGCAGGACATTCATGCCACGGGTCGGTACCACCGAGAGTTTCATCGTGCCGTTATCGATATCGACGATGCTGACACCTTCCTGTCGCCCGCCGTGCAATGTGCGCAGACTCACGGAGAAAGGCTTGTCGGTTTTCACCCCGAGCTGCTCACTGGTGATGCTCCAGTTTTGCGCGGGTTTGTTGGTGTCGAGAAGTACGTAATCCCAAGCCATGGCATGGGAAGCAGCGGACAGTGCGCCGAGGGCGACGGAAAGTTTGAGCGGGGTCATGGCAGCAGCCTTTATTGGAGTTGTGCCATTTTTATAGCGCTGCGGAAACGTTTCAGCAAGAAAAGATGAGAGACATATAGGGTGATTTGCCATGGAACGGCGGCGTTACATTCGCGAGCAGGCTCGCTCCCACAGAGTATTCGGGTGCTCAAACGATTTATGAGCTACCCCGAAAACTGTGGGAGCGAGCCTGCTCGCGAAAGCTATATCAAGGCTGTATCAACGGAAGCGATCAACCTCGGAACGCAAATCCGCCGCCAGCTTCTCCAGCTCTTTGGCGGTGACCGCAAGGTTGGAAACCACTTCACGCTGCTCGCTGTTGGCCAGCGCAATGCTCTGCAGATTGCTGCTCAGCAAAGTAGCCGTGCTGCTCTGCTCCTGCGTCGCCGTGGTAATCGCCGCGAACTGCTGGCCGGCAGAACGGCTCTGTTCATCAATCCGCGCCAGCGCCGATGCCACATTGGCGTTGCGCGACAGGCCTTCCTGCATCAACAGGTTGCCCTGCTCCATGGTGCTGATGGCGTTGCCGGTTTCCTGCTGGATGCTGTGAATCATCCCGGAAATTTCGTCAGTCGCCTGACGGGTGCGCGACGCCAGGTTGCGCACCTCATCGGCCACCACGGCGAAGCCACGACCCTGTTCACCGGCACGCGCAGCTTCGATGGCCGCGTTGAGCGCCAACAGGTTGGTCTGTTCGGCAATCGAGGTGATAACGCTGACGATGCCGCCGATTTCCTGGGAGCGCTGACCGAGGGTGTTGATCACCGTGGCCGTGGTGTTCAGCGCGCCGGCAATTTGCTCCAGCGAGGACGACGCCTCTTGCATCGAGGTGCGACCGATCTGGGTCTGCTGGGCATTTTCCTGAGCCAGACGCTGGGTGTTGCCCATGTTGTCGGCGATGTTCAGCGAGGTGGCGCTGAACTCTTCCACGGCGCCGGCCATGCTGGTGATTTCGCCCGACTGCTGCTCCATGCCTTCATAAGCACCACCGGACAAACCGGACAGCGCCTGGGCCCGGCTGTTGACCTCTTCCGAGGAGCGGCGGATATGCTCGACCATGGTCGACAACGCCTGGCTCATCTGGTTGAACGCGCGGGCCAATTGACCGATTTCATCGTGGCTCGACACATTCAGGCGCACGCTCAGATCACCGGCGCCCAAGGCTTCGGCCTGACGCACCAGGTCGCCCAGCGGTTGCAGCTTGCTGCGCAGCAGCCACATCGCCGCGCCCACCGCGATCAGCATCGCCAGCAGACTGCCAATGGCCAGTTGGATGCCGACACTCCAGGTCACCGCGCGAATCTCGGACTTCGGCATGCTCGCCACCACCGACCACGGGCCGCCCTCGAACGGCACCGCAATGCTGTAGAAATCTTCGCCGCTGTCGCTCCAGAACTGACCCTTGCCCGGGGTCTTGGCCAGGCCGTTGATCACCGGCACCGCTTGATCCAGCGCCTGCACCCCCGCCGGCGCCACCAGCCATTTGTTTTGCTCATCCAGCAACGCCAGCGAACCGTTCTGACCGATACGGAAGCGCTTGAGATTGGCGAACTGGGCGTTCTGCGCATCGGTGTAGTCGAAACCGACGAACAACACCGCAATCACCTTGCCGCTGCCATCGCGCACCGGGGTGTACTGAGTCATGTAGGAGCGATCGAACAGCAAGGCGCGACCGACGTAACCCTGCCCCGCCATCAACTTCGCGTAAGCCGGGTGCGCGTGATCGAGCAAGGTGCCGATGGCGCGGGTGCCGTCCTGTTTGGTCAGGGAGGTGCTGACCCGCACGAAGTCTTCGCCGCTACGCACGAACAGCGTGGCGACGCCGGCAGTCATCTGCTTGAACTCGTCAACTTCCTTGAAGTTGTTGTTCAACACTTCGCTGCCCAGGTGCAGGCCCGGGGTTTGAGTGCCTGCAACCGTCACCGGCTCTTCCGGGTGAATGCTCAGGCCCGCGCTGAAGCGCTTCTCGAACAGCCCGCTCAGGCGCTGGGTGCTTTCGCGCAGCGTGCCGTGGAAGGTGCTCAGTTGGTCGGCCAGCAGCCGCGCCTCACTGGCGAGGTGCTCTTCACGGGTGGCGAGGTTGGCGGTATCCAGCGAACGCAGGGCAAACACCGTACTGCCGCTGATGACAATCGCCAGTATCACAGCGAGCGCAAGGCCCAGCTGCGAGGCGATCCGGGCGCGAGGTTGAGACATGGACAGCTCCTGGCCGAGCCACCGGATCCTCCTTGATCGCAGCACTTGCTCGGAAAATTCTAATAATGGGGGTGAAATCGTGGCGACCGGCACGACGGTTCCACATGCTCATTTTCGGCGGTGAAACCGAATACTTGAGTAAATAGCGGGGTTATGGCGCAAGGCCGGCATTGTGCGGGCTCGAACGTTTCAGCTCAAGCGCTTGACCAGCGGCAACGCCATAGCGCGCACTTCGCCTTGCAGGAAGTCGCTGAGGCGGCGCAAACGTTCACCTCCCGGACGGGTTTTCGGCCACACCAGGTAATAATTCAGTCCGCTGGCGACCGCGGTCGGCCATGGCAGGCTCAGTCTGCCTTGCGCCACATCTTCGGCGACCATCAGCAAATCGCCCATCGACACCCCGTAGCCTCGGGCTGCGGCGATCATCCCCAGTTCCAGGGTATCGAACACCTGTCCGCCCTTGAGCGAGATCTGATCGGACAGACCCATGTGCTCCAGCCAACTGCGCCAGTCGCGCCGATCCGGAGTCGGGTGCAACAGTTCGGTGGACGCCAGACGCGCAACATCCCACGGCTGGTCGTTCAGCAGATTGGGCGCGCCCACCGGTATCAGCTCTTCCGGGAATAGCAGGCTGGCTTCCCAGTCCGGCGGGAAATGCCCATCACTGAGCAGCACAGCGCAGTCGAACGGCTCGTTGTTGAAGTCCACCGAATCCACGTCCATCCAGGCGCTGGTCAGTTGCACCTCGTTACCCGGTTGCAGATGGCGGAAGCGGCTGAGGCGCGCCAGCAGCCAGCGCATGGTCAGGGTAGACGGCGCTTTCATGCGCAGGATGTCGTCTTCGGCGCGCAAGGTGTTGCAGGCGCGCTCAAGGGCCGCGAAGCCGTCGCGGATTCCGGGCAACAGCATCCGCGCCGATTCCGTCAGTTGCAGGTTGCGCCCGCTGCGATGAAACAGCTTGCAGGCGAAATGCTCTTCCAGTGTCTTGATGTGCCGGCTGACTGCACTCTGGGTGATCGACAACTCCTCGGCCGCGCGGGTGAACGAGCTGTGCCGCGCCGCCGCTTCGAATGCGCGCAGGGCATACAACGGAGGAAGACGACGGGACATTCGCAGAGCTCCTATAGCGGGTTACGGCCAACCCGGCAGAATCTTCTCATGATGAGTTTTAATCATGCTAACCATCCTTTTTATCCCTTTGTGCAAACCTTGCCAAGCGCCGAGAATCGTCGGCTCTCTGTTCCCTCTTTGAATGAGTGGTGATGACCATGCAGCATCCCGTGCGTACCGAACTCTGGGCCATCCTGCGGCTGGCCGGGCCGCTGATTGCCTCGCAGTTGGCGCACATGCTGATGGTGCTGACCGACACCTTGATGATGGCGCGCCTCAGTCCCGAAGCCCTGGCCGGGGGCGGACTGGGGGCGGCGAGTTATTCGTTCGTGTCGATCTTCTGCATCGGTGTGATTGCAGCGGTCGGCACGCTGGTGGCGATCCGTAAGGGCGCGGGCGACATCATCGGCGCGGCCCGCCTGACCCAGGCCGGGTTGTGGCTGGCATGGCTGATGGCGCTCGGCGCCGCACTGCTGCTGTGGAACCTGAAACCGGTGTTGCTGCTGTTCGGCCAGACCGAAACCAACGTCCATGCCGCCGGGCAATTCCTCATTGCCCTGCCCTTCGCCCTGCCCGGCTACCTGAGCTTCATGGCCCTGCGCGGCTTCACCAGTGCGATTGGCCGGGCGACCCCGGTGATGGTCATCAGCCTCGGCGGCACCGTCGCCAACTTCCTGCTCAATTACGCACTGATCACCGGGATGTTCGGCCTGCCGAATCTGGGGCTGACCGGCATCGGTCTGGTCACGGCAATCGTTGCCAACTGCATGGCGCTGGCGCTCGCGTGGCACATCCGCCGGCATCCGGCCTACGACGCCTACCCGTTGCGCGCCGGTCTGTCGCGACCCAATCGTCAATATCTGCAAGAGCTGTGGCGCCTCGGCCTGCCGATTGGCGGCACCTATGCCGTGGAAGTCGGCTTGTTCGCCTTCGCCGCGCTGTGCATGGGCACCATGGGCAGCACGCAACTGGGCGCCCATCAAATCGCCCTGCAGATCGTTTCGGTGGCGTTCATGGTGCCGGCGGGGATGTCCTATGCGATCACCATGCGCGTCGGCCAGCATTATGGCGCCGGGCAACTGAGCGATGCGCGAATGTCCGGACGGGTCGGCATTGTTTTCGGTGCGGTGGTGATGCTGGGTTTTGCCATGGTGTTCTGGCTGCTGCCGAATCAACTGGTCGGGTTGTTCCTCGATCACAACAATCCGGCGTTTGCCGAGGTGATTCGCCTGGCGGTGAGTCTGTTGGCGGTGGCGGCGTGGTTCGAGCTGTTCGACGGCACGCAGACGATTGCCATGGGCTGTATCCGCGGGCTCAAGGACGCGAAAACCACGTTCCTGGTCGGGCTCGGTTGCTATTGGCTGATTGGCGCACCGGCGGCGTGGTGGATGGCGTTCCACCTGAACTGGGGGCCGACGGGCGTGTGGTGGGGTCTGGCGCTGGGCCTGGCCTGTGCGGCAGTGAGCCTGACCCTGGCGTTTGAATGGAAGATGAAGCGGATGATTCGGTTGGAGCCTGCATCAGCAGATCAGTACACAATCGCTCAGGCAGACTGAGATTCCCTTGTGGGAGCGGGCTTGCTCGCGAAAGCGCTGGGTCAGACAGCACATGCCTGGACTGACACGGCGCCTTCGCGAGCAAGCCCGCTCCCACAGGGGTCATGCATTCACCCGGAAATGGTGTTCAGCTCACAAATTCCAGTGATGACTGCTGGCTGGCCCCAAACGTCAGGTACTCAACCAACTCCGCCAATGGCAACGGCCGGCTGATCAGATAACCCTGCACCTGATCACAGCCAAACCCGCGCAGCAGATCCAGCTGCTCCGGCGTCTCCACTCCCTCGGCCACCACTTCCAGGTGCAGGTTGTGCGCGAGGTTGATCATCGCATGCACCAGTTTGCGGTTCTCTTCGCGTTGCTCCATACCGCCGACAAAGCTCTTGTCGATCTTCAGCAGCGTGATCGGCAGGCTGTTGAGGTGCACGAACGAGGAGAACCCGGTGCCGAAGTCATCCAGCGAGAAACGCACGCCGAGGCGGCCGAGGGCGTCCATGGTCTGCTTGACCAGGTCGCTGCGGCGCATCACGGCGGTTTCGGTGAGTTCAAATTCCAGCCACTGCGCCTCGACCCCGCGCTCGGCAATCAGCCGGCTGAGCGTCGGCAGCAACTGGCTGTCCTGAAACTGGCGGAACGACAGGTTGATCGCCATATGCAGCGCCGGCAGCCCGCGCTCGCGCAGTGCCTGCATGTCGCGCAACGCGCGGGAAATCACCCAGTAGCCCAGCGGCACGATCAAACCACTCTGCTCGGCCAGCGGCACGAATTCGCTCGGTGGCAGCAGCCCGCGCTCGCCATGGCGCCAGCGCACCAAGGCTTCGAGGCCGACGATCTGCCCGTCTGCAAGATTCAGTCGCGGCTGGTAATGCAGCTCCAGCTCATCGCGACGCAACGCCCGGCGCAGCTCGCTTTCGAGGTCGGCCATGCTCCGGGCGTTGCGATTGATGCGTTCGTTGAAGATATGGAAGGTGCAGCCCTGCGTGCTCTTGGCCTGCTGCATGGCGATGTGCGCGTGCCACATCAGCGGGTCGGCACCACCTTGTGCGCGGGCATGGGCGATACCGAGACTGGAACCGATCAACAGGCTTTCGCCGTCGACCCAATAGGGTTCGGACAAGGCTTCTGTGATGCGTTCGGCCATCCACTCCGCGCGTTGCGGCGCGCGGCGGGTGTCGATCAGCAGGGCAAATTCGTCGCTGCCCAGGCGCGCCAGTTGATCACCGGCCTCCAGCTGACTTTTCAGCCGGGCGACGACTTGCAGGATCAGCCGGTCGCCGGCCTGATGCCCGAGGGCGTCGTTGGCATGACGAAAGTTGTCGAGATCGAGATGTCCGAGGGCCAGACCGCGCCCGTCGTTTTCTGCCAGCCGCGCGGTGAGCAGGGTCTGAAAGCCCTGGCGATTGGCGATGCCGGTCAGCGGATCCTGTTCAGCGAGGCGTTGCAGAGTGTTTTCGAGAACGCCGCGCTCTCGCACATGACGCAGGCAACGGCGCAGCATGCCGGCATCGAGGGCGTCGAACACCAGCCAGTCGCTGACGCCAACGGGCGCAGTGGCCGGTTCGTGTTCCAGCAGCAACACGGTCGGCAGGCTGCAACGGCCCGGGGCCGGCTGCAACGCGGGAACGGTCAACAACACCGCATGACGGTTGTCTTCGAACAGACTGCTGACCGACTCCCAGCTCGGCGCGCTGATCAGCACCGCCGCGCTCCCCATCGGAGCCAGACACTCGCGCAATAACGCTGTCCACGCTGGCTCTTCGGCCAGTAGCAGCAAACGCAAGGGTTCGACAGGCGTAGACAAGCTAGCTCCCTAGACTCTGCAATGATGTGGGCGGGGCATTATGCCGTTGCGATGATCAATGACCAAATGACAACGGTTATCAAACCGTTATTTTGTGTCATGAATGAGTACATTAGCCGCAAAATCACCGCGCATCCTGCGTGAAAGTAACAAAACCGGCAAATTTGAATCGCGTGGTGCGTCACAAGTCGGACAGAGCAGCACAAATCGCTGAGCCTGTTAAAATGCCGGCCCATTTCGTCAACGACTCCCGAATTTTCGTATGTCCCGACTCAATCCCCGGCAGCAAGAAGCCGTGAACTACGTCGGCGGCCCTCTATTGGTGCTCGCCGGCGCTGGCTCCGGCAAGACCAGCGTGATCACCCGTAAGATCGCGCACCTGATCCAGAACTGTGGCATCCGCGCCCAGTACATCGTCGCCATGACCTTTACCAACAAGGCCGCGCGCGAGATGAAGGAGCGGGTCGGCACCCTGCTGCGTGCCGGCGAAGGTCGCGGCCTGACGGTCTGCACCTTCCACAACCTGGGCCTGAACATCATCCGCAAGGAGCATGCGCGGCTGGGCTACAAACCCGGTTTCTCGATCTTCGACGAGACCGACGTCAAAGCCCTGATGACCGACATCATGCAGAAGGAATACGCAGGCGACGACGGCGTCGACGAGATCAAGAACATGATCGGCGCCTGGAAAAACGACCTGATCCTGCCGGCCCAGGCGCTGGAAAACGCGCGCAATCCGAAAGAACAGACTGCCGCCATCGTCTACACCCACTATCAGCGCACGCTCAAGGCGTTCAACGCGGTGGACTTCGACGACCTGATCCTGCTGCCGGTGAAACTCTTCGAAGAGCACGCCGACATCCTCGAAAAGTGGCAGAACAAGGTGCGTTACCTGCTGGTCGACGAATACCAGGACACCAACGCCAGCCAGTACCTGCTGGTGAAGATGCTGATCGGCAAGCGTAACCAGTTCACCGTGGTGGGCGACGACGACCAGTCGATCTATGCCTGGCGTGGTGCACGGCCGGAAAACCTGATGCTGCTCAAGGATGACTACCCGTCGCTGAAAGTGGTGATGCTCGAGCAGAACTACCGCTCCACCAGCCGCATCCTGCGCTGCGCCAACGTGCTGATCTCGAACAACCCGCACGAATTCGAAAAACAGCTGTGGAGCGAGATGGGCCACGGCGACGAGATCCGCGTGATCCGCTGCCGCAACGAGGACGCCGAAGCCGAGCGCGTGGCCATGGAAATCCTCAGCCTGCACTTGCGCACCGACCGCCCGTACAGCGATTTCGCGATCCTCTATCGCGGCAACTACCAGGCCAAGCTGATCGAACTGAAGTTGCAGCACCACCAGGTGCCGTACCGCCTGAGCGGCGGCAACAGCTTCTTTGGGCGTCAGGAAGTGAAGGACTTGATGGCCTACTTCCGCCTGATCGTGAACCCGGACGACGACAACGCCTTCCTGCGCGTGATCAACGTGCCGCGCCGGGAAATCGGCTCGACCACCCTGGAAAAACTCGGCAACTACGCCACCGAACGCAAGATCTCGATGTACGCCGCCACCGATGAAATCGGTCTGGGCGAGCATCTGGACAGCCGCTTCACTGATCGCCTGTCGCGCTTCAAGCGCTTCATGGACAAAGTGCGCGAGCAGTGTGCCGGCGAAGATCCGATCTCGGCGCTGCGCAGCATGGTCATGGACATCGACTACGAGAACTGGCTGCGCACCAACAGTTCCAGCGACAAGGCTGCGGACTACCGGATGAGCAACGTCTGGTTCCTGATCGAAGCCTTGAAGAACACCCTGGAAAAAGACGAAGACGGCGAGATGACCGTCGAGGACGCCATCGGCAAACTGGTCCTGCGCGACATGCTCGAGCGGCAGCAGGAAGAAGAGGACGGCGCCGAAGGCGTGCAGATGATGACCCTGCATGCGTCCAAGGGCCTGGAATTCCCTTACGTGTTCATCATGGGCATGGAAGAGGAAATCCTCCCGCACCGCTCCAGCATCGAAGCCGACACCATCGAAGAGGAACGCCGCCTGGCCTACGTGGGCATCACCCGCGCGCGTCAGACCCTGGCGTTCACCTTCGCCGCCAAGCGCAAGCAGTACGGCGAGATCATCGACTGCGCGCCAAGCCGCTTCCTCGATGAGCTGCCGCCGGACGACCTGGCGTGGGAAGGCAACGACGACACACCGACCGAAGTCAAAGCCGTGCGTGGCAATAGCGCATTGGCTGATATACGCGCGATGTTAAAGCGCTAGAATTGACCACTTTTTTAAAGCTTAGGGCGCACAGGCGCTGAACGAGGACAGCTTCATGGAAGCATTGCACCAGAAAATCCGCGAACAAGGCATCGTGCTTTCCGACCAGGTCCTGAAAGTCGACGCCTTTCTGAACCATCAGATCGACCCGGCCCTGATGAAGCTGATCGGCGACGAATTCGCCACGCTGTTCAAGGATTCGGGCATCACCAAGATCGTCACCATCGAAGCCTCGGGCATTGCCCCGGCGATCATGACCGGTCTGAACCTGGGCGTGCCGGTAATCTTCGCCCGCAAGCAACAGTCCCTGACCCTGACAGAAAACCTGCTGTCGGCGACCGTTTATTCGTTCACCAAAAAGACCGAAAGCACGGTGGCCATCTCGCCACGGCACCTGACCAGCAGCGACCGCGTGCTGATCATCGACGACTTCCTGGCCAACGGTAAGGCCTCGCAGGCGTTGATCTCGATCATCAAGCAGGCTGGCGCCACCGTTGCCGGTCTGGGCATCGTGATCGAGAAGTCGTTCCAGGGCGGCCGGGCCGAACTGGACTCGCAGGGCTACCGCGTTGAATCGCTGGCTCGCGTGAAATCGCTGAAGGATGGCGTCGTTACCTTCATCGAATAAGCCACACCGCATTACCCCCTGTGGGAGCGGGGGTGGGGGGGGGGGGGGGGGGGGGGGGGGGGGGGGAGGTGGGAGGGGGGGGGGGGG
>NZ_JBYOKU010000022.1:0-96432 GCF_057799175.1 Pseudomonas sp. 14P5.3.2 | reverse complement strand
CCCTTCCAGCATTCCGGCGAAGTCACCGAGCATGACCGTGGCCGAGGCCAGGGATTCGCACGCGTTGGCCAGCAGGGATTCGGTGTCGGTTTGCGGGTTGACCCTGAACATGCTGCTGGGGGTGTAAGGCGTCGCCATGATGTGCGCGGGCGCGAGGTAGTGGTCGAGGGCGCGTTCGGCGGCTTCGTGGAGTTTTCTGGAGTTGAGGGATTCGTAGGGTGACACCGGGTCTGTGGCCGGCGGATTGGGTGGGGTTTCGGACATGAGCGGGAACTCCGATCGAGGCACTTTGAAAGAATGATGACCTGTAGGAGCTGCCGAAGGCTGCGATCTTTTGATCTTGCTTTTAAAAAACAAGATCAAAAGATCGCAGCCTTCGGCAGCTCCTACAGGTGGACCGGGCAGTTAGTTCGGGATGCGGCCGCCGTCCAGCACTCGGTTGACCATCAGTTCACTGAGCATGATCACCTGATGCAGCATCAGCATGGCCCGGCGCTGTGGGTTGTCGACGACGTCGCCGATATCGCGGGCCATATCGCTGGCGGCCGCTAAGGATTCGCAGGCCTCGACCAGCAATGTTTCTTCGTCCACGGTGGGGTCGATGAGGAAGATTCTGTTCGACTTGCATGACGAGGCTGTAGGGATCGAGATCTTCAATGCGCCGGGGTTGAGGTAGAAGTTGATGGCGCGGTCGGTCGCGGCTTTTATCTTCTGTGGGTCGAGGGCCGGGTCGTATGGAATTGGATCGACGTCCGGGGGGTTGGGTGTGGCTTTGAACATAAATATCTAATTCCTGATCAAGGGCCGCGACCGTTCTCTACTAAAAGAAGGGTGGCGGCTGTGCGCAGGTTAGTAGACCGGAGGAATTAGCAAGACCGGCGCGCTCGAGAGCGCCCTGCGCACAACCACCATCGAAGTACAGGCATAGATACGCCTGACTTTATGGGACTCATGCACTTACTAAAACCATACGGGCTACTAAACCCGACCACCGATGGGCAGTGGCAGGGAAACGATATAGCGCAGGGTATGGTCGTGTAAGCCGGCGGATTCTGGCGTACGCGTAGGTAACGGCGCAAGGCGTTGTAGCCGTTATGGCGTAACGGTTCGTGTACTTTAAACGTCCTTGCGGGGTTACGTTTATGTTCGAGGTTTTGCTCGGTTGTTTTGCTGTTGTCTGGTCGAACGCCTTCGCGAGCAAGCCCGCTCCCACAGGGGATTTTTGTCAGGGCATATAACCCATGACCAACGCAGAGCCAATGGCTCATGGCAACACCCACTCCCACAGGTTTCCTGGCGGCTCCGATGATTTGTGTTCAGGCCTGAGGCATCTGGAAGGAACTGCCACCCCACTGCATCAGTCGCATGAGAAGGAAGCCGTTTTTTCAGAGGAGTGAACGTGTCCAGCGATCCCAAGCGTCACGCCGTTGACGCCCCCGTCATCCATCGCTTGCGTGTGCTGACGGTCAATACCCACAAGGGTTTTACCGCCCTCAACCGGCGCTTCATCCTGCCGGAACTGCGCGAAGCGGTGCGCAGCACCTCGGCCGATCTGGTGTTTCTGCAGGAGGTGGTGGGCGAACACGAGCGGCATTCCAATCGCTACAACGAATGGCCGCAAACCTCGCAATACGAATTTCTTGCCGACAGCATGTGGAGCGATTTCGCCTACGGGCGCAACGCGGTCTATCCCGATGGCCACCACGGCAATGCCCTGCTGTCGAAATACCCGATCCGTGAATACCGCAATCTCGACGTGTCGATCACCGGCCCCGAGCGCAGAGGCTTGCTGCACTGTGTGCTGGACGTGCCGGGCCACGCCGAAGTCCACGCGATCTGCGTGCACCTGAGTCTGCTGGAAAGTCATCGCCAATTGCAGTTGCAGCTGCTTTGCCAGTTGCTCGAATCATTGCCCGACGATGCGCCGGTGATCATCGCCGGCGACTTCAACGACTGGCAGTTGCAGGGCAACGTAGCCCTGGCCCGCCGCGATTACCTGCACGAAGCGTTCGAACGCCACCACGGCCGTCCCGCCAAGACCTATCCGGCCCGTTTTCCGCTGCTGCGCCTGGACCGCATCTACCTGCGCAACGCCAGCAGCCACGACCCGCAAATCCTTGGCAACAAACCGTGGACGCACCTGTCGGACCATTTGCCGCTGGCGGTGGAAGTACATCTTTAGTTGCGGTTCTGACATGACCGTTAGTCAGGCGTACTTGAAGGCAGATCAAAACCATCTACACCTAAAACAGCTCAAGGAGTAGCGCATTCAATTCGTTAGAGCATGGATTTCATGTAGTGCCTCAGTAGCAACGCGAGGCCGATCCTGTGCTCGTTCAAGGATGATTTCCCCGAATTTGGCCGTAGGGAATCGCCATGACGCGCTACTCCAGATACCTGCGGGCATTGCCGCAGACGCTGTTCTTGCCTGCCTCGCTATTGCTCGCCAGTTCACCCGCCTCCGCCGCTTGCTCACTGGTTCCGGGTCCCGGCAACGACGCCTTCACCTGTGACAGTGGCACCAGCGGTTCGCTGACCGATCTCGCGGGCAAAAACAGCCTGACCCTGCCCGCCAACGGAACCGGTCTGATCAACGGCAACGTGACCTTTGGCGCCGGCGCTGACCGGGTCGTCATCAACTCCGGAACCATCACCGGCGCGGTCAACCAGGGCGCCGGCATCGACGATTTCGTCATGAGCGCCGGCTCCATCGGCTCGCTGGCCCAGGGCGATGGCCGCGACACCTTTCTGATGACCGGGGGCACCATCGTCGGCGCCTTCGAGGACGGCGATGTCGCGCGTATGACCGGCGGCACCATCGGCCGGGTCGACATGAAACTCGACAATAATATTTTCGACCTGTCCGGCGGGCAGATCCTCGGCAACCTGGTCACCGGGTTCGGCACCGACACCATCATCGTCTCCGGTGGCCGCATCGGCGGCAATATCAGTGTCAGCGGCGGCAACGACAGCATCACCGTGACCGGCGGCGAAATCGTCGGTGAAATCCGCGCCAGTGTCGGCGACGACACGTTGCTGTGGGACGGCGGCGGCATCATCCGCTCGGCGATCCTGATGGGCGACGGTAACGACAGCGCGACATTGCGCAACCTCGATGACAGCGTGCTGGCGCTGACCCCCAACGTGGATGGCGGCACGGGCAACGACACCCTGACCTTCGACAACTCCCGCACCGCGCTGCCAGCGCGCTTCAGCAATTGGGAAACAGTGAACCTGAACAACGGCTCGCAACTGGACCTGGGGTCGAGCAGCCTGGTGCTTGGCGATGCCGTCAGCGGCAGCGGTGTGCTCAACGTCGATGCCAGCAGCAGCGTGTTCTCGACCCAGGGCGCCGTGTCGCCTGCCGTGGCCGGCCAGGCCGTGACCTTCAACAACGCCGGGGTCATCGACCTGACCCGCAACAACAGCCGCACCGATGACACCCTGACCATCAATGGCAACTACGTCGGCAACGGCGGCCAGTTGCTGCTGCAAAGCGAACTCGGTGCCGACGGCGCGCCCAGCGACAAACTGGTGGTCAACAACGGCAGCTTGAGCGGCGCCACCGTCATCTCCGTCACTAACATCGGCGGGCTCGGTGGGCTCACCCAGGCGAACGGCATTCAAGTGGTGCAGGCACAGGGTTCCACGGTCAGTACCAACAATGCCTTCAGCTTCAACGGTCCTGTGTCCGTCGGGGCTTACGATTACTACCTGTTCAAGGGCGGTGTCACCGCCGGAACCGAAAACAGCTGGTACCTGCGTTCTGCCGTGGTCGCGCCGCAAGCCGTCAGCGTGCCCAACCCTGATCCGAGCCTGCCGCCGATTCTGGTGCCGGTAGTGGCGACCCCGGTCGTCGCGCAGATCACGCCTGTTGCACCCGCCCCCGGCGAACCCGCGCCGCCCATCGCCAGCCCTGAGCTACCCGTACTGCCCGTGCCGCCCGCCGCCGTGGCGGGCGCCGCGCCGATCCCGATCTATCGTCCGGAAGTGCCCAACTGGTCGGTGCTGCCCCCTGCCGCCGCGCAGTTGACCTTAAGCGCGCTCGGCACGTTTCACGACCGTCAGGGCGATCAACGCCTGCTTAGCGAAACCGGTGCCTTCGGTGCCGGTTGGGGCCGCGTCTACGGCAAAAACCTCGACCAGACCTGGGCCGGCACCGTTACCCCACGCCTGAACGGTTCGCTCAATGGCTTTCAGGTCGGCAATGACCTGTACAGCGCGCAGACGTCGGGCGGGCAAACGCAACGCATCGGCCTGTTCGTCGGCCACAGCCGGATTCAGGGCGATGTCGACGGTTTCAACGAAGGCTTCGAAAACAACAGCGCGGGCAAGATCAAACTCGAGGGCGACAGCTATGGCCTGTACTGGACGCTGACCGATCCGTACGGCTGGTACATCGATACCGTGGCGATGGGCACGCGTTTCGACGGCGACAACCGCTCCGACCGTGGGCTGAAACTGGACAACCGCGGGCATGCCCTGACGCTGTCCGCCGAAGCTGGCTATCCGTTTGCGCTCAACGACACCTGGGTGGTCGAGCCGCAAGTGCAGGTGATCCACCAGAAAATCTCCCTCGACAGCCAGGACGATGGCATCTCGCGAGTATCATTCGACTCCGACGGCGCCTGGACCGGTCGCCTCGGCGCCCGGCTCAAGGGCCGTTATCAGGTCAATGGTCTGCCGTTGGAACCGTATCTGCGGGCCAATCTGTGGCACACCTTTTCCGGCACTGATTCGGTGACCTTCGACGGCACCGATACCATCAACACTCAGCAGAAATCCTCGACTGCGGATATCGGCCTCGGCGTGGTGCTGACGCTCGACCGTGCAGTGAGTGTTTATGCGAGTACCGATTACAGCAGCAACATCGACAGCAATGACCTGCGTGGTCTGGCGGGAAATCTGGGGGTACGGATAAGCTGGTAAGCGCCTTCACGCGGTGTCACAACCGACGCCATCGCGAGCAGGCTCACTCCTACAGGGAAACGCATTCCAAAATGTAGGAGTGAGCCTGCTCGCGATGACAGCGACGCGGTTGCGGATCAGCCTTCCGGCTTGAGAATCAACACCGCCAGCGGCGGTAGATTCAACTCCAGCGACAGCGACTGGCCATGGCTCGCCACCTCTTCGGTAAACGCCCCGCCACCATTGCCATAGTTGGATCCGGCGTAGGTGTCAGCATCGCTGTTGAGCAGTTCGTTCCAGCGTCCGGCGAACGGTACGCCGACCCGGTACGACTGACGCGGCACCGGGGTGAAGTTGGCCACCACCAGCACCGGTTTGCCGTCCTTGCTCCAGCGCAGCCACGCGTACACGCTGTTGATCGCGTCATCGCCGATCAGCCACTGGAAACCCTGCGGCGCATCGTCCTGATCGTGCAGCGCCGGTTCCTCGCGGTACAGGCGATTGAGGTCGCCGACCAGTTTCTGCACGCCTTTGTGTTCCGAGTATTGCAGCAGGTACCAGTCCAGTTGCTGATCGTGATTCCACTCACGCCACTGGCCGAATTCGCAGCCCATGAACAACAGTTTCTTGCCCGGATGGGTCCACATGAAGCTCAGGTAGGCGCGCAGGTTGGCAAATTTCTGCCAACGGTCACCGGGCATCTTGTCGATCAGTGAGTGCTTGCCGTGCACCACTTCGTCGTGGGAGATCGGCAGGATGAAGCGCTCGGACCAGGCGTAAACCAGGCCGAAACTCAATTCGTTGTGGTGATGCGCGCGGTACACCGGATCCTGCTGGATGTAGTGCAGCGAATCATGCATCCAGCCCATGTTCCATTTGTAGGCGAACCCGAGACCGCCCTGCTGGGTGCTCTGACTGACGCCCGGCCATGCGGTGGACTCCTCGGCGATCACCAGCGCCCCCGGGGCTTCCAGCTCGACCACGTCATTCAAGTGGCGGAGGAAATCGATCGCCTCCAGATTCTCGCGCCCGCCATGGCGGTTCGGCACCCATTCGCCGGCCTTGCGCGAATAGTCGCGATAGAGCATCGAGGCCACCGCATCAACGCGCAGACCGTCGATGTGGAAATGCTTCAACCAGTGCAGCGCCGACGCCAGCATGTAGCCGTGGACTTCGGTGCGCCCCAGGTTGTAGATCAGCGTGTCCCAGTCCTGATGGAAGCCCTCCAGCGGGTTGCCGTATTCATACAACGCCGTGCCGTCGAACTGCGCCAGACCGTGAGTGTCGGTAGGAAAATGCGCTGGCACCCAGTCGAGAATCACACCGATATCGGCGCGGTGGCAGGCGTCGACGAACTCACCGAACTGTTCTGGCGTGCCATATCGGGCACTCGGGGCGAATTGCGAGAGCAACTGATAACCCCATGAGCCGCCAAACGGGTGCTCCATGATCGGCATCAGTTCAATGTGGGTGAAACCCAGTTCCTTGACGTAAGGAATCAGCCGCTCGGCCAGCTCCGGCCAAGTGTACTGGCGGGCGACTTCGCCCAGATCGTCCAGCTCGCATTGCCACGATCCGGCATGCAATTCGTAGATCGACAGCGGTGCCGAATGCTTCTGCCGCTCGCGGCGGCCGTTCATCCAGTCCTGATCCTGCCAATTGATCTGCAACGGTGCGGCGACTTTCGAGGCGGTGTCCGGCGGCAGGCTGGTGGCCAGGGCCATCGGGTCGGCCTTCAACGGCAGGATGCCGTGGGCGCCAAGGATTTCGTACTTGTACAACTCCCCCGCCTGCAGGCGCGGAATGAACAACTCCCAGACCCCGGATGGATGGCGCAGGCGCATCGGATGGCGGCGACCGTCCCACACGTTGAAGTCACCGACCACCGACACCCGCCGGGCATTCGGCGCCCACACGGCAAAACGCACGCCGTCGACGCCATCGACCGTCGTCAATTGCGCGCCGAGGCAGCTGCTCAGATCACGGTGATTGCCTTCGGCGAACAGATACAAATCCATTTCGCCGAGCAACTGACCGAAGCTGTAGGGATCTTCCGCCACCTGCTCGCCGCCGGCCCAGCGGGTGCGCAGCAGATACGGCCGCGCCTGCGCGAAATGGCCGACAAACAGCCCCGGGGTTTCGGTGGCGCTCAGTTCACCGCGCTCTTCGCCGCTGTCCTTGTCCAGCACTTCAACTTTCAACGCCCCCGGCAGATAAGCGCGGATGAATTGCCCGCCGGCCCCATCGCCGTGCGGGCCGAGAATGGAAAACGGGTCGTGATGTTCGGCGCGCACCAGCGCGTCGATGTCCTGCGCCGCCGGCAGTAACGCTTCTTTAGCGTGACCCTGTTCCTTGTTCGAGAAACTCATGACTACTCTCCACCAAGATCGGAAAAGGGTTTAAGCCCTGTCAATAACCCATACAAACCGTGCAACGGCACGGGCAGCCACGTGGGGCGATTTTCGGCTTCATAGGCCACTTCATAGGCCGCCTTCTCCAGGCCGAACAGCGCAAGCGCAGCATCGGCACCCGCAGGATCCTGCCAGGCATGATCAAGACTAGCTGCCGCTTGGCGATATGCCTGAACAAATGCCTCGCGCGCCTCACGCAGATAGCGCTCGGCAACCCGATGGCGGGCCGCTTCGGACTCTGGACTGTGATCGACGTTGTGCACATTGATGGTCATCGCCGCTGCGTAATCGAAGGAACGCAGCACGCCGCTGACGTCTTTGTACGGACTGTGTTTACCGCGCCGTTCGTGCAGCGGCCGCGCCGGTTCACCCTCGAAGTCGATCAGGTAGGCATCGCCCTTGATAACCAGCACCTGACCCAAGTGCAAGTCGCCGTGGACACGGATACGCAAGCCGCCCACGGCTTCTTGCGCGAGCTCCTGCACATGGCCGAGGATGACCTTTTTGTTGTCCAAGAGCCGCGCGACCATTTTCTGATCCGCCGCACTCAGATGACTTTGATGTTGCTTGAGCAGCTTCAAGGCATGCTCGACCTGCGCCGCAACGTCCTTGCCGGCGGCTTGAGCATCCTTGGCACTGGTGGTTTGCGGGGCGAAGTCGGGGTTGTCGGTTGGCGCCGCCAGCACCTGGTGCATTTCACCCAGACGCTGGCCGAGCATGCCGGCAAAGTCCTTCAGTTCGCCGAGGGCGTTGTAGTGCTGCTCCTGCTCGGACATCGAGTCGGCCAGCTCATCACGCAGCGCCCGTTCGAGGTTGTTCTGCGTCCATTCCCAGGCATCGCCCTGATTGCTCAGATAGCCTTGGGCGATCATCAGCAGATTGTCTTCGCCAGCGCCATCGCGACGGATCACCGAGCCGAGCAGCGGCGAGATGTTCTCGAAGCCGGCCTCGGTCAGGTATGCACTCATTTCCAGTTCCGGGTGCACACCGGAGGCGACCTTGCGGATCAGCTTCAGCACCAGGCTGTTGCCGATCACCACCGAACTGTTCGACTGCTCGGCCGACAGATAGCGCACTTCCGACTCGGCGCCGAGGCCGAGTTTTTCCAGCTTCGCGGTCGGCGCAAAACGAATCTCGCCCTGTTCGGAGTGGAGCACGGTGGCGCTCTGCATGCCTTGCAACACCGCGTGCACAAACGTTTCGAGGCTGAACGCATCGGTAATCAGACCGACCTGACGCCCGCGACGCACACGGGACAATGCCAGTTGCTGCGGCAACGCCGGCCCGACCTGATCTTCGGCGATGAAACCGAACGGCAGTTGATAGCGGCTGGTCTGCCCGGCGCTGGTGACTTCGATCTCGCTGAGCAGCACCGGATGCTGCGCATCGCCGAAGCGCACGCCGTAGGCCAGATTGACCTGCTCGATGGCTGCGTCCTTGCCAGCAAACCAGCGGCGGTTCTGCAGCCAGCTCGGCAGAATGCCCTGCTCCAGGGTGTTGCGGGTCGGCGCTTCGAGCAATTCTTCCATGCGTTTTTTCAGCACCAGCGTGGTGAAGTCCGGCAGGCTCTGCGCCGGTTCCACGTGCCAGCTCGGCATCTGGTTTTCCGTGGCCAGGGCGAACCAGTAGAAACCGTACGGCGCCAGGGTCAGGAGGAAATTCAACTGGCCAATCGGCGGGAACGCGTTACCGCCGAGCATCTCCACCGGGACCATGCCGACGTAGGCCGACAGATCGAGTTCCGCCGCCTGCGCGCTGCGCGACACGTTGGCCACGCAGAGGATGATTTCGTGCTTGCCGTCGGCGTCGGTGAATTCCCGGGTGTAGGCCAAAATCCGTCGGTTGCTCGGCGAGAGCATTTTCAGCGTGCCGCGACCGAAGGCCTTGGACTGCTTGCGCACGGCGAGCATGCGCCGGGTCCAGTTGAGCAGCGAATGCGGGTCGCCGGCCTGGGTTTCGACGTTGACCGACAGATAACCGTATTGCGGGTCCATGATCGGCGGCAACACCAGACTGGCCGGATCGGCGCGGGAAAAACCGCCGTTGCGGTCGATCGACCATTGCATCGGCGTGCGCACGCCGTCGCGGTCACCGAGGTAGATGTTGTCGCCCATGCCGATTTCATCGCCGTAATACAAAGTCGGCGTGCCGGGCATCGACAGCAGCAGGCTGTTGAGCAGTTCCACGCGGCGGCGGTCACGCTCCATCAACGGCGCCAGACGCCGGCGAATACCGAGGTTGATCCGCGCGCGACGGTCAGCGGCGTAGTAATTCCACAGATAGTCGCGCTCCTTGTCGGTGACCATCTCCAGCGTCAGCTCATCGTGGTTACGCAGGAAGATCGCCCACTGACAGTTGGCCGGAATCTCGGGGGTTTGCCGCAGAATGTCGGTGATCGGGAAGCGATCTTCCTGGGCCAGCGCCATGTACATGCGCGGCATCAGCGGGAAGTGAAACGCCATGTGGCATTCATCGCCGTTGACGCCCTCGGCATCGGTGTCACCGAAGTACAGCTGGGTGTCTTCCGGCCATTGGTTGGCCTCGGCCAGCAGCATGCGGTCAGGGTAATTCGCGTCGATCTCGGCACGGATCTGCTTGAGGACGTCGTGGGTCTCCGGCAGGTTCTCGTTATTGGTGCCGTCGCGTTCGATCAGGTACGGAATCGCGTCAAGACGCAGGCCGTCGATACCCATGTCCAGCCAGTAGCGCATCACCGACAGCACGGCTTTCATCACTTGCGGGTTGTCGAAATTCAGGTCGGGCTGGTGCGAATAGAAACGGTGCCAGAAGTACTGACCGGCGACCGGATCCCAGGTCCAGTTGGACTTCTCGGTGTCGAGGAAGATGATCCGCGTGCCATCGTATTTCTGGTCGTCATCCGACCACACATAGAAATCTCGCGCCGCCGAGCCAGGCTTGGCCTTGCGCGCCCGCTGGAACCACGGGTGCTGATCCGAGGTGTGGTTGATGACCAGCTCGGTGATCACCCGCAAACCCCGCTTGTGCGCCTCGGCGATGAAGCGCTTGGCGTCGGCCATGGTTCCGTAGTCGCTGTGCACGCCGCGGTATTCGGCAATGTCGTAACCGTCGTCGCGACGGGGCGAAGGATAGAACGGCAAGAGCCAGATAGTGTTGACGCCGAGATCGGCGATGTAATCGAGTTTGGCGATCAAGCCGGGAAAGTCGCCGATCCCATCGTTGTTGGAGTCGAAAAACGATTTGACGTGAACCTGATAAATCACCGCATCCTTGTACCAGAGCGGGTCTTTGATAAAGGTGGCTGCCTTGGGTTTCTTCGCCATGTGAAACTCCTGAAAAATTCGTCTCTGCACATAATGTGATCGTGCTGATACTTCTGTAGGAGCTGCCGAAGGCTGCGATCTTTTGATCTTGCTTCTAAAAAATCAAAGGCAAAAGATCGCAGCCTTCGGCAGCTCCTACAGGGGTCGGTGTGTGTCTTACGCGGCAGTAATCCGCCAAATCCCGAACGGCTGATACGCCGGGTCAATCCGCATGAACTGATACTTGCCATGCCAGTCCCAGCGATGCCCGTTCATCAAGTCCTCACCGTGGGTCGTCGCGTCGTCCGGCAGGCCCATCTCCCACAGCGGCAGTTCGAAACTGGCTTCCTGCACGTTGTGCGGATCGAGGCTCACCGCCACCAGAATGAAGTTGCTGCCGTCGAAGCTGCGCTTGCCGAAGTACAGAATGTTGTCGTTCCACGCGTTGTAGACCTTCAGCCCCAGGTGCGTGTGCAGCGCCGGGTTCTGCCGGCGGATTCGGTTGAGCTGGGCGATTTCGGCAATGATGTTGCCCGGCGCATTGAAGTCGCGGACGCGGATCTCGTACTTCTCCGAATCGAGGTATTCCTCTTTGCCCGGTACCGGCGCCGCTTCGCACAGCTCATAACCGGAATACATGCCCCACAGGCCCGAGCCCATGGTCGCCAGCGCCGCGCGGATGAGAAACCCCGGCCGCCCCGACTCATGCAGGAACGCCGGGTTGATGTCCGGCGTATTGACGAAGAAGTTCGGCCGGTAGCATTCGCGCCACGGCGACTCGTTGAGTTCGGTGAAGTAGGCCGCCAGCTCGGACTTGGTGTTTCGCCAGGTGAAATAGGTGTAGCTCTGGCTGTAACCGACCTTGCCCAGGCGCGCCATCATCGCTGGAGTGGTAAATGCCTCGGCGAGGAAGATCACCTCCGGGTGCAGTGCCCGCACATCGGCGATCAGCCATTGCCAGAACGGCAGCGGCTTGGTGTGCGGATTGTCGACGCGGAAGATCTTCACTCCTTCGTTGACCCAGCCAATGACGATATCGCGCAGCTCGACCCACAGACTGGGAATCGCCTCCGGCGCATAGAAGTCGACGTTGACGATGTCCTGATATTTCTTCGGCGGGTTTTCCGCATATTTGATCGTGCCGTCCGGGCGCCAGTTGAACCAGCCCGGATGCTGCTTGAGCCACGGATGATCCTGGGAACACTGAATGGCGAAATCGAGGGCGATTTCCAGACCATGCTCAGCGGCAGCGGCGACCAACCGGCGGAAGTCTTCGCGGGTACCGAGCTGCGAGTGAATCGCCTCATGACCACCCTCTTCGCTGCCGATTGCGTAGGGACTGCCTGGATCATCCGGGCCGGCCGTCAGGGAATTGTTGCGACCCTTGCGATGGGCGCGGCCGATCGGATGGATCGGCGTGAAATACAGCACATCAAAGCCCATGTCCTGAATCATCGGCAGACGCGCGTGCACGTCGTTGAAGGTGCCGTGACGGCTAGGATCGTCGGTGATCGAGCGCGGAAACAGCTCGTACCAACTGGCAAACTCGGCCAGTTCACGTTCGACGTCCATCGGGAATTCGGCGCTCAGGCTCAAGTAGGCGCGGTGATCGGCCTGGGCCATCAATTGCGCACTGCGCGGGTGCAGAAACAGCGCCACCTGCTCAGTTTCGAGCAGGCCGGACAATTCATGATGCAACGCGGCGAGTTGTTCGCTGAGTTGACCTTCGCAGCGCTCGGCGGCCTGCTGCACCATGCTGCGGCCTTCCTGCAGCTCCAATGAAACCGGGACGGCAGCGTTGTGCTTTTTCTCCAGTTCGTACTGGAAACTGGCGAAATGATCGATCCAGGCTTCGACGCAAAACACAAAGCGTCCTTGATGCTCGGGGCGAAAGCGCCCTTCCCAACTGTTGTTGCCGAGGTCGTTCATGACCTCGCTCTGCCAGGTCTCCGCGCCCTCCTCGTGCCAGCGGATGCGTACCGCGAGCTTGTCGTGGCCGTCGGCAAACACTTTGCTGGTGACGACGACGTCGCGACCGGCAATCGACTTGACCGCAAACTGGCCGCCATCAAGAGTCGGCATGGTGTTTTCGATCACGATGCGCGGCAGCAGCAACGCCTGCGACAGCGGCATATGCGGGTTGTAGCTCTGCTCTGAAGGTTTTTCAGCAGACATCGAGCATCTCTCCTTAACGCCCCAAGGACGCTCTTGTGCCGGATCGGTGGTCACAACGAGGCACCGGCCCCGACTTGAACTGACTTAGGTTCCGAGCGACCGGCGCGGGGAAAAGTTCACAGGGATTTGCCTGGACAAAAAAGCGGATCGAATTCATCACACGGTGGTCAATCCACTTAAGCACTTCTCACGCCATGTGCCACACGGAGGTCTACAGATGAACATCCCGATCCCGGCCGAAACGCCTGATCCGAACATCGATAAACCCACGCTGCCCGAGACCGAGCCGCAGCCGATCCCCGAACAGGAACCCCCGGGCACCACGCCACCGCCGAAGGAAGAGCCGCCGACGACGATGCCGCCGGTGATCGTCTAAGGACCCAACCGATCGTTCCCATCCATCATGGGAACGATCGGTTACAGGTGTTGGTTTTTCTCCCCATCCTTCTCGAACATCCTGACCACCCGCGGCATCACGCTGAAAATCCCCAACGCCAACAACGTGCTGAGCAACGCAGTCGCTTCCCTCCCCAGGCCGGCCGCCACCCCGATCGCCGCTGTCATCCACAACCCGGCCGCCGTGGTCAGCCCTCTGACATGGCCTTCATCGCCTTCCTGATTTTTCAGAATCGTCCCGGCACCCAAAAAGCCGATCCCGGCGATAACGCCCTGCAATACTCGACTCATCGCATCGGATTCAGCCCCTGAAGTCTGCGGCACCAGCACAAACAACGCCGCCCCCAACGCCACCAACATGTGCGTGCGTACTCCGGCAGCCTTGCCCTTGTGCTCACGTTCAAAACCGAGAATCCCGCCCAGCACCGCTGCCATCAACAGGCGCACGGTGATGCGTGTCAGTTGCGAGGCATCGCCGACGTCAGCGAATTCTGCTTGCAGCGTTTCCCACACTTCATCCCACCAAGCGTTCATCGCTCCGTCCTTTTTATATGTCGTCAGTGGATGGACAGCGGCGACCATTAATCAGTTGCGCAGAACGATCGGCAAAGCGCGCGCCCTAACCTCTCAGACACCCGAGAAAAAAGGACAGCCCCATGCCCGTTCGAATCGATGAATCCAATCCCGAAGCAAAAGTGTGTTTTTTCACCGTCGAAAATGGCGAGGAAATCCGCATTTGCGACACGCTGGAAGTCAAAACAGATAGTGAAAAGGCCATGTCGTTTGTGGAAATTGAAAGTCGACGCGTTTACATCACCGAAGCGGAAGCTGATGCCTTGACCGTCGCCGGCGCAAAGGATGGTCGCAAGCATCTTAAGGCCGACGAGAGTGATTCGGTGATTTGACTGACCCTGATCAACACCCGGTGCAGACGCCTGCGATAGGCGTTTGCGCCTGCGTCTGCGGGCTGCTTCAAGTTGTCGCAGGGCGCGGGTCAGAAGCCATCTGATACGCTTTTTATTCAAATAGCTGAGCCTGTTATGCAAACAGTTCGGCGCTCATAGTTCATCCGCCTGATGGAGGCTGATGAGCGAACGACCATGAGCGAACAAATCCCCGTCCGAACCGTAGAAGCAAGCCCCACCATAAAAAATGTGCCTGGTCGCCCGATGAAGGCGAAGGCCGGCTCCACCGACAATCACATCCACACCCGCAGTTTCACCGGCCTGTTCCGCACCTTGCGCATGAGCGGCGCGGGATTTCTGTTTCTGCTGTTCTTCGGCACCGTGTGGCTGAATTGGGGCGGTCGTCAGGCCGTGCTGTGGGACTTGGCCGAAAGCAAATTTCACATCTTCGGCGCGACCTTCTGGCCGCAGGATTTCATCCTGCTCTCGGCGCTGCTGATCATTGCCGCGTTCGGCCTGTTCGCCATCACCGTGTTCGCCGGCCGGGTCTGGTGCGGCTACACCTGCCCACAGAGCTCGTGGACATGGATTTTCATGTGGTGCGAGAAAGTCACCGAAGGCGAGCGCAACCAACGGATCAAACTGCAAGCGGCGCCCTGGAGCCTGAACAAACTGGCCCGGCGTGCAGCCAAGCACACCCTGTGGCTGGCGATCAGCGTGCTGACCGGGCTGACCTTCGTCGGCTACTTCACGCCGATTCGTCCGCTGGCTGAAGAGCTGCTCACCCTGCAAATCGGCGGGGTCAGCCTGTTCTGGGTGCTGTTCTTCACCGCCGCCACTTACATCAATGCCGGCTGGCTGCGCGAAGCGGTGTGCATGCATATGTGCCCGTATGCGCGGTTCCAGAGCGTGATGTTCGACAAGGACACCCTGGCGATTTCCTACGACGTCGCCCGTGGCGAACACCGTGGCCCGCGCAAACGTGACGTGAAACCCGCCGAGGCCGGCCTCGGCGATTGCATCGACTGCCAGTTGTGCGTGCAGGTCTGCCCGACCGGCATCGACATCCGCGACGGCCTGCAGATGGAATGCATCGGCTGCGCAGCGTGCATCGACGCCTGTGATTCGATCATGGACAAAATGAACTACCCGCGCGGTTTGATCCGCTACAGTTCCGAGCGCGAATTGCAGGGCGGCAAGACCCACTTGCTGCGGCCACGGCTGATCGGCTACGTCGCGGTGCTGCTGGTGATGATCGGCGCTCTGGCGCTGGCCTTGGTCGAACGGCCGATGGTCTCGCTGGACGTGACCAAGGACCGTGGGCTGTTCCGCGAAAACGGTCAGGGCCAGATCGAGAACATCTACACCCTCAAGGTCATCAACAAAACCCAGCAGCGTCAGGACTACAACCTGAGCCTGGTGGATGGCGACGGCTTCCAGTTACAGGGCAAGACCGAGCTGAGCCTGGCGCCAGGGGAGATCGTCGATGTGCCGGTGTCGGTGGCAATGACCAACGAGCGCCCGGCCAGCAGCTCGCAGACCTTGAGCTTCAAGATCGCCGACAGCGACGAGCCCGAGATTTATAGCGTGGCGAAAAGCAGGTTTGTGGCGCCGATGAATCGCTGAGCCTTTAAGATGCTGTCCTCTTTTGACACTGCGATACCTGTGGCGAGGGAGCTTGCTCCCGCTTGAGTGCGTAGCACTCACAAGCTTTTGGGGCCGCTACGCAGCCCAGCGGGAGCAAGCTCCCTCGCCACAAAAAGCAATCCGAATTCAGTCCATCGCGGGATACCGATGAAACGCTACGAAAAATTCGCCGACGACATCGCTGAACTGATCCGCTCCGGTGTCCTCGGCCCCGGGCAACGGGTGCCATCGGTGCGCTACGCCAGCCAGACCTATGGGGTCAGCCCGTCCACGGTGTTCCAGGCCTATTACCTGCTCGAACGTCGCGGTCTGATCCGCGCCCGGCCGCGCTCCGGCTACTTCGTCAACACCCACGCGCCAAGCCCGTTTTCCGAGCCGGTGATCAGCAGCCACGTCAACGATTCCACCGAAGTCGACGTCAGCGAACTGGTGTTCTCGGTCCTCGAATCGATCAAAGACCCGAGCACCGTGCCCTTCGGCTCGGCATTCCCCAGCCCCACCCTGTTCCCGTTGCAGCGCCTGTCGCGTTCGCTGGCCAGTGCGGCGCGGGAGATGGACCCGCGCATGGTGGTCACCGACATGTCGCCGGGCAATCCGCAACTGCGCCGGCAGATCGCCCTGCGCTACATGGTCGGCGGGCTGATGTTGCCCATGGAAGAACTGCTGATCACCAACGGCGCCCTCGAAGCGCTGAATTTGTGTCTGCAAGCCGTGACCGAACCCGGCGATCTGGTGGCCATCGAAGCCCCGGCGTTCTACGCCAGCCTGCAAGTGCTGGAGCGCTTGAAACTCAAAGCCGTGGAAATCCCCGTGCACCCGCGCGACGGTATCGACCTCGGCGTGCTCGCCCAGACCCTGGAGCGCCATCCGATCAAGGCCTGCTGGTGCATGACCAGTTTCCAGAACCCGATGGGCGCGACCATGCCCGAGGCGAAGAAACAGGAACTGGTGGAACTGCTGCGCCGACATCAGGTGCCGCTGATCGAAGATGACGTCTACGCCGAACTCTATTACGGCCAGCAAGCGCCGAAACCGGCCAAGGCGTTCGACACGGAAGGACTGGTGATGCACTGCGGTTCGTTCGCCAAAAGCCTGGCCCCCGGCTACCGCATCGGCTGGGTCGCCGCCGGGCGCTACGCACAGAAAATCGAACGGCTGAAACTGATGACCTCGCTGTGCGCCTCGATGCCGGCGCAGGCGGCCATCGCCGACTATCTGCAACACGGCGGCTACGACCGCCACCTGCGCAAACTGCGCTACGCCCTGGAAGAACAGCAAAGCGCGATGCTCGCGGCGATTGCCCGCTACTTCCCGGCGCAGACCCGCGTCAGTCAGCCGGCCGGCGGCTACTTCCTGTGGCTGGAACTGCCACCGCAGATGGATTCATTGAAATTGTTTCAGATGGCATTGGCGCAGGGCATCAGCATCGCGCCGGGGCCGATCTTCTCGCCGACCCAGCGATTTCGGAACTGTATCCGGTTGAATTACGGCAGCCCGTGGACCGAGGACTCGGAGAAAGCGATGGAGACGTTGGGGCGGATTGTGCGGTCGTTCTGACAGATTGATGTTGCTGCCAATGAGGCCTTCGCGAGCAAGCCCGCTCCCACCTTTGGAATGCGTTTACCCTGTGGGAGCGGGCTTGCTCGCGAAGAGGCCGGATCAGCCAATACAAATCTCAAAGATCAACGCCCGCCCCCCAAATCAACAAACGTCCCGGTGGCATAGGAAGCCTTGTCCGACAGCAACCAGACTATCGCCTCCGCCACCTCATCCGACCGCCCGCCCCGGGCCATCGGGATCGCCGACTCAAGCTTGCTGACCCGGTCCGGATCACCGCTCAACGCGTGGAAATCGGTATAGATATAACCCGGACGTACCGCGTTGACGCGAATCCCCTCGCCCGCCACTTCCTTGGACAGACCGATGGTGAAGGTGTCGAGCGCACCTTTGGACGCGGCGTAGTCGACGTACTCGTTGGGCGAACCCAGGCGTGCGGCGACCGACGAGACGTTGACGATGCTGCCGCCCTGCCCGCCGTGTTTGGGCGACATGCGCAGGATCGCGTGTTTGGCGCAGAGGATCGGTGCCAGCACGTTGGTTTTCATGATTTTGAGGATGCGGAACTCGGACATTTCATCGACCCGCGATTTGTGCCCGACGGTGCCGGCGTTGTTCACCAGCGCGGTGACCCGACCCAGCTCGGTGTCGACCCGCTGAAACAGCGCGATCACTTCGTCTTCGATACTGACATCGGCGCGCACCGCAATGGCTTGGGCCCCCAGCGCCCGCACTTGCTCCAGCACGCTTTGCGCGGCCTGTTCATCCGACTGATAGTTGATGCAGATCCGATAGCCCTGCTCGGCAGCCAACAACGCCGTAGCGGCGCCAATTCCGCGCCCGCCACCGGTGATCACAATGACTTTATCCATGCTGGCCCTTCCCCCCAATGCACACGTAACAGTCGGGTGGAAGAATAACCGCCATTGGGCGGTTTTGCATGGGCTCTGTCAAAGACAAAACCATGTACGGGATTGAGATGTTTTTTGTGGCGAGGGAGCTTGCTCCCGCTCGGCTGCGAAGCAGACGCGAATCCGGCCAACACGGTACAACCGAGTAAAGGCGGGGGCCGCTTCGCGCCCCAGCGGGAGCAAGCTCCCTCGCCACAGGCTGCAGTCAGACAGGCGCCACAGCCTCTCCACGGGCAATGTTCTGCAGGAACACATCCGCCGGCATCGGATGCCCCAACAAATAACCCTGCAACGAATCACACCCCAACTGCGTGAGGAAGTCCTGCTGCATTCCGGTCTCCACACCCTCGGCGACGATCCGCAGACCCAACGCCTGCCCCAACGCCACGATGGCCGAGACGATGGCCGCGTCGTCGCTGTCGTGTTCCAGATCACGGACAAATCCGCGGTCGATCTTCAGCTCATTGGCCGGCAAACGCTTGAGGTACATCAGGCTCGAGTAGCCGGTGCCGAAGTCGTCGATCGACAAGTCGACGCCCATGTCCGACAACTCCTGCAACACAGTCATGCTCGCATCGGCATCGCTCATGGCCGTGGTTTCGGTGATTTCCAGAGTCAGGCTGTTGGCCGGCAGATGATGCGTCGCCAGCGCCTTGGCCACGCTCTGCACCAGCCCCGCGTGGCAGAACTGCAACGCCGAGAGGTTCACCGCGATTCGCCAGTCGGTGTAACCGAGCACGTACCATTCGCGCATCTGCCGGCAAGCTTCGTTGAGCACCCATTCGCCGATGGCGATGATCAGACCGGTTTTCTCCGCCAGATCGATGAACTTGTCCGGCAGCAACATGCCCTGGGTCGGATGCTGCCAGCGCAGCAGCGCTTCGGCGCCGACCGGACGACCGCTGGCGGCGTCGAATTTGGGTTGGAAATACAGGCTGAACTGACCGTGCTCCAGCGCTGCGCGCAGATCCTGTAACAGTTGCAGTTGCTTGCGCGCGTTGTTATTCATCGAGGCATCAAAGAAGCTATAGCCGTTTTTGCCGCCGCCCTTGGCGTGATACATCGCCGCGTCGGCGTTCATCAGCAGTTCCTGAGCGCTCTGGCCATTGCCCGGGTACAAGGCGATGCCGACGCTGGCGGATATCTGCAAGTCGTGCTCGGCCACGCGGAACGCCTGGGCGATCAACCCGACCTGGCGCGCGGCGAGGCTCAGGGCATCGTCGGGTTCGGTCAGGCGCACCAGCAGCACGAATTCATCGCCGCCGATCCGCGCCAGCGTGTCCTGGCTGCGCAGGTCTTCACGCAGGCGCACCCCGACTTCGCGCAGCAACTGGTCACCCATGTGGTGGCCAAAGGCATCGTTGACCGGTTTGAAACCGTCCAGATCGATGAACATCAGCGCAAAACAGCCGCCCTGTTCCTCAACCTTTTTCATCGCTTGATTGATCCGGTCGTCCAGCAACATGCGGTTCGGCAGGCCGGTCAGGGTGTCATGCAACGCCAGTTGCGTCAGTTCACGATTGGCCAGGGTCAGCGAATGCGCCAGATCGGCGGTACGCGCTTCGAGGCGAGCATCGAGAATCGAAGTGAGCAAGGCGATCGACAGCACCGCCAGGGTGGTGATCAGCACCAGATTGTCGAGGCCATTGCCCTTGAGCCCGTCAAGCGTCGCACCGCAGAAACTGCCAGCGGGAAACTGCGCGGCGGCCATCCCGGTGTAGTGCATGCCGACAATGGCAATGCCCATGATCACCGCCGCGCCGCCGCGGATCAGGCGCACATACGGCGACTGCTGGCGCAAGCGGAAGGCGATCCACAACGCCGCTGCCGAAGCACCCACCGCGATCAGCAATGACGCGCCGAACAGCGTCGGGTCGTAATCGATCCCTGGGGTCATGCGCAGCGCAGCCATGCCGGTGTAATGCATCGCACTGATGCCGGCGCCCATGACCAAGGCACCAAAGGCCAGTTGCAACACAGGCAGTTTCGGCTGACTGACCAGCCACAGGGCAAACCCGCAGGACAGTACCGCGATCAATAGCGATAGCGCGGTAATCGCCATGTCGTAGCCCAGATCGATCGGCAGCTTGAAAGCCAGCATGCCGATGAAATGCATCGACCACACGCCAACCCCCATCGCCAGTGCACCGCCCGCCGTCCAGAGATGCACTGCGCGCCCACGGGCGCTCGCGATGCGCCCGGTCAGGTCGAGCGCTGTGTAGGACGCGAGAATCGCCACACACAACGAAATGAAAACCAGAGTGAAGGAATAATTACCGATGAGCATGGGGATTCTCGCAACCACCCGCGCCGTACTGCATCCATTCTCGGCCGGGCAAATGCGGCGATTGTACTGATTGCGCAGAAGAACGCACTGACAAAGTAATCATTTTGCCATCAACCCGATGAAACGCTTGTTTGATGGTTTTGCGAGGCTCTGGCCCGGGCCTCGTTCCCAGGATTCAGGCAATCAGCGCGATCAATGTGGGAGCGAGCCTGCTCGCGAAAAAGCCAGCACGTTCATCGCCGATGTCGACCGAACTGACGCCTTCGCGAGCAGGCTCGCTCCCACGGATCAGCGATTGTCGCTGACATCGAGTTGTCCGTCCCAGCCACCGCCCAGCGCCGCAATCAATTGCACGCTGGCAAGCAGACGACTCTGCAAGATGTTGAGGACAGTCCGTTCGTTGTTCAACGCAGTCGCCTGCACCACCACGACATCGATGTAGGCAATCAACCCGGCCTTGTACTGGTTCTGGGTCAGACGCAGCGAGTCGCGCGCCGCCTCCAGTGCTTCCTGACGCACCGCCGCCTCGTCTTCATACACCTTCAATTGCACCAGATAGTTTTCCACTTCACGGAAACCATCGAGCACAGTCTGGCGGTACTTGGCGACGGTTTGGTCATACACCGCCTCGGTACGGTCAACCTCGGCCGAACGGATGCCACCGTCGAATATCGGCAAATCCAGTTTCGGGCCGACTGACCAGAAACGGTTCGGTAGCGTTAACAGATTTTTCGAGGTACTGCTGCTGTAACCACCGCTCATGCTCAAGGTCAGGTCCGGGTAATACGCGGCTTTCGCCACACCGATGTTGGCGTTGGCGGCAATCACCGAGCGCTCCGCCGAGGCGATGTCCGGGCGGCGTTCCAGCAACTGCGACGGCAGACTCAGCGGAATCTGCGGCAGGTTCGGAATGCTCTGGGTTTCAGCAATGCTGAACTCGGCCGGCGCCTGCCCGGTGAGGACGGCGATAGCATTCTCAAACTGCGCCCGTTGCCAGATCAGATCCACCAGATCGGCCTGCGTGCTTTTCAGCTGAGTCTGTGCCTGCGCCACCGCATCGCGCCCGGAAATGCCCGCGCGGTACTGGTTCTGGGTCATTTGCAGCGATTTCTCGTAAGCCGTGACGGTGGCTTCGAGCAGGCGCTTCTGCTGATCGATCACCCGCAGTTGCAGGTAATTCTGCACCAGTTCCGACTGCTGGCTCAGGCGCATCGCCGCCAGATCAGCGAAGCTGGCCTGGGCGCTGGCTTCGTTGGCTTCCAGGCCACGGCGCAACTTGCCCCAGATATCCGCTTCCCAACTCACGCCCAACTGCGCGTTGTAGGTGTCGCGAATGCCGCTGGCGGAACTGCTCAGGCTCGAACTGCTGCTGCCGGTGCCCTGGCTGGAGCGGGTTTTGCCCAGGCTCAGGTCGACGTTCGGGTAAAACGCCCCCCGGGCACTGCGCACCAAAGCCTGGGCCTGACGGAACTGGGCTTCGGATTGCGCAACGGTCTGGTTGGAGCTGTTGAGTTTCTCGATCAGGCCATTGAGCTGCTGATCGCCATACAACTCCCACCAGGCGCCACGGGCCAGCGAGTCGCTCGGATTGGCCTGGCGCCAGCCTTCGGCCTCTTTGTATTGCGCGACCTCGGCGGTCTGCGGGCGCTGATAGTCCGGGCCGACGGCGCAGGCACTGAGCATCGCCACGCACAGCGACAGACTCAACAGGCGCGAGCCGCGCGCAGTGGCCAGATTGAGAAGCGAACGGTCAGTCATAGCGGAGTTTCCAGAGCGGCGTCAGTACGCACGCCACGCCACTTGTTGAAGCGGTGGCGCAGCTTGTCGAGATAGAGGTAAACCACAGGCGTGGTGTAAAGGGTCAGCACCTGGCTGAAGATCAGGCCACCGATGATGGTCAGGCCCAATGGCTGGCGCATTTCCGCACCTTCCGCACGGCTGAGCAGCAACGGCAAGGCGCCGAGGATCGCCGCCAGGGTGGTCATCAGAATCGGCCGCAGCCGTTGCAGGCACGCGCTGCGGATCGACTCCAGCGGCGACAGGCCCTGATGGCGTTCCAGTTGCAGCGCCAGGTCGATCATCAGAATCGCGTTTTTCTTCACCACCCCGATCAACAGGAACAGCCCGAGCAGCGAGATCAGGCTGAACTCGCCGCCCAGCGCATAGATCGACAGCAACGCGCCGACGCCGGCCGAGGGCAAGGTCGAAAGAATCGTCAGCGGATGAATGTAGCTTTCATACAGCACGCCGAGTACCAGATACACCGCCAGCAGCGCACCGAGGATCATGAACGGCTGACTCTTCTGCGTCGCGGCAAAGGCGTCAGCGGTGCCGGCCATTTTCGCGATAACGTCTTCCGGCAGACCAAGCTTGGCAATCGCCCGTTCGATCGCGGCACTGCCCTGCTCCACCGTCACGCCTTCGGCCATATCGAAGGAAATGTCTTCAGAGGCGAACTGGCCTTCGTGGCTGACGCGGTCGTCTTCCAGGCTGTTTTCGTAGTGGGCAATCGTCGACAACGGAATCCGCGCGCCGTCAGCGGTAATCACGTGCACTTGATTGAGCGTCACCGGGTCTTGGGCGTATTTCGGATTGACCTCCATCACCACCTGATACTGGTTGAGGCTGTCGTAGATGGTCGAAATCTGCCGCTGGCTGTAGGCGTTGTTCAACACCGCCGTGACCATGTTCATGTCGACGCCGAGGCGCTTGGCCTGATCGCGGTCGACAATCAGCGTCACCTGCTGCGCGCCGCGCCCCTCGCGGGCGTCGATGGCCGTGAGCTCGGGCAGTGCCCGTAACGCGGCAACGACTTTCGGATACCACTCGCGCAACGAACCCAGATCGCCGCTTTGCAGGATGTAGCTGTATTGCGAAGTGGTCTGCTCGCGGCCACCGCCGAACTGCAGGTCCTGATCCGCCATCAGCATCAACTGGGCGCCAGGAACCTTGGGCATTTCCTTGCGCAGACGTTCGATGACTTTCTGCGCCGAGAGCTGACGCTCCTTGATCGGTTTCAACCGCACCAGCATAAAGGCGTTGTTGGTGCCGTTGGTGCCACCGATGAACCCGGCGACGCTTTCTACCGCGTCATCCTTGAGCACGGCGCGGCGGAAGGTTTCCATTTTCGGCTGCATGACACTGAACGAGAGGCCGTCATCACCGCGCACGAAACCGATCAACTGACCGGTGTCCTGTTGCGGCATGAAGGTTTTCGGCACCACGACATACAGCGCGACGTTCACCCCGACCGTGATCAACAGACTGAGCAATGTCAGACGACGATGACGCAACACCCAGTCGAGGCTGGTGGCGTATTTGCCGACCATCCAGTCGTTGGTCCGCCGGCTCCAGCGTTGCAAACGGTTTTCTTCACCCGGGGTATGTGGTTTGAGCCAGCGCGCACAGAGCATCGGCGTAAGCGTCAGGGACACCACCAGCGACACCACGATCGCCGCCGCCAGTGTGATCGAGAACTCGCGGAACAGGCTCTCGATAATCCCGCCCATGAACAGGATCGACAGAAACACCGCCACCAGCGAGACGTTCATCGACAGCAAGGTGAACCCGACTTCCTTGGCCCCGAGGTACGCGGCTTTCATCGGTTTGACGCCTTCGTCGATGTGCCGGGAGATGTTTTCCAGCACCACGATCGCATCGTCCACCACCAGCCCGGTGGCGAGAATCAGCGCCATCAGCGACAGGTTGTTCAGCGAGAAGCCATAGAGGTACATCACCGCGAAGGTGCCGACCAGCGAGACTGGCACCGCCAATGTCGGAATCAGCGAGGCGCGGAAATTACCGAGGAACAGGAACACCACCAGAATCACCAGTGCCACGGCAATCAGCAGGGTCATTTCCGCTTCGTGCAACGTGGCCTTGATCACTGGCGAGCGATCCATTGCCAGGTTCAGTTTGACGCTGGCCGGCAGTACCGCTTGCAGGGCCGGCAACTGCGCCTTGATCTCGTTGACCGTCTCGATGATGTTGGCGCCGGCCTGGCGGTTGATCACCAATAGCACCGCCGCGTCATCGTTGAAGAAACCGCTGTTGTAACGGTCTTCGACGCCGTCGCTGACCTTGGCCACGTCCTTCAGACGCAGGGCTGCGCCGTTGTTGTAGTGGATGATCAGTGATTCGTAATCCTTGGCTTTCTCCAACTGGTCGTTGGCCTGAATCTGCCACAGGCGCTCGCTGTCTTCCACCGAGCCCTTGGGCCGGCGCACGTTGGCCCCGGCGATGGTCTTGCGTACATCATCGAGCGCCACGCCGTACTGGTTCAGCGCCTGCGGTTCGAGTTCGATGCGCACCGCCGGCAGCGAACTGCCGCCGATCTGCACTTCACCCACGCCCTGCACCTGGGACAGGCTCTGCGAGAGGATGGTCGAGGCCAGGTCATAGAGCTGGCCTTTTTCCAGCACATCCGAAGTCAGCGACAGCACCATGATCGGCGCCTGCGACGGGTTGACCTTCTTGTAGGTCGGCATGCTGCGCATCCCGCTCGGCAACAGGTTGCGCGAAGCGTTGATCGCCGCCTGCACTTCCCGTGCCGCGCCGTTGATGTCGCGGTCGAGGTCGAATTGCAGAATGACCCGGGTCGAACCCTGGCTGGAACGGCTGCTCATGGTGTTGACGCCGGCAATCGCGCCGAACGAGCGCTCCAGTGGTGTCGCCACCGTAGACGCCATCACCTCGGGACTGGCACCGGGCAGACTGGCCTGGACCACAATCACCGGGAAATCCATTTGCGGCAGCGGCGATACCGGCAACAGGCCGAAGCTGACACCGCCCAGCAGCATGATCGCCAGACTCAGGAGCATGGTCGCGACCGGGCGCTTGATGAAAGGTCCGGAGAGGTTCATTGACCGCAATCCCCAACATCACACCAGTCCCTTGTGGGAGCGGGCTTGCTCGCGAATACGGTCTGACATTCAACATTCATGTCGCCTGATACAGCGCTTTCGCGAGCAAGCCCGCTCCCACAGGGGGAATGTATCCAGACAGTCATACCGGTACCTCTTCGGCATTGGTTTTGCCGAAGCGCCGACCGAGGCGGTCGAAGTACAGGTAGATCACCGGCGTGGTGAACAGGGTCAGCACCTGGCTCACCAGCAAACCGCCGACCATTACCAGACCCAGTGGCTGACGCAATTCCGCCCCGGAACCGGTGGCGAGCATCAATGGCACCGCGCCGAACAGTGCGGCCAGGGTGGTCATCAGAATCGGCCGGAAACGCAGCAGCGCCGCCTGATAGATCGCCTGCTCCGGCGCCATGCCCTGCGTGCGTTCGGCGTCGAGGGCGAAGTCGATCATCATGATCGCGTTCTTCTTGACGATACCGATCAGCAGGATGATGCCGATGATCGCGATCATGCCCAGGTCATTGCCGCTGAGCAGCAACGCGAGCAAGGCGCCGACCGCCGCCGACGGCAGGGTCGAGAGAATGGTGATCGGGTGGATGTAACTTTCGTAAAGCACGCCGAGCACGATGTACATGGTCACCACCGCTGCCAGAATCAGCAGCAAGGTGCTCGACAGCGAGGCCTGGAACGCTTCGGCCGCGCCCTGGAACTGGGTCTGCACGCCAATTGGCATGCCGATGTCCTTCTGCACTTGATCGATGATGTCCACCGCATGCCCCAGCGCCACGCCGGGCGCCAGGTTGAACGACATCATCACCGCCGGGAACTGGCCGATGTGGGTAATCGCCAGTTGCGCCTGACGCTCCTCGACATGGGCCAGGCTCGACAGGCGCACCTGCGCACCGTCAGTGGTCTTGACGTGAATCTGATCCAGCGCCGCCGGCCCGATCTTCTCCCCGGCCTGCGCTTGCAACACAACGCGGTACTGGCTGGCCTGGGTGTAAATGGTCGAGATCTGCCGCTGGCCGAAGGCGTCATACAGCGCGTCGGTGATGTTCTGCACCGAAACGCCAAGGCGCGAGGCTGCGTCACGGTCGATCACCAGATAGACCTGCAGGCCCTTGTCCTGCAAGTCACTGGCAACGTCGGTCAACTCCGGACGCTGGGCCAAGGCCTCGACCAGACGCCCGCTCCACTGACTGAGCAATTCTGCATCCGGCGAAGACATGCTGAACTGGTACTGGGTCCGGCTGACCCGATCCTCGATGGTCAAATCCTGCACCGGCTGCATGAACAGGCGGATGCCGACCAGCTTGTCCAGTTGCGGTTGCAGGCGCGCGATCACCTGCGTGGCGCTCAGATCACGCTGGCCGTGCGGCTTGAGATTGATCAGCAGGCGACCGCTGTTGAGCGTGGCGTTGTCGCCGTCGACACCGATGTAGGACGACAGGCTTTCAACCGCCGGATCTTCGAGAATCACCTTGGCCAGCGCCTGCTGACGCTCGCCCATGGCCGCGAAGGAAATCGACTGCGGCGCCTCGGAAATGCCCTGGATCACCCCGGTGTCCTGCACCGGGAAGAAGCCCTTGGGTACAACCATATAAAGGAACACGGTCAGCGCCAGGGTACCGATGGCCACCATCAGGGTCAGCGGCTGGTGCTTGAGCACCCACTGCAACTTGCGCCCGTAAGCAGCGATCATCCAGTCGATGAATGCGCCACTGGCCCGGTAGAAACGGCCCTGCTCGTGTTCTTGCGGTTCACGCTTGAGCAGTCGCGCGCACATCATCGGCGTCAGGGTCAGCGAAACCACCAGGGAAATAAGGATCGCCACCGCCAGAGTGATGGCGAACTCGCGGAACAGCCGCCCGACCACGTCGGCCATGAACAGCAGCGGAATCAGTACCGCAATCAGCGATAGCGTCAGGGAGATCAGGGTAAAGCCGATCTGCTTCGCGCCCTTGAGCGCGGCCTGCATCGGGCTGTCCCCTTCTTCGATGAAGCGCGCGATGTTTTCCAGCATCACGATCGCATCGTCGACCACAAAACCAGTGGCGATGGTCAGCGCCATCAAGGTCAGGTTGTTGACCGAGAACCCGGCGAGATACATCACGCCAAACGTACCGATCAGCGACAGCGGCACCGCTACCGACGGAATGATCGTCGCGCTGGCACGCCGTAGAAAGAGGAAGGTCACCATCACCACCAACGCAATGGCGCTCAGCAGTTCGTGCTGCACGTCAGTGACCGAGGCGCGGATGGTCTGGGTGCGGTCGGTGAGCACGGTGACGTCGAGGCCGGCTGGCAGGTTGTCGGTGATGCTCGGCAGCAACGCCTTGATCCGGTCGACCACTTCAATCACGTTGGCGCCCGGTTGACGCTGAATATTCAGCAGTACTGCCTGATTCTGGTTGGCCCACGCGGCGAGACGTTCGTTCTCCGCGCCGTCGACGATTTCCGCCACATCCTTCAGACGCAGCGGCGCACCGTTCTTGTAGGCGAGGATCAGGTTGGCGTAGTCCTTGGGCGACGTCAGTTGGTCGTTGGCATCGAGCATCGAGACCCGCGTCGGGCCGTCGAAGTTACCTTTCGGTTGGTTGACGTTGGACGCGCCGATCAGGGTGCGCACGTCTTCCAGGTTCAGGCTGTTAGCCGCCAGGGCTTCCGGGTTGACCTTGATCCGCACCGCCTGACGCTGACCGCCGGCAATGCTGACCATGCCGACACCGCTGATCTGGGCGATCTTCTGCGCCATGCGCGTATCGACCAGGTCATTGAGCTTGGGCAGGAGCATGGTTTTTGAAGTGATCGCCAGGGTTAGCACCGGGGTGTCCGCCGGGTTGACCTTGTTGTACACCGGCGGCGCCGGCAGGTCGGTTGGCAGCAGATTGGTCGCAGCGTTGATCGCGGCTTGCACCTGCTGCTCGGCGACGTCCATGTTGATGTCGAGGCTGAAGCGCAGGGTCAGCACCGAAGCACCGCCGGAGCTGGTCGAGGCCATTTGCGTCAGGCCGGGCATTTGCCCGAACTGACGTTCGAGCGGCGCGGTCACGGCACTGGTCATCACGTCCGGACTGGCGCCGGGGTACAGGGTCATGACGCGAATGGTCGGGTAATCGACCTGCGGCAACGCCGAGACCGGCAGCAGGCGATAGGCAATCAGGCCGGCCAGAACAATGGCCAGCATGCTCAGGGTGGTGGCTACCGGACGGAGGATAAACAGCCGCGAAATGTTCATGCGCCCTTCTTGGCCTTGTCTGTAGAGGCGGTGTCATGCGCGCTGGCTGCGGGCTTGCCTTGCAGGTGTTCGGTCGGCGTTGTCGGCACGTCATTGCTGTCGTTGACCACTTCGACTTCACTGCCCTCCTTCAAGCGGTCGGTGCCTTCGAGCACTACGCGGTCGCCCGCGGCGAGACCCTCGGTGATCACCGTGTTGTTACCATCGCTCGCGCCGATCTTCAGTTGGCGGATGGTGACTTTCTTGTCGCCGTCCATTGCATAGACGAAGGTGCCATTGGTGCCGAACTGGATGGCTGCCGACGGTGCCAGCACTACACCCTTGAGGGTGTCGGCCAGCAGGTGCACGTTGACGAACTGATTGGGGAACAGCGACTGGTCGCGGTTATCGTAACGGGCCTTGAATTTCAGGGTGCCGGTGGCGACGTCGATCTGGTTGTCGAGGCTTTGCAGGACGCCGGTGGCCTGGATTTTAGTGTCGCCGCGATCCCATGCCTCAGCGGGCAGTTTGGCGCCGCTGTGGTAACGCGCCAGCACGGTTTCCAGATTGTTCTCCGGCAGGGTGAACACCACGCTGATTGGCTGAGTCTGGGTAATGACGGCGAGGAACGTAGTGTCGTTCGCCGCCACCAGGTTGCCGACGTCGAGCTGACGCAGGCCGACGCGACCGGCAATTGGTGCGCGGATCTTGGTGAATTCGAGATTGAGCTTGGCGTCGTTGACCGCCGCCTGATTGGTCTTGACCGTGCCCAGATACTGGCCGACCAGCGCTTCGGCGGTGTCCAGGGTCTGCTTGGCGATACTGTCTTCCTTATACAGGCCACGATAACGCTCGACGTCGACCTGTGCGTTTTTCAACTGCGCCTGATTCTGCAGCAAGGTGCCTTCAGCCTGGAGCAAGGCATTCTGATAAGGACGCGGATCGATCTCTGCCAGCAGGTCGCCGGCCTTGACCATCTGCCCTTCTTCGAAATTGATCTTCACCAGTTCGCCGCCCACCCGGCTGCGCACATTGATGGTATTGAGCGCGGTGACCGTACCCAGGGCCTTGTAATACAGCGGGAAGTCACCCGTGACCGCCGGTGCCACACGCACCGGAATCGGCCCGGCCGCCCCGCCGAAGCCCGGCCGCATCATCCCCGAACGCCCGGTGTGGCCGGCAGCAGCTTTCTGCGCGCCCTCCTTGTGGGCTGAACCGGCGGGCCAGAATTTCCAGCACAAAGCGGCGATGATCAGCAGCACAAGCAGGCTCAACAGCCAGCGACGAGAGTTACGGGAGGACGATTGCATGGAGTGATTTACCATTGGGCGCGTGGGCTTCTTTTTACGGGAGGCTGAACGATAAGCACTGACGGGACTTAAGCAAAGCAGCTTTACCGGCTATTTACTTTCAACTTACGTTACAAGGTGTGAGCCAAGACACTGATACACAAATGAAAACGGCCTGGACAGGGCCAGGCCGTTAACAATTGTAAAAGCGCTTATTTCAGTACGGCGAGTGCTGCGTCGTAGTTCGGCTCTTCAGCGATTTCCTTGACCAGCTCGCTGTGCAGCACGTTGTCGTTCTCGTCCAGCACCACCACGGCACGGGCGGTCAGGCCTTTCAACGGACCGTCAGCGATGGCTACGCCGTAGTTTTCGATGAACTCGGCACCGCGCAGGGTCGACAGGTTCTGCACGTTTTCCAGGCCTTCGGCGCCGCAGAAGCGGGCCTGGGCGAATGGCAGATCAGCCGAGATGCACAGCACCACGGTGTTGGCCAGTTCGTTGGCCTGAGCGTTGAACTTGCGCACGGAGGTAGCGCAGGTTGGGGTATCAACGCTTGGGAAGATGTTCAGCACTTTGCGCTTGCCGGCGAAGTCTTTCAGGGTGACGTCGGACAGATTGCCGGCAACCAGAGAAAAGGCTGGCGCCTTGGAACCGGCTTGTGGCAACTGGCCGTTGACTTGAACCGGGTTGCCTTTGAGGGTGACTTGAGCCATGACTTGAGTCCTTCTGATGTTTTGATTGGAAAGCATGCAAGAGGCCGAAGTTAACCACGAAATTGTCCGACGACCTATGCCCCGCTTGAAAATTGTCAGGGGCCTGCGCAAAAAATTGTATACAACCCAAGCCCCCCTGTAGGAGCTGCCGCAGGCTGCGATCTTTTGACTTTATCTTTTCATCAAGATCAAAAGATCGCAGCTTCGTTTCACCGACAGCTAAAAGATTTGGTCAGTCGGGCATGGATCGGATGATGTCGGCTAGATCATCCTTGGTTATTTCATTGGCCTTGATAGCAGCGGCAATATCGGTTTTGGAGAGCGGAAACCGTTTGAAAATTTCTTTCAAGGTTTCCTCATCAACATTGGTCAGCCAGAGCGGATCTATAAATGAACCGCCATACTCAGGCTTCATGGGTACTTCTTCGTGTGCAATTGCACCTTTATGATTGAGATACACCACATAACGGTCATGCCCTTCAGGAAAGCTTTTATCGTGATAAAGGGTAGTACCCAAAGGCAGGACATAGTAATTCTCGTCGCCGTTTGGCCCTTCAATCAGCAACGGTTCTTTAGTTTTGATCATTTTCATATTGTGCCCCTTCGCAATATCGCCAAAAATCAGAAAACCCAAAAAAATCGCATTGACGGATAAAACCGCCACCAGCCATAGGCCAAGACGTCTATTTGTAAATATTTTTCTTATCATAGGGGGCCTCGGTATTTGCTTCGAGCATGGCTTGTAAATCCGCCGGCATGAAAATACCGTCCTTCGGACTACTTTGCGTACGCGCTGCCTGTCTTTCGATGAAAGAAAGACCACGCATCTCATTGAATTTAGCCGGGTTCTGCACAATTGACTTTCCCGAAACCTTTGCTCCTGCAATTGTCACGGTTGTGCAGTTATTCGTAGTCGGATGATAGTTCGATGGCAAGACATACCGAGCTGATGAGGCAGTCTTTTTTCGCTGTTCTTTTTGCTGGGCGACAATACCGTCGAAATGAGCGATCACAGCTTCGGCTTTTGCATTTTCCAAAAAATAAACAAAACCTGTTGTTGTACGCCCCAAACTGTTTTCACCAGAGATATACGCTTTGAAGGACGTCCAGACGTTCAACACGCCTTCGCCCTCGCTATCGAACGTGCCCCAGGTTTTTCCATAGCGACCAAAGTCATAAGTAATGTCTTTGCTACCGACCACCACGTGTAAAGCCGCGTGCCCGAAAGGATGCTCTTCTTTATCGCGGGTGTAGGGACCACCCACCAGCACTTCCATATACGCACCGGATACGACCACCTGATTGGTTTTTGTGGTTTTCCCTGGTGCGCCTGTATTTTTTGCTGCATGGGTTGTGCTGGTAGTTTTAGTAGACTGAACCATTAAAGATGTTCCGTATCTTCAAGTTTCGGAAACTTTATGCTGCAACTCCCCCTGGGAATATTTGCAACATGCACAAAGCCATTTTCGTCGAGGACGCCAGTCATCAAGGTTCCATCGGGAAGCGTCAATTCATACGCCTCGTTGGCTACAGGTTCATCTCTTTCATTAAGCAACTGAAACTCGACGAAAGTCTTTTCTTTCAGAAACTGCGAGAAGAAGCTGGCGGGAGCACTACCAGAATCACCGACGAAGGTGTCGGGTGATCCAGCAGTAATCGTCGCTCCACATGCCGTTTGGGAACCGACATGGGCAACGTCCTTTCCCAACCCAAAAACATGGGGGGCGCCCGTTGTTATGGGATTACTGCCGTGAATCGGGCAGGAATAGATATCTCCTACCAAAGCTACGGGAGTCGAGTTAACAAAAATAGGACTTGATCCAGTGCTGATATTTCCACCATGACTACCTGGATCTCCGAGCCTTGCGACTGGCTTTCCTGCCATCGTTTCTCTCCATTGAATATCACGACCTGCGGATGTTACCCGATCTTGTTTTGGAAAACAGGGTATCCATGTCACCTGCGAACTGGATAGAAAATACGACCGGCTAGAGTCTTTTTTGGTTGGTCGTTGACCGTTCCAACGCGCGGTAAAGGAATGTAACAAGAGAGCTCCGCGCGCCAACTCACGAATCTGACGCAGAGCGTCAAGGGCTGCATTGCTTTGCTGCGCGCGGGAAGGATCATGATCAATCAGTCTTTAAGTTCTACGTGATCCAGTGCTTGATTTACCGCTAACTCGCCCAGCATGACGACCTGAGCAATACCCAGTGCTGTTTTGCGCTGGGAGGTTTCCAGCGAGGCAGCGAAGTTGATGAGCATCTCGCTGGCCGAGCCGAGTGTTTCGCTGGCGTTGGCTAGAAGAGATTCGGTGTTGTACCTGGGATTGGCGAGGTACATGGACTCAGGCTCGTTGGCGCTGGACATGATAGGGGCGGCGGGATTGAGGTAGTAGTCGAGGGCGCGGTCGGCGGCTTCGTGGAGTTTTTTACTGACGACTGAGGCGTAAGGGGTTGTGGTGTCGGCGCCTGACTCTGGGGGGTTGGGTGTTGGTTTTTTCATGGTGTAACTCCACTGAATAGTCGGAGCTGCCCCCTTCGGTTTCCGGACGAAGAGGTGGCAGCTGTACGCAGGTTGGAAACCCGGGCAGCGGCGACCCGGACGACCCGAAGGTCCCCCGCGCACAGCCGCCATAACGGAGTGCACACATTCGAAGTGCGCAAGGATACGTTATGAAAGGCGTGTACGCGCCACTAATACCCGTCGGGGTTTCCAGTCCCGGTCGCTGAATTGGCAGCGACGAACACAGGCTAGAGACCCGACGTCCGACGGACAACCTGAAAACCTTGTGGGAACTCTCCGCAAAATCGAAACAACGTTTAAACATCCTGAATTGAAATACGCACGGGGAGCTGCCGCAGGCTGCGATCTTTTGATGTTGGTTTTTAACGACAGGAGCAAAAGATCGCAGCTTGCGGCAGCTCCTGCATTGGCAGTTGCAGCGTGTCGGATTGCGTTTGTTAAAGCGCAGCTTTGCGTCTTTTATTCAGACACCTGTCGATTCATGCGCGGCCCATTCGACTAAACCATGAATCCCCCCATTCCCTGGAGAAACCATCATGCGATTCATGATTCTTGTCAAAGCCAGCGCCGACTCCGAAGCCGGCATCATGCCCAGTGAAGAACTGATCACCGCCATGGGCAACTTCAATGAAGAACTGGTCAAGGCCGGCATCCTCATCGACGCCGATGGCCTGCACCCGAGCAGCAAAGGCGCGCGCGTGCATTTCTCCGGCGACAAGCGCACCGTCATCGACGGACCGTTCATCGAGACCAAAGAGCTGGTAGCCGGCTACTGGATCTGGGAAGTGAAGTCGAAAGAAGAAGCCATCGAATGGGTCAAGCGCTGCCCGAATCCAATGCCGGGCGACTCTGACATCGAGATCCGCCAGATATTCTCCGCCGAGGACTTCGGCGCCGAGTTCACGCCTGAGGCGCGGGCGCAGGAAGAACGTGTTCGCGAGCAAGCGAAGAAAAATGCCTGATCCAACGCCACGTTGAATTTGAAATTGCCACCGCGGGCAAGCCACGCTCCCACAGGTATCGAGTCGGTCACAGGATTTGTGAGCGCTTCAATACCTGTGGGAGCGTGGCTTGCCCGCGAAAGCGTCATCACTGACCACACACATTTAATTGATCAGTTCATCACTCGACTGCGAAGCGGTACACAAAACCAAAGAATTAATCCCTTCGACTGGCTAACTCCCCATTAGCTGCTAGCGTCAATCAGACGTGTCCTACAGGCTTGATAAAAAAGGAAATACGTCCAACGGCCGAGAAGTGCCGGGTCGTCCATGCAGTAGCCACCAGGGAAACGGGGACCATGTCGAAAAAATTGGGGATTCGCGCCTTGCTGCTGGCGGGTTCGCTGGCGCCTGTATTTTGTGCCCTGGCGAATAACGCCGAAGAGGCCAACAAAAGCAACAACCCGCTGAACCTGGCGCCCGGCGCCAACCTGCAGGATTACTACACGCCGAAGCTGTTCGACAGCAACCTGCACACCAATGATGCCTTGCTGCGCGGTACTTTGCCGATTGCGCCCAATGATTTCATCGGCGTACCGCAATTGCTGCGCGCAACGATGCCGATCAGCACCCGCCCCGATCCGCACGGCGGCTACAGCACGGGGATTGGCGACCTCAACCTGTTCGACATCTTCCTGCTCAAGACCGAAGGCGTGCAGTTGGGCATCGGCCCGCAGATCACCGCGCCGACCGCCGCCGAGGATGAACTGGGCACCGGCAAGTGGCAGGCCGGCCTCGCCGCCGTGGCGATTGATTCGTCACCGCGTGGCCTGCTCGGCGCGCTGGTGCAGTACCAGAGTTCGTTTGCCGGTGACCACGACCGCGCGCATGTCGAAACCGCAACCCTGCAGCCCTTCATCATCCATAACCTCGACAAGGGCTGGTACCTGCGCTCCACCGGCACCTGGACTTTCGACCTGAAGAACAACACTCACTACATCCCGATCGGCCTGGGTGCGGGCAAGGTCTGGAAGTCCGGCAGCAATATTCTCAACGCCTTCCTCGAACCGCAGTGGACCGTCGAACGCAAAGGCGATGGTGTGCCGCAGTTCACCCTGTTCGCCGGGATCAACGTGACATTCGGAAAATAAGGACATCGCCATGCACATCGCTTTACGCGCCGCCGGTTTCAGCCTGATGACCCTGTTCGCCAGCTGCGGCGTCGGTGCTCAGGAGCTCGACACCCGTATCGGCAAGATCGCCATGGAAGGCGAGCTGCCGGCGCATGAGTCGATTGCCAAACTCTACGCCGAGCTGGATTTCCAGCAGGCGACCCAGAGTTACCTGTGGGCCTTGCCGCTGGTGTCCTACGCGCAATGGCAGGAAGAGTTTCGCGACAAACTCGGCGCGCGCAGCGGCGATCTGATGGTGGTCAACAACTACGAAGACAAGCTCGGCGTGATCACCGCCAACGCCACCACGCCGTACATTCTCGGCTTCGTCGACCTCAGCGAAACCGGGCCGCTGGTGATTGAACTGCCACCGGGACCGACCGCCGGCGGCATCGGCGATTTCTGGCAGCGGGCGATCATCGACATGGGCCAGACCGGCCCGGACAAAGGCCAGGGCGGCAAATACCTGGTGCTGCCACCGGGCGCGGAACCACCAGACGATGCCGACAAGTATTACCTGGCCAAATCGGAAACCATGAACGTGCTGGTGGGCTTCCGGGTGCTGGATCCGGATCCGGCCAAAGGCAAGGCGCTGGTCGAGCAATTCAAGATGTACCCGTACGCCAAACGTGCCGAGCCGAGCAAGACTCGCCTGCTGTCGCCTGACGGTAAAAAGTGGTCGGGCACCCAGCCGCGCGGCATTGCTTACTGGCAGCGGCTGCACCAGATCATCCAGAAAGAACCGGTCAATGAACGTGACCGCTTCTACATGGCGATGCTCGCCAGTCTCGGCATCGAGAAGGACAAACCGTTCAACCCCAACACCCAGCAGCGTCAGGCCCTGGAGTCCGGCGCGCAGGTCGGTGAACTGATCGCCAAGGCCAACACCTTTGCCAAGCGTTTTCCTGACGCGCAGTACTGGCCCGACCGGCATTGGGACACGGTGCTGAACATCGCCGAACCGTCGCAACGCGTGGCCTTTTACGACCAGTTGTGGGAACGCAGCGCCTGGTTCTACGAAGCGGTGACCAACACCAAAGGCATGGTCTCCAAAACACCGGGCCTCGGCCAGACCTACCTCGGCGCCTACACCGACGCCAAGGGTGACTGGCTCGACGGCGGCAAGACCTATCGCCTGCACGTCGACGCCAACCCGCCGGCCAAGCAGTTCTGGTCGATGACCGTGTACGACATCGACAGCCGTTGCCTGATCGACAACCCGCAGCGCAAGGCCGACCTGTCCTCGCGTCAGGACTTGAAAAAGAACGCCGACGGCTCGGTGGACCTGTACTTCGGCCCGACCGCACCCAAAGGCTTCGAGAGCAACTGGGTGCAAACGCTACCCGGCAAGCACTGGTTCAGCTATTTCCGCCTGTACGCGCCGACCGAAGCCTATTTCGACAAGAGTTGGAAACTCGATGACATCACTGTCGTGCAATGAATAAGGACGCCGTATGAACGTACGCAATCTATTGCTGACCGGCCTGACCCTCGCCCTGAGCAGCAGCGCCTGGGCCGATTTCAGCGCCAGCCCCGAAGAAGCCCGGGGCATCGCCAAGGACGCCTGGCTGTATGGCTTCCCGGTCGTGGAGATGTACAAGACCCTGTACACCCAAGCCGTGGACAGCAAGAGCCCGAACTTCAAGGCACCGTTCAACCAGATCGGCAACACTGCCAAGGCTTTCACTGCCAAGGACACCGCGTTCGTCACGCCGAACGCCGACACGCCCTACTCGTTCGTCTGGATGGACCTGCGCAGCGAACCGCTGATCCTGACCTTGCCGCCGATCGAAGAGCACCGTTATTACTCGGTGCAACTGATCGATGCCTACACGCAGAACTTCGCCTATCTGGGCACCCGCAGCACCGGCAACAACGGCGGCCATTTCATGATCGCCGGGCCTGACTGGCAGGGTCAGCAACCGATCAACATCGACCGGCTGGTGCGCAGTGAAAGCAACATCGCCTATGCGCTGTACCGCACGCAGTTGTTCGACGAGAAGGATCTGGGCAAGGTCAGGCAGATCCAGAAAGGCTACAAGGTCGAACCCCTGAGCCACTATGTGAAACAGAAAGCCCCGGCGCCGGCACCGAAAATCAGTTGGCCGAAACCGACGCCGACCATGAGCGAAACCCCGGATCTGTACCGCTACCTGAACTTCATGCTCGCCTTCACTCCGCCGCAGGATGTCGAAAAAGACCTGCTCGCGCGCTTCGCCAGAATCGGCATCGGTGCCGGTCAGCCGTTCGACCTGAAAAAGCTCAGCGCCGAGCAACGCAAGGCCCTCGAAGACGGCATCAGTGACGCCAAGGTCGAATTCGCCGCGTTCAAGAAAGACAAGGTCGACACGCACCAAATCAGCAGCGGCGATCTGTTCGGCACCCGTGATCACCTCAAGGGCAATTATCTGTATCGCTACGCCGGCGCCAACATGGGCATCTTCGGCAACTCCGCTGAAGAAGCGAACTACATCGGCTATTTCGTCGACAAGGACGGCCAGCCGGCCGACGCAGCGAAACACGACTACACCCTGCATTTCGACAAGGGCGCCCTGCCTCCGGCCGACGCCTTCTGGTCGCTGACCATGTACGACGGCAAGAGCAAATTACTGGTGGCCAACCCGCTCAATCGCTACCTGATCAACTCGCGAATGCTGCCGGATCTCAAGCTCGATGCCGACGGCGGACTGACCCTCTACGTGCAGCACAACAATCCCGGCAAGGACAAGCAAGCCAACTGGCTGCCGGCACCGAACGGGCCGTTCTACGGCGTGTTGCGCCTGTACCTGCCGAAACCGGAAGTGGCCAGCGGCGAGTGGAAAATGCCGTTGCTCACCCCGGTCAACTCAAAACAATAAACGGAGCCAGTGATGGTCAAGCCTAACGTTGTGCGTCCGCTGCTGGCGCTGTGCATGATCGGCAGTACTCAACTCTATGCAGCCGAGGGTGGCGTGGGCCGGCCGATTACCGGGCAACAGGTGTATTCCAACGCCGGGATCATCCCGCCGGAACCGGGCTGGGTCGTCTCGGTGACCAGCATCTGGTACGACGGATCGCTCAAGGGCAGTCGCGGCGCGCCGATTTCCGGTGAAGTCAGTGCCGGGATCGACATGAAAGTCTCCTACACCATGACCAACCTGACGCACATCTGGGACACCGGCAAAGGCCCATGGAACTTCGCCTCGGCAATCGGTGTTCCGCTGCAGTACACCGACATCGACGCGGCCATCACCGGCCCGCGCGGACGCACCCTCGGGACCAGCGATTCCGGCACCCAGTTCGCTGACGCGCTGGTCACCCCGATTGCCGCCGGCTACCACTTCGACGAGTTGAACCACATCGCGTTCTCCCTGCCGATCTACGTGCCGACCGGCGCCTACAACGACAATCGCCTGGCCAACCCGGGGCAGAACAATTACACGTTCATGCCCACCGTGGCCTTCACCCATCTGGACGGCAAGGGTGGCGAGTTCACCCTGTCCAGTGGCCTGGAGTTCTACACCCAGAACACTGCCACCGATTATCGCAACGGCAACATCTTCACCCTCGATGCCTTGTGGACTCACGGCTTCGGCAGTGGCTGGAGCGCCGGCCTGGCTGCCGGCTATATCCAGCAGGTCACCGACGACAAGGGCCAGACCGCCGACAGCCTGAATGGCTTCCGTGGCCGCTCCGTCGGCGCCGGTCCGGTGGTCGCATGGGCCGGTAAATTCGCCGACGCCCAGGCGAGCTTCAGTGCGCGCTGGGTGCCGGAGTTCGACACCAAGAACCGCCCTGAAGGCAACGGCATTGCCGTCAACATGACCCTGGCGTTTTTCTAGACCGGCCACAAAGGACTGTCCCATGACCGCACTCACCGACCTCAACGCCCTGCAAGCGAGCATCGCCGAAGCCGTACTCGGCCAGGATCAGGTCATCCGGCAGATCCTCCTCGGCCTGCTGGCCAACGGGCACTTACTGCTGGAAAGCCTGCCGGGGCTGGCCAAGACGCGCACGGTCAAGGCGCTGGCCACACACCTGGACGCGAAGATGAGTCGCATCCAGTTCACCCCGGACTTGCTGCCCTCGGACATCACCGGCGCGGAAGTGCTGCATCAGGTCGCCGGGCAAAACGAGATCCGCTTCCAGCAAGGCCCGCTGTTCGGCAATCTGATCCTCGCCGACGAGATCAACCGCGCCCCGGCCAAAGTGCAGGCCGCGCTGCTCGAAGCCATGGAAGAGCGGCAGATTACCGTGGCTGGCACAAGTCACCTGCTGCCGGAGCTGTTCATTGTGGTGGCGACACAAAACCCGATCGAACAGGAAGGCACTTATCCGTTGCCGGAAGCGCAGATGGACCGGTTCCTGATGAAGGTGCTGCTGGATTACCCCAGCACCGACAACGAAAGCCAGGTGTTGCGCCTGTTGCGCGCCGAAGAGTTTGCCCAGGGCGCGAACACCGCGCCGAGCAAGGGCTTCAGTCTTTCGCAGGCAGTGATCTTCGCCGCGCGCAAGGAAGTCAGCGCGGTGCATGTCTCACCCGCCATCGACCGCTACCTGATTGACCTGATCAACGCCACTCGCCACCCGGCCGATTACGACGCAGACCTCGGACGCTGGATCAGCATTGGCGCCAGCCCCCGGGGCGGCATCGGCCTGGACCGTTGCGCCCGGGCCGATGCGTGGTTGCAGGGCCAGGATTTCGTCTCGCCGGACAACGTGCGCGCCGTGGTGCATCCGGTGTTGCGCCATCGCCTGCAATTGAGCTACGACGCGGTCGCGGATGGCGTGACTGCCGATCAGGTGCTCGACCGTTTGCTGGATAAAGTGGCGATTCCGGCATGAACACGGATGGCCTGGTCTACGTGTCTCTGGCGCAATTGATGGCGCTGGAATTCAAGGCCCGTGACCTGAGCTTTCTGGCGCGCCAGCCCCAGGGCAGCATCCTCGCCGGCAACCATGCCTCGCGCCTGCGTGGCCGTGGTCTGAACTTCGATGAGCTGCGCCGCTATCAGCCCGGTGATGATTTACGCCACCTCGACTGGCGCGCCTCGCTGCGCACCGGCAAACCGGTGGTACGCACCTTCACCGAAGAGCGCGATCGCCCGGCGTTGGTCGTGGTCGATCAGCGCATGTCGATGTTCTTCGGCTCGCAACGCAGCTTCAAATCCGCCCTCGCCGCCGAACTCGCGGCGCTGGCGGCGTGGATGGTGTTCAACGCCGGTGACCGGGTCGGCGGTCTGGTGTTCAACGATCAACGCATCGACAGCATCGCGCCGTTACGCAGCCGCAAACGGGTTGAAGCCTTGCTCAGCCGCGTGGCACAACAGAATCAGGCGCTGAACGCGGCCAACCCCGACGCCGAAGACGAGGATCAACTGGACAAGGCCTTGCAGCGCTGCCTCGCACTGGCCGGGCATGACCATTTGATCTGCATCGTCAGCGACTTCGCAGGCGCCGGTGAGCGCACCTTGCAATTGATGCGGCAACTGCGCGCGCACAACGACGTGATCGCCCTGCAAGTCTACGACCCGCTGGCCTTGAAACTGCCGAGCAACGGACGACTGCTGATCACCCAGGGCCAATTGCAGGTGGAACTGGCCGTCGACAAACGCAGCGTGCATCAGCCATTGGGCGATTACCTCGGTGGCCGGCTCAAGGATGTCGCCACCCTGCTGCGCCGCAGTCAGGTACCGCTGATGATGTTCAGCACCGCCGAAGAGGCCCACACGCAATTGCGTGCCGAGCTTGGCAAGTCTGCCGGCCCAAGGCGATGAACCCGAATATCCCCGACATCAGCCAGCTCAAGGAGCTGAGCCTGCCGGCGCCGGTCAGTTATGCGCCGCAGACCTGGGGCTGGTGGCTGTTGCTGGCGCTGTTGGTTGTGCTGGCGCTGATTGTTGGTGTGCGACGTTATGGGCAATGGCGACGGAATCAGTATCGGCGCGAGGCGCTGGTGCGATTGGCGCAGTTGCGTGGGCGCAGTGATGACCTCAATGCCCTGCGTGAACTGCCCGAACTGCTCAAACGCGTGGCCCTTTCGATGCCAACCCAAGCCCGGAATTGGAACACACCCCCTGTGGGAGCGGGCTTGCTCGCGAAGGCGTCGGCACATCCAACATTGATGGCGCCTGACACAGCGCTTTCGCGAGCAAGCCCGCTCCCACAGGGGCCGGCGGCGCTGGGGAGAGATGAGTGGCAAGCCTTTCTGCAGCAGCACTGCAAAACCAGTCTGCCCGATGACTTCAGCGCCCAACTCGCCCAACTCGCCTACGCCCCCGACGCCACCCTGCGCGCCCTTCCCGCCGAACAGCGTCAGGCGCTGTTCGACACCTGCCAACACTGGGTGGAGCAGCACCATGTGGCAGCTTGATTACCCGTGGCTGTTGCTTCTGCTACCGCTGCCGTGGCTGACCTATCGTTACCTGCCGGCGTATCAGGAAGCGCGCAGCGCCGTGCGTGTGCCGTTTTTCGGGGCCATGAGCCGCGCGGTCGGTGAGACGCCGAGCCGGGTCGGTAATCGCCACAACCGTTGGCAACTGCTGCTGAACCTGCTGGTCTGGACGCTGATCCTGCTCGGGGCGGCCCGACCGGTATTCGTCGAAAAACCCATCGAGCGTCAGCAACCGGTACGCGACCTGATGCTCGCCATCGACATCTCGCAGTCGATGGAAACCGAAGATTTCACTAATGCCGACGGCCAGAAAATCAATCGCCTGGCGGCCGTCAAACAGGTGGTGCAAGGCTTTATCGACAAGCGCAAGGACGACCGCATCGGTCTGATCGTGTTCGGCAGCGGCGCCTATCCGCAGGCGCCGCTGACCCTCGATCACGCCAGCCTTTCGCTGTTGCTGGCTGACACGGGCATCGGCATGGCCGGGCCCAATACCGCCATCGGTGATGCTATCGGCTTGAGCCTGAAGTTGCTGGACAAGGCGCACGAACAGCAAAAGGTGCTGATCCTGCTCACCGACGGCAATGACACCAGCAGCGCGATCACCCCCGATCATGCTGCCGAGATGGCCGCCAACAAGGGCGTGGTGATCCACACCATCGGCATCGGCGACCCGACCGCCTCCGGCGAGGCGCAGGTCAATCTGCACGGGCTGCAACAAATCGCCCAGACTACCGGCGGGCAGTTTTTCCGCGCCGAAGACCGCACCGCGCTGGACCAGGTCTACAGCACCCTCGATCGCCTCACCCCGCATCAGGTGAAAACCCTCAGCCATCAGCCGCAGCGCGAGTTGTTCCATTGGCCGCTGGGCGCGGCGCTGGCCCTGTTGGCGCTGTATCACCTCGGCGCCCTGCTGCGCCCGCGACTGGCGCTTGCCCGTCAGCGGCAGGAGGCCTGAGATGGACATCAATCTCAGTGACTTGCACTTCCTGCGCCCACTGTGGCTGCTGCTCGCGCTGTGCGCTGCGCTGCTGCCGCCGATCTGGCGGCGCGGCCGCGACCTGCAGCGACGGCTGCGCGGCAATATCGCCGAACACCTGCTGCCACATCTGCTGGTCACTCCGCAGGACCGGCAGCGCCTGCGCCCGGTGCACTGGCTGTGCGCGATGTTGGTACTCGGCGCCATCGCTGCCGCCGGCCCCACCTGGGAGCAGGATCGCCCGGACTTTCTGGAGAACCGCGCCCCCCTGATCGTCGCCGTGGACCTGTCGCCATCGATGGATGCCCGTGACGTACCACCGACGCGCCTGGAAGCGGCCAAACACAAACTGCACGACCTGATCCAGCGTCGCGCCGGCGCTCGCACGGCGCTGATTGCCTATGCCGGCAGCGCACACCTGGTGTTGCCGCCGACCGACGATCCGGCGCTGCTCGACACCTTCATTCAAGCGCTGGGCACCGGGTTGATCGACAAACCCGGCAAGGACGTCGGCGCCGTCATCGAGCAGGCCCGGCGCCTGCTCAGCGCCGAGCAAACCCCGGGCAGCCTGCTGCTGATCACCGACGGTGCCGACACTGCGCAACTCGATGGCCTCGACAAGCTATTGAAAGGCAGCCAATTGCAGGTGTTGGTATTGGCGGTCGGCAACGAGGATGGCGGCATCATTCAGGGCGCCAACGGCCAGCCGGCAGTCGACAGCAACGGGCGTCCGCTGCTCGGCCATTTCGATCCGGCGGCACTCAAGCAATTGGCCGCCGCTGTCGACGCGCCGCTGGGCAGTCTCACCCTCGACGACGATGATCTGGACTGGATCGAATTGCACGCCCAACAACATTTCCAGAGTGCCAGCGCCGAACAGCAGCAATTGCACTGGAAGGACGCCGGTTACTGGCTGTGCTGGCCGCTACTCTTGCTGGCGCTGGTGGGTGTGCGCAGGGGCTGGAGCATCAACTGGGTGCCGGCGCTGGTGCTGGCCGCGGGCCTTGGCTGGCCGGCCGCACCGGTACAGGCCAGTGCACTGACCGATGCGTTTTTCACCCGCGATCAACAAGGGCGCTGGGCCGTCGAGCATGAGCATTGGCCGCAGGCGGCGGCGCTGTTTGTCGATCCGTACTGGAAAGGCGTGGCGGCCTATCACGCGGCGGACTATGACCTTGCACTGGCGACGTTCGCTCGACTGGACACGCCGCAAGCGTGGTTCTACCAGGGCAACATTTACGTGCGCCGCTTCAAGTTCGATCAGGCGATTGCCGCTTACACCCAGGCCTTGCAGCGGCAACCGCAGTTCCCCGAAGCCACGGCCAATCTGGCGCTGGCTCAGGCCTTGCTCAAGGACACCGACAGCGCCGAAAAGAACGCCCCCGAGACCAAACCGAACGAGGTGAAATTCGACAAGGCACCGGGCAAGGGCCAGAGCAAAAAGGTCGAGACCGAGCAGGCGACCTCCGATGCATTGTGGTTGCAGAACCTGACAACTTCGCCGGCGAATTTTCTCAAGCAGAAGTTCAGTTTGCAGGATCAATCGGGGGCCAAACCATGAACCGGGTTGCGGCCATCGCGAGCAGGCTCACTCCTGCAGGGGATTTGTGTGCGCCGAAAATCTTCTGTAGGAGTGAGCCTGCTCGCGATGGCGCCCACCTGATCACCGCAACCCTGCTGACCCTGCTCACCAGTTGCCTTTTCACAATCCAGGCCTCTGCCGCCGAACCCCAACTGAAAATCCAGGCCCACCTGCAACCCGCCGAAGGCGCCATGGTCGGCGGTCTGGTCGAGCTGCAAGTCGACGTGCTCACCGACACCTGGTTCACCCGCGCCGCCACCCTGCCCGAGCTGAAACTCGACGGTGCTCTGGTAACGCCGCCCGACGGTCAGGCCCAACACCTGAATCAGACCATCGACGGGCAATCCTTCAGCGGCTTGCGCTACAGCTATCTGATCACCCCGAATGTCGCACGCAGCTTCGACATTCCGGCGTTGACGGTCAGCGCGACACCGGGTCAGGCCACTACAGCGCTCAGCGCACAAAGTCAGCCTCTGCACTTCAGCGCCGTCCAGCCACCCGGTTTCGAACCCGGAGAAACGCCGCTGGTGGCCAGCGGGCTGCGCTTCAGCCAAACCGTGAGCAACTCGGCAACGCCCTTGAAAATCGGCGACAGCATCACCCGCCAACTGATCCTGGAGGCCGATGGCGCACTGGCGATGGCGCTGCCGGTTCCGCCATTGAGTGACGTAGCCGGTCTGAGTCGTTATCTGAAGACGCCACAAGTCATCCGCCTGGATGACGGTCGCGGCAACGTTCTCGGTGGTCAGCGGATCGACGCCGCCACCTACCGCATCGACAAGCCTGGCGCTTACACCCTGCCCGCCATCGAGGTGAAATGGTGGGATGTCAAAGCGCAGCAAATTCGCACCACGCAGGTGCCGGTCGTAACGTTCGAGGCCGTTGCCGGCAGCGCCCCCAAACCGGTGTTTTCAGTGACCGAAGATCTCAAGCAACTCAACCACAACAACCTGCATTTTTCCACGCGCTGGCTGCTGTGGCTGGCACTGCTCGCGGTCTGTATTGGCACGGGTTATTGGCTGCGTCCGGCGCTGATGCGCGCCCGGCGCCAATGGCAGGCGCGCAAGCAGGCGCGGCGACTGGCCTGGGAGCAATCGCCCGACTTCGCCTGGCAACAGATCAACCCGCAACTGCAAGCTCATCCGACGCAGTTGAGCGCGCTGTACCTGTGGCTGCGCCGCAGTCGGCTGGGGCTGCAACTGGTGAGTGCCGGGCCGCGCCTGCAAGGCCTGTTGCGCGGACTTTACGGACGTGATCCGCAGACTGCACAAACACTTGATCAACTGCGTGAATCGTTGACTACGCTTCACAGTCAGGCCGAACAAAAGGCGCACAAACCGGCGTCGGCCCTGCGCCCGCTCAACCCCGTTCATGAAAGGGATTTCCCATGACCAACCCGCCGCCGCAGCGTCAACGTTTCAGCCTTGCGCTGTTATTTGCGCTGGCATTGCCACTGCTGGCCCAGGCCAGCGAGCCACTGCCGTCATGGAATGACGGCCCGGCGAAGCAAAACATCATCGCGTTCGTGCAAGCGGTGACCGATCAGCACAGCAAGGACTTCGTCAAACCCGCCGAGCGTATCGCGGTGTTCGACAACGACGGCACCCTGTGGAGCGAGCAGCCGATGTATTTCGAGTTGCTGTTCGCCCTCGACGAGGTCAAGCGCAATTCGCCGCAGCACCCGGAATGGAAAACCACCCAGCCATTCAAAGCCGTGCTGGAAAATGATCATAAGGCCCTGGCCGCCGCCGGCATGGACGGGATTATCAAGATCTTCGGCGCCACCCACACCGGCATGACCACCGAGGCTTTCGACGACTACGCCAAGACCTGGCTGAGCCAGGCGCGGCATCCGAAAACCGGCAAGCCCTACACCGAAATGATCTTCCAGCCGATGCTGGAAATGCTCGACTACCTGCGCAGCCAGGACTTCAAGACCTACATCGTTTCCGGCGGCGACACCGCGTTCATGCGCGCTTTTGCCGAAAAGGTCTACGGCATCCCGCCGGAACAGGTGATCGGCACCACGTTCGTCACCGCGTTCCAGTTCAAGGATGGCAAGGCTTCCATTCTGCGTACGCAAAAACTGGCGCATAACGACGATGGCCCGGGCAAACCGGAGAGCATCGACGCAGTGATCGGCAAGCGCCCGATCCTCGCATTCGGCAACTCCGACGGCGACCTGCAGATGCTGCAGTGGACCGCCGCCGGCCCCGGCAAGCGGTTCATGGGGCTGGTGCATCACACCGACGCCAGACGCGAGTGGGCCTATGACCGAAAATCCGATATCGGGCGGCTCGACAAAGCCCTCGACGAAGCGAATTCCCGTGGCTGGACCGTGGTGGACATGGCGACCGAATGGCGCCGGATCTACCCGTTCGATCCACCGGCAACCGGGCAGGTGCAATAAGAAAAAACGTGATGCAGGACTGCAAGAAACGTAAGTCGCAACAACGACCCCCGCGATAAGGAGCAAGTCAGATGACTCGCATACGCAAGTGGCTACCGAAACTCGCCCTGGTGGCAACCTCGGTGATGGCGCTGTCGGCAACTGCCACAGCGGCTGAGAAACCCAACATTCTCGTAATCTTTGGCGACGACATCGGCCAGACCAACATCAGCGCCTATTCCATGGGCGTGGTTGGCTACAAGACCCCGAACATCGACCGGATTGCCAAAGAAGGCATGATGTTCACCGACTACTACGCGGAGAACAGCTGCACCGCCGGTCGATCCTCGTTCATCACCGGCCAAACGCCACTGCGCACGGGCCTGTCGAAAGTCGGCATTCCGGGTGCACCGGTTGGCCTGCAGAAACGCGACATCACCATCGCTCAGGCGCTCAAGGGCCTGGGCTATGCCACCGGGCAGTTCGGCAAGAACCACTTGGGCGACAAGGATGAATACCTGCCGACCAACCATGGTTTCGACGAATTCTTCGGCAACCTGTATCACCTCAACGCGGAAGAAGAGCCTGAGCGTCCGTATTGGCCGAAAGACGATGCCGAATTCGTCAAGGCCAACACCCCGCGCGGGGTGATTCACAGCTTCGCCGACGGCAAGATCGAAGACACCGGTGCCTTGACCACCAAGCGCATGGAAACCATCGACGACGAAACCACTGCCGCCGCGCAAGCGTTCATCGAGAAACAGGCCAAGGCCGACAAACCGTTTTTCGTCTGGATGAACACCACCCGCATGCACGTGTTCACCCACGTGCGTGATTCGATGAAGGGCCAGAGCGGGATGCCCGGCAACGAATACGCGGACGGCATGCTCGAGCACGACGCCGACGTCGGCAAACTGCTGAAAACCATCGACGACCTGAAAATCGCCGACAACACGATTGTCGTCTACACCACCGACAACGGCCCGAACCAGTTCTCCTGGCCGGACGCGGCGACCACGCCGTTCCGCAACGAGAAGAACTCCAACTGGGAAGGCGCGTATCGCGTTCCGGCCATGATTCGCTGGCCGGGCAAGATCAAACCGGGTGAGGTGTCCAACGAACTGTTCTCGGGTATGGACTGGTTCCCGACCCTGCTCGCCGCTGCCGGCGATGCTGACGTCAAGGAAAAACTGCTCAAGGGCTGGGCGCCGACTTCCGGCGGCACCAACTTCAAAGTGCATCTGGATGGCTTCAATCAGCTGCCCTACCTGACCGGCCAACAGCCTAAAGGCGAGCGCAAGGAGTTCTACTACTTCAACGACGACGGCGTGCTGGTGTCGATGCGCTTCGATAACTGGAAAGTGGTGTTCTGTGAGCAGCGCGAGCCGGGTGGCTTCAGAGTGTGGAGCGAACCGTTCGTATGCCTGCGCGTGCCGAAAATCCTCAACCTGAGGATGGACCCGTACGAACGTGCCGACGTGGTTTCCGATCAGTATTACGACTGGCAGACCAAAAACGTTTACCTGGCGGCGCAAGCGGTGCAGAAGTCAGCAGCGTTCCTGCAGACCTTCATCGAATACCCACCAAGCCAGAAACCGGCCAGCTTCAGCATCGACCAGATCCGTGCTGCAGTTGACGCAAAAATCGCTGAAAAAATGAAAGCGGCACCGGCTGCACAGTAAGACCGTTGCATTGCCGCCCGCCCTCATCGGCGGGCGGCCCTGTTTCCAATCTGGGATCGTATCGGCCCATTCGCGAGCAAGCCCGCTCCCACAGGGATTTTCGCTAAACCCGAGATCCACTGTGGGAGCGGGCTTGCTCGCGAAGAGGCCAGCACCGTCACAGCACTTTCTGAACTGAAATAAGGCAAACCGCATGTCCTCACGTATCGCCAGCAAGCCGTCGGCCATACCCACCACGCAAGCCGCCACCCCGGCGCGGCTGATCCCCGCCCTGCTGTTGTGCCTCTCCGGCGCTGCCGCGCTGGTCTATCAGGTGCTGTGGATCAAGCAGCTGTCGCTGGTGGTCGGCGTCGAGGTCTATGCCATCACTGCCGGCATCAGCGCGTTTTTTGCCGGGCTGGCCATCGGCGGCTGGCTGTTCGGGCGTTGGGCCGATCGCTTGCAGCAACCGGTGTTGCTCTATGCCGGGCTGGAAGTGCTGGTGGCGATACTCGGTGTTGGCGCGACGGTTGCGATGAGCCTGGCGGCGAGTCCATTTGCCTGGCTGCAAGGCCATGTCGGCATTCTCGCCTGGTTATTGCCGTTCACGCTGGTGGGGATTCCGGCGGTGTCGATGGGCGGCACGCTTCCGGTACTGGTGCGCTCGCTGGCGGCTGAACCGGGCAAGGCCGGCGGTCAGCTGTATGCGGCCAACACCCTCGGCGCGATTGTTGGCACCCTGCTCGCCGCGTTCGTGCTGATTGCCACCCTCGGTGTGCGTGGCAGTGCGTTGTTTGCGGCGATGCTCAATCTGCTGGCCGCAACCGGTGCGCTGTGGCTGCAACGTCAGCATCCGATGCCGGTTGCGGCGCCGGTCAAACATCACACCGAGAAAGCCGCAGACCGCACCGCGTTGTGGCTGTACTCCATCGCCGGCGGCGTGGCGTTGGGTTATGAAGTGGTCTGGTCACAGTCGATCGTCCAGTTCATGAGCACCCGCACCTATGCGTTTGCCGTGGTGCTCGCCACTTACCTGACCGGGCTGTTCATCGGCAGCGCCGTGCTCGCCCGTCGCGTCGAGCGCATCCGTGATCCCTGGGGCGTGTTCGGTCTGTTGATTGCCGGTGCCGGGCTGATTGCCTTGCTGGAAATCGCCCTGCTCGGGCGCTGGCTGGTAGGGGCGCAAAGTCAGGCCGAGAGCTGGGTGCTGGCCTTGGGCGCCAGCGAGCTGGCCGGCATGAGCGCACGTTTTGCAGTGGCGGCACTGAGTATCGTATTCGTGCCGACGCTGTTGCTCGGCGCGGCGTTTCCGCTGGCGCTGCGCTTGAGTGTCGGTCGTGAGCGGGTCGGTCGCGATGTCGGTGCCGTGGTCGCGTTCAACACGCTGGGCGGGATTATCGGGGTGATGCTCTGCGGTTTTCTGCTGATTCCGCTGCTGGGGCTGGTGCGCACGCTGGGCTTGCTGGCGATCATTGCTGCCGGCATCGGTTACGTGGCTGTGCGCAAGGGTCATCACGTCAAAAAAGGCCGACGTCAGGCCGTGGTTGCGTTGGGGCTGGTAGCGGTGGCGCTGGCCGTACTGACGCCGGTCGACAAATTTGCCAGCCTTTTGCCGGGTGCGCGTAACGGCACGCTGGCGTTCTATGAAGAAGGCCGTGGCGGCACCGTGGCCGTGGTCGCTCAGGGACGTGGTGAAAATACGTTCCACCGTTTGTACATTCAGGGCGTGTCCAATACCGGCGATGCCATGCCATCGCTGCGCTACATGCGCATCCAGGCGCTGCTACCACTGCTGATCCACAATGGCGAGCCGCGTTCGACGCTGGTGATCGGTTTCGGCACCGGGATCACTGCCGGCGCCATGCTGCGCTATCCGGGGCTGGAACATCGGGTGGTCGCCGAGCTGCTGCCATCGGTGGTCAGGGCAGCCCCCCTGTTCAAAGGCAACTTCAACGCCGCCAGCGATCCCGGCGTCGATGTGCGCTTGCGCGATGGCCGTCAGGAACTGCTGCGCAGCCCGCAAACCTACGACCTGATCACCCTCGAACCGCCCCCGCCGTCGGCGGCCGGTGTGGTCAATCTGTACTCGCGGGACTTCTATCAGTTGGCCGCCAGTCGGTTGGAGCAGCAAGGGATCGTCGCGCAATGGTTACCGTTGCCGACCCAGAACATCGATGACTCGCGCTCATTGGTGCGCAGCTTCCTCGACGTGTTCCCGTATGCCTCGCTGTGGACCAGCGAGTTCCACGAGATGCTGCTGGTCGGTTCGCTGCAGCCGATGGAACTGGACGCGACGAAAATCATCGAGCGCTTCCAGCAGGCCAGCGTACGCAGCACTTTGCAGGATGTCGGGATTGGCTCGGCGCCAGCGTTGCTCGCGACCTGGGTCACCGACCGCGCAGGCCTTGAGCGCTTCGCGGCAAACGCCCCGGCGGTGACTGACGATCAGCCCCGGATCGAATACGCGCCGTGGGTGCGCAGCAAGGAAATCACTCGGGTGTTGCCGGCGCTGCTGGATCTGTATGTGCCGCCGCCACTGGTGAATGCCGATACCGGGTTCACTGAGCGAATGGAGACCCACCGCCAGCGTCTGATGCAGTTCTACCGCGCGAGCCTGCATGCGTATGACGGGGATCGGGATGCCTGGGGGCGGGATATGCGTGAAGTGATGCGGTGGGATGGCGGCAACCCGTACTTCCGTTGGTTTACCGGGCAGTAATGGGGTGCCTGAAAGCCCGCTTTCGCGAGCAAGCCCGCTCCCACAGGAGATCTACAGTGGACACAGGCTGAGTGTCCGGCGCAGATATCAAGGTGGGAGCGGGCTTGCTCGCGAATGGGCCCACGCCTCGCTGGATTATTTGGAGCTGGCCTTGAGCTTCAGGTACATCTGATGCATGTCATTCGCCCAGCCATCAATCACCGGTTTGACGTCGGTGGCCTTCATCGCCTGCGTGTCATTTTCCAGTGGTTTGCCAGTGCCTTTGCGCACCACTTGCGCCACGACCTTGTTGTTGCCGCCATCGAGGAACACCGCTTCGGTGGCCAGGGTGGTTTCCTGATCGCGGATACCGCTGGCGGTGCTGACTGCTGCCGCCACCAGTGCCACCGGGATCACTTCATACGCGTGCAGGCCTTCGGTCTTGCTGCTCACGGCGGTAATCGCCGCCCGCACCACAATCACCCCTGGGCCGGGGCCGTTGGCCAATGGCAGGTCTTTGCTGATTTCACGCTTGAGCGCCTGGTCGTAATAGGAGGTGATGCCGTTGAGGGTCTGCTGCGAAATCTTCGCGGTCGGTTGCGGCTTTGGATAGAGCTGGGTCGGTTCGACGTACACGCTGGTGAACTTGCTGATATCGACCTTCGGATCAATCCAGCGCATCACTTCTGCACCGGAAGGCGATTTGGCCTCCTTGAGCTGGCTGTAGTCCTTGAGAAAGCCGGAATACTCATCGGGAGCGACGGTTTTGCTGGAGCAACCCACCACGCCCAGGGTGGCGATGCAGAGGGTGCCCATCATTACTGCTAGCTTCATGCTGTAACTCCTGTCAGAAGGCCTGAATGTATTGCGTATGGGGGAGTTACAGGTATAGCTAAAACCCCGCCGATTGCGCTGCAAAACCGCAAAATTCACGTAACTTCGGGGGCTGCTTCACAACCGACGTTTGACAGACGCCGGGCATCCGGCAAAGCTGCATCAAGCTTGAATGCACGCCAGCAGGCCAATGCACCTGGACCATGGAAGTCGTAATGCCCAAGCATAAAAATAAAGTCGTACCGCCTGATCTCGATTCGTCCCGACCGTCCCCTTCTCGTTACCTGTTCCCCCTCACCATCGGCGTGCTGCTGGCGGCAGTGGCGGGCATTGGCTGGTTTCTGTTCAGTCCCGCGCCCGCGCCGCAGAAGCCGCCGCTGATCAGCGCACCTGCAGCCGCCGCACCGGTTGCCAGCAAACCGCAGTCACTGGCGCAGAAGCCCGCGACCATGGTCGATGAGCAACAATGCCAGGGCTGTCACACCGAGCAGGTCAAGGACTGGCAAGGCTCGCATCACCAATTGGCGATGCAGGCAGCGAATGCCGAAACCCTGCTCGGCGACTTCAACAACGTCACCTTCAAGACCGAAAACGAGACCACCCGATTCTCGCGCAAGGGCGACGAATTCTGGGTCAACACCCCAGGCATCGACGGCAAGAATGCCGACTTCAAAGTCGCCTACACCTTCGGCATCGCCCCGTTGCAGCAATACCTGATCGAGGTCGGCGAAGGCCGTTTGCAGGCGCTTGGCGTGGCGTGGGATACCGAGAAACACCGCTGGTTTCACCTCTACCCCGGCCAGGGCGTGAACTTCAAGAATCCACTGCACTGGAGCAAACCCAGCCAGAACGCCAACTTCATGTGCGTCGAGTGCCACACCACCGGTTTCAAGCGCAATTTCGATGCGGCCAGCAACACCTTCAACAGTCAGTGGAACAGCCTCGGCGTCGGCTGTCAGGCTTGCCACGGTCCGGCGTCAAATCACCTGGAGTGGACGCAGAAAAAACACGACCTGATCCACAAGGGTTTCGCTGTAGACCTCAAGGACAAGAACGCCACCGTCGAAATCGAGACCTGTGCCCGCTGCCACGCGCGCCGTGCGCCGTTGGGCGATGGCTACACCGTCGGCAAACGGCTGATGGATGACTACCTGCCGAGCACCCTCACCCGCGAACTGTATGCACTGGACGGCAAGATCAAGGATGAAGTGTTCGAGCACGGCTCGTTTCTGCAGAGCAAGATGTTCGACAAGGGCGTGCGTTGCAGCAATTGCCATAACCCGCACAGTACCGAACTCAAGGCACCGGGCAACGCGGTGTGTCTGCAATGCCACAACACCGCTGGCAAGACTTCGGTCGCAGGCGTCGACGGCAAGGGCCTGCAAGCGAAAAACTACGATTCCATCGAACACACCCGCCACACCCTGGGCCAGCCCGGCTCGCAGTGCGTGGATTGCCACATGCCCGGCAAGTTTTACATGGGCAACGACTTCCGCCATGACCACAGCTTCAGCATTCCCGACCCGGAGCGCGCGCAGAAACTCGGTACGCCGGACGCTTGCCTGAGCTGTCACCAGGGCAAGGCCGGCGACAAGGTCACCGCGCAGTTCAAGTTATGGAAGGCTTCCGCCACTGCAGCGCAAGCGCCGCGCTATGACGAAAGTTTGTGGCTGATCCGCAACGGCCAGCCGGGCGCGGCGGACGCTTTGCATGAGCAATTGCAGCGCAGCAATCTGCCGGCGATTCAACGGGCGACGTTGCTGGCCGAACTGCCGCTTTACCCAAGCGATCAGTCCCTGAAGCTGGCGACGCAGGACCTGAAAAATCCCGCGCCGCAGGTACGCGAAAGTGCGGTGCGGGCGATCAGTGCCTTCCTGCCACCTGCGGAGCGCGCAGCGTTGCTGACGCCGATGCTCAATGATCCGGTGAAAGCCGTGCGCATTGTCGCGGCGCGGGATCTGCTCAGCGTTGCGCGCAACAACGGCCTCGGCGCCGCGCAGGACAATTGGGACGCGGCGATTGCCGAGTATGAGGCGGTGCAGAAAAGTCTTGCGGAACGGGCCGAGGCCAACCTGAACCTGGCGATGTTGTATCAAGCCAGTGGCCGCGCTGCCGAGGTCGATGGATTGCTGCGCACCGCACTCAAGCGCGATCCGGACTTCTACCCGGCGCTGGTGACGCTGGTGCAATGGCTGGAGGCCAATGGGCGTGGGCAAGAGGCGCAAACGCTGCTGAACGACAGCCTCAAGGCGCACCCGGAGGCTGCGTTGTTGCAGCACACCCGTGGCCTGTCATTGATCCGCGCCGGCAAGACCGCCGAAGCCATGAGCGCCCTGCACAAAGCCGCGCAACTGGAGCCGCAGAACGCGCAGTACGGTTATGTGCTGGCAGTAGCGTTGCACGACAGTGGCAAGGTAACCGAGGCGTGTGACGAGCTGGAGCGTTTGCTCAAGGCGCAACCGGCGAACCGCAATGCGCGGCTGTCGCTGATCCAGTACTACCTGGAGAACGGCCAGGAGCCGAAGGCGCAGGTGCTGTTGCAGGGGTGGAAGAAGATGAACATGGGTGATCCGGCGCTGAAGTGACCGGTAAGGAATGACGCGGATCCCTTGTGGGAGCGGGCTTGCTCGCGAATGCATTCCCTCAGCCAACATCAAGGGTGACTGATGTACCGCATTCGCGAGCAAGCCCGCTCCCACAGGGTCAGTGATTGGACTCAAACACTGAGTGTTACCAGGAAGACGTCGCCCCACTCTTCAACGCCATCTCGCGCCGGCTGTTGGCGCGCATCGCCTTGATCAGCGACACCGAACCCACCAGCAGAATCGCCGCGCCGAACAGGAAGTCGATGTTGTACAGCTGGAAGTCCTGCACCGGCCCCACCAGCAGCACCCGCACCACGGCAATCGCCACCAGCGTCGCGAGGAAGTCGATCCCCGGCTCGTCGCGATAGAACACGTGCAGCAACGGCAGGCACAGCACCAGCAGCAACAACAGCACCACGACCTTGAACGAGCCTTTACGCTCGACGCTGAACGCGCATTCGTGCGGGCCGTAGGCCTTGTAGTCCTCGTCGCGAATCATCGAGTTTTTCTCGTTGATGTACTCGACGCGGTTGTACTTCTGGATCGGCGTGAAGGTGTTGGACAGGTCCATCAGCGTGGTGATGTTCTTGAAGCGCAGGTCAATGCGCTCGCTGCCCTTGAGGTAATACAGCACCGGTTTGTAGCCGTAGCGATAGGTGTCGAACGGAAAGTCGGTGACCTGGCCCTGCACGCCAATCGGGCGAGGTTCAAGCTCGGCGTAGGCGCTTTTGGTCGGTGAGGCGAGGTTGCGGCTCAGCGGCTGAACCTTGACCTGCTCGAGAAAGATCGGCGTCACACCATACGACCATTGCAACGGTTCCAGGCGCAGGCGCAGTTCGTTGCGGCCCAGATCGTAGCGGTTGAAGGTGCGTTCGGAGACCACCAGCGAGCCACTGAGCATGAACTCGCCGCGCAGGTTGTTGGTGACGCGCAAGGTCAGCTGATCCTTACCCAACAGCGCCGCTTCGGTGGACGGTGGCGCGCCGCACCACGCGGTGCTTTCACCGGCGCCACCCAACTGGCCGTCGCGGTTTTCCTTGAACACATAGAAGTAACTGGCCCACAGCGTCAGCATCAACAGCAACGCCGTGAGGCCCAAAATCTTTTTGCCCGCACTCACTACCCAGACTCCCTTCTTCGTTCCGTCGTCCAGCCGAAAACCCGCTGGCGACGGGGACTCTACCAAAAGGCCAGCATCGACCCAAGGAAAAATCCGGGAATGCTGCGGGATGTAAGGGTTTCCCTTGCTTGTCACCGCAAAACACCTGTGGCGAGGGAGCTTGCTCCCGCTGGGTGGCGAAGCCGCCCCAAACCAGACAACGCGATTTATCTGACGGATCGCATCATGCCTGTTTGGGAGTGCTGCGCACTCCAGCGGGAGCAAGCTCCCTCGCCACAGAGTCTTCAGCGTCTACGGAACAGGGGGCGCGGCTCAATCACCGAGCGGCCGTACAGTACGCTCATGCCGGCTAGGCCCTTCAATGCATCTTCGGCCGATTTGTCCTCGCGCACCGCAAAACTGTCGAACCCGCACTGGCGCATATGGCTGAGCTGATCGCGCAACACATCGCCAATTGCGCGCAACTCGCCGGCCCAGCCAAACCGGCTGCGCAGCAGATACGCCTGACTGTAGGCGCGACCGTCGCGAAAGCTCGGGAAGTCCAGGGCAATCAATGGCAACGAGGCCAGCCACGGCACCACGCTTTCGACTTCATCATCCGGGCTCAGCCACACCGCGTGGGTCGAGGGCGATTGCAGCCAGTGCGCCAGCGGCAGGATCAGCAACCCCGCAGGCCTGCCCTGCTCCGGCTCACGAACCAGCGTCCACGGATCATCCTCGATCAGCCGCGCAACACCTTGTTCCAAGCGCAGCAAATTGTTCATGCCGACACCTCCAGCACTTTCGGGTAGACCCGTTCCTTGAACGGCTCCAGGCCAATGCGCGCCACGGTGTCGACAAACAGTTCCTCGCTTTCGCGGTAACGCACAAAAGTGCCGATGATCCGTTCGATCACCTGTGGCACTTCGGTTGCGCTGAACGACGGGCCGATGACTTTGCCCAGTGCGCTGCGCTTGCCCTGTGCGCCGCCGAGGGTGATCTGGTACCACTCGCTGCCGTTTTTATCGACACCGAGAATGCCGATATTGCCGATGTGGTGGTGGCCGCAGGCGTTCATGCAACCGGAGATGTTCAGGCTGATGTCGCCCAGATCGTGCAGGTAATCGAGGTTGTCGAAACGCGCCTGAATCGCCTGGGCAATCGGGATCGACTTGGCGTTGGCCAGCGCGCAGAAATCGCCACCCGGGCAGGCAATGATGTCGGTCAGCAGGCCGACGTTGGCGCTGCCCAGATTGCGCTCGCAGGCAAGCTGCCAGAGTTCGTACAGGTCAGACTTTCGTACATCGGGCAGGACGATGTTCTGCTCGTGGGCAATGCGAATTTCGCCAAAACCGAAGCGCTCCGACCAGTCGGCCACCGCCAGCATCTGCAACCCGGTGACATCACCAGGCGGCGCGGATAGCCCCGGTTTGGTCGACAGCACCACGCTGGTGTAACCAGGTTTCTTGTGCGGCTGCACGTTGCGCGCGACCCAACGGGCGAACGCCGGGCTTTCGGCCAGACGCGTGCCGAAGTCCAGATCGGTGTCGGTCAGGGTGTGATAGATCGGCGGCACGAACGCTCGGGCGACCCGCTCATACTCGGCCTCGGTCAACTGCGCAGGGCCGTCCTTGAGGTGCTGCCACTCCTCTTCGACTTCCTTGGCGAACGCCTCGATGCCCAGCGCCTTGACCAGAATCTTGATCCGCGCCTTGTATTTGTTGTCGCGCCGGCCATGCCGGTTGTAGACCCGCAGTACCGCCTCGACGTAGGACAGCAGATGCTGCCACGGCAAACCGTCGCGGATCTGCAAACCCAGAATCGGCGTGCGCCCCAACCCGCCACCGACGATCACCCGCAGGAGCATTTGCCCGTCACGCCCCGGGTAAAGATACAGGCCGATGTCATGCATCATGATCGCCGCACGATCATGCTTCGCGGAGCAGATGGCGATCTTGAACTTGCGCGGCAGAAACAGGAATTCCGGGTTGATCGTCGACCATTGGCGGAGGATTTCTGCCAGTGGGCGCGGGTCGATCATCTCGTCCGCCGCGACCCCGGCAAACGCTTCGGTGGTGATGTTGCGCACGCAGTTGCCGGAGGTCTGGATCGCATGCATGTTGACCTGTGCCAGGCGCTCGAGGATGTCCGGTACCTGCGCCAGTTCGATCCAGTTGAATTGCAGGTTCTGCCGTGTGGTGAAGTGGCCGTAACCGCGATCGTAATCGGCGGCGATGCTCGCCAACGTGCGCATCTGTTCGGCACTCAGGGTCCCGTAGGGAATCGCAACCCGCAGCATGTACGCGTGTTTTTGCAGGTACAGGCCGTTTTGCAGGCGCAGCGGCAGGAACTCTTCCTCGCTCAACTCTCCGGCCATGAAGCGCTCGACCTGATCGCGAAACTGCGCAACGCGCTCGAACACCAGTGCGCGGTCGTAATCGTCGTATTGATACATGCAGCAGCCACCTCATCAGGTTTGAACATAAATTCAAAACTGTGGGAGCGGGCTTGCTCGCGAAAGCGGTGTGTCAGGCAACTGACTTGTTGACTGACACACCGCTTTCGCGAGCAAGCCCGCTCCCACAGGATTTTCCCCTGACTATGGACGAGCAGCGCAGCACGCAACAGATTCACCTGAAACGATAAAAACCGTATCAGGGCGCGGCAGATGGCCGCAGGCAGCACTTCAATCTGATCCGTACAAATGAAATATTCCTGAGCCTGTTTTGTTTCCGGTGCTGTTCCTACAGTGCAGCTCGTGCCAGACCGGGTGGCCTGGCAAGACTTTGCAACCGTGGAAGAACTGACCATGAGCACAGCAACAATCGGACAGGCTTATAACTACAAGGTCGTCCGCCAATTCGTTATCGCGACGGTTTTCTGGGGTGTCGTCGGCATGGCGATGGGGGTATGGATCGCCTCGCAACTGGTGTGGCCGGACATGAACCTCGACCTGCCCTGGACCACCTTCGGCCGCTTGCGGCCACTGCACACCAGCCTGGTGATTTTCGGTTTTGCCGGCAGCGCGCAATTCGCCGCCAGTTACTACGCGGTGCAGCGCACCTGCCAGGTGCGGCTGTATTCGGACAAGCTCGCGGCCTTCACTTTCTGGGGCTGGCAATCGGTGATCGTGATCATGCTGATCACCCTGCCGATAGGCTACACCACCACCAAGGAATACGCCGAAATCGAATTCTCCGGCGCGGTGTGGATGGCGGTGGTCTGGGTCGCGTATGCCATCGTGTTTTTCACTACGGTGGTGCAGCGCAAGACCAAACACATCTACGTCGGCAACTGGTTCTTCGGTGCGTTCATTCTGGTGATTGCCATGCTGCACGTGGTCAATCACCTGTCGATCCCGGTGGACTGGTTCAAATCCTATCCGGTGTATTCCGGGGCCACCGATGCCATGGTGCAGTGGTGGTACGGGCACAACGCGGTGGGTTTCTTCCTGACCACCGGGTTCCTCGGGATGATGTATTACTTCGTGCCGAAACAGGTCAACCGCCCGGTGTATTCGTACCGGTTGTCGATCGTGCATTTCTGGGCACTGATCACCCTGTACATCTGGGCCGGCCCGCACCATTTGCACTACACCGCGCTGCCGGACTGGGCGCAGTCCCTCGGCATGGCAATGTCACTGATCCTGCTGGCGCCGAGCTGGGGCGGGATGATCAACGGCATGATGACCTTGTCCGGTGCCTGGCATAAGTTGCGCACCGACCCGATTCTGCGGTTCCTGGTGCTGTCGCTGGCGTTTTACGGCATGTCGACTTTCGAAGGCCCGATGATGGCGATCAAGACCGTCAACGCCCTCTCCCACTACACCGACTGGACCATCGGCCACGTTCACGCCGGGGCCTTGGGCTGGGTGGCGATGATCACCTTTGGCGCGACTTATCACATGGTGCCGAAAGTCTTTGGCCGCGAGCAGATGTACAGCACGCCACTGATCAACCTGCACTTCTGGCTGGCGACCATCGGCACGGTGTTGTACATCGCCTCGATGTGGGTCAACGGCATCACTCAGGGCCTGATGTGGCGGGCGATCAACGAGGACGGCACGCTGACCTACTCCTTCGTCGAAGCACTGCAGGCCAGTCATCCGGGGTTCATCGTGCGCTTTGCCGGCGGGGTGTTCTTCCTCAGCGGCATGCTGCTGATGGCCTATAACGTCTGGCGCACGGTGCGGGTCGCCGACGTGTCGCTGGCGCGCAGCCAGGCACAGATCGCCTGAGGCAGGGAGCCGACGATGTTCGACATTTTCTTGAATGTGCTGGGCGTGGTGTTTCTGTGGCTGGCGGTGGAGTACTGCCTACGCCACCAGACGGCGGAAAGCCTCGACGATGCGAGCATGGTGCCGTTTGCCGATGATCCGGAGGTGGCACGGCGAGTGGAGCTGGCGACGGGGAAACCCGTGAAGGCGGTGGCACCGGAAGAGGCGAAACCGGGCTGGGTCAACCTCGAGATGTAGGATCACCCTCAATCCACTGTGGGAGCGGGCTTGCTCGCGAAAGCGGTATGTCAGTCACCATCAATGTTGAATGGGCTGCCGCCTTCGCGAGCAAGCCCGCTCCCACAGGGGAAAATGGTTTAAGCCCTGGATATCAGCTGCGATCGCGCGGAATCAGGCTCTGCAACTGCTGCGCCAGAAAGTCCGCATCAAACACAAACGTGTCCGGATCCTTCAGGCCATTGGTCTTGCGCCATTGCCACTCGCCACTGGGCAAACCCACCAGCGAAATGCTGCCATAGCGCGCCGCCGTCAGGCCCATCACCGCCAGGGAAATCTGCCCGGCGCTGCCCATCACGTCTGGCACGAATTCCACCGGCTTGCCGGCAATCACGATGCTCAGTTTCTCGGTCTTGAAGGTCGAGGTTTCCACCGGTGTGCTCGGGCCGAACGCGACGTAAGCCTCGCGGCTCACCTCCAGCAGGTTCGGTGCCTGCACCGGTTCCAGCCATTGCTGGATCTGGCCGAACAGCTCGCTGATCCGGCTGGCCCAGGCCTGGGACTGCGTTTCGAACAGTTGCTTCTTGTGTGCTTCACTCTCGGCATAGTGACGAAGCATTTCGCCCAGTTGTTGTACGTCGTTCATCGGTACGTTCCTCGGGGAGAGCCTGCGATAGTCGATAGTGACAGATCGACGCGCCGGCGTACGTTAAACCTCGGGCGTCGGCACCGTGACACTTGGCAAAAGGATCAACGGTACAGTTGCTTTGTACTGGCATACGCCCCTGAACCGATGGACACTCGGCCCGGGCCCGACTTTTTCGCTACGGGCCATCGTTCGAGGAATTTCAATGCGCACTATCGGGCTGATCGGCGGCATGAGCTGGGAATCCAGCGCTGAATATTATCGTCTCATCAATCAACAGGTCCGCGACCGCCTCGGCCCGCTACGCTCGGCGCAAATCCTGATGTACAGCGTCGACTTCTGCCCGGTCGAACAGGCCCAGCACGCCGGGCGCTGGGACGCTGCGGCGGCGATTCTGGTGGATGCTGCACGCAGGCTCGAGGCCGGCGGCGCCGAATGCGTGGTGCTGTGTACCAACACCATGCACAAGGTCGCGGCGCAGATTCAGGCGGCTATCAGCATTCCGTTCCTGCACATTGCCGAACCGGCGGCGCAGGCGGCATTGGATATAGAGGCGCACACGGTCGGCCTGCTCGGCACGGCGTTCACCATGGAACAGGACTTTCTCAAGCAGCGCCTGATTGCGCAGGGTTTGACGGTACTGGTGCCGGACGACGCCGAGCGCAAGGACGTACACCGGATCATTTATGACGAACTGTGCGTCGGGGTGATCAGCGACGAGTCGCGCCAGATCTATCAACGGGTGATCGAAGCGCTGACCGCGCGCGGCGCTCAGGCGATCATCCTCGGCTGCACGGAAATCGGCCTGCTGCTCAAACCCGAACACAGCGCCCTGCCCCTGCTCGACACCACCGAGCTGCATGCGCAGTCGGCGGTGGCGTTCGCCTTGGACGATTGACTCCACAGAACTTTTTGGCTTATCGACGACGCAGACGGGCCATGCTCAGGGTGTCGACCCATTGCCCGTCGCGCACGGCGTAGTCACGAAACAGGCCTTCGTTCTCGAAGCCGAACTTGCGGTAGAGATTGATAGCCGCCTGGTTGTCGGCGTACACCGAGAGTTCGACCCGGTGCAGGTTCATCCAGTTGTCGGCGACGTCCAGCGCCGCCGCCAGCAGTTTCGACCCGACACCCTTGCCCTGCCATGCCACAGCGACGGCCATGCCGACACTGCCGGCGTGGGCGCGGCGGATCCGCGAATAGTTTTCCAGCCCGAGATGACCGACCACCGCGCCCTGGTGCAGCGCCACCAGTTTGACCATCCGCTCGTTCTCCGCCAGCAGCCGTTGACGCCAGATATCGGTGGACTGAAACGGCATCTGCAACACCTGCCGGGTCACGGCCGGATCGTTGTACAGCGCGGTAACGGCCTCGATGTGGGATTCGTTGAAGCGTTCGAGGGTGATAGCGGGGTTGTGGTCGGGCATGGCGGATCCTTCCTGGATCGATGTGTGGCTGATCACTCTAAACTGCCGGTTATCAATTTGGCGAGGTTTCAAACTGTGGGAGCGGGCTTGCTCGCGAAAGCGGTGTGCCAGGTGTCGCGGATATTGAATGTGCTGACGCCTTCGCGAGCAAGCCCGCTCCCACAGGGGATGGGGGGTGTTGGAAGGATTGGCTCAGGTCTGGAACCACTCCTGGCGCTCATTGAAGGTGTGCTGGATCAGCTCGACCAGGGTTTGCACCTCGGCGACGTTCAGGGATTCAGCATTCACCGCCAGCCACGCCTGTAGCTGCATCGGCTCATCAAACAGCCCCGGCAACGCCACCAGCCCCCGATCGAAACGACTCATGTACGCCGGCAGCAAACCAATGCAAGCGCTGCAACGGATCATTTCCAGCATCAGTTCATAAGACTGCATCTGCACCACACCCGCCAGACGCTGTTCGACCAGGTGATTCCACGGCCGGAAACTGTCGATCTGCCGGTCGTGTTGCCATTGCACCAGCATGAAATCGCTGAGATCTTCGGCACTCTCCGGGCGCGCGGTGACGCGGGAATAGCGCTTGGCGATGTGCGGCAGGTAATCCAGACGCGCCAGGGCCTGCGGCTGACTGGTGGTGAAGGTCGGGCCGGGGCTGGGGGTTTCGCCGTGAGCCAGCCACAGCACCACGTCAGCGCTGACTGCGCGCAAGGCCAACTCGCTGTCCAGCGCAATGATCTCGAGGCGCACGCTGGCATTGCGGCGCAGCAACGCGATCAGGTCGCGACCGAGAATGTCGTGCAGGATCGATTCGGCAACCGCCAGGCGGATCAACGGTTGCTCGACCACCGGCAGTTTGCGCTCGTGGGCCAGCGCGACCAGTTGCGCCTGCAGCTGCTGGCCTTCACGGGTCAGGCTCAGGGCGCTGCCCTGAAAGCTGAACAGCGAGTGCTGCAGTTCCTGCTCGAGCTGCGCCAGTTGTTTGCGCAGCAGAGTCGAACGCACGTTGAGACTGCGCGCCGCCTGCATGAAGCAGCCACAACGGGCACTGACCAGAAAGTATTGCGCGACATCGGCATCGATGGTCGCGGCTTGCGCCAGCCATGGCTCGCGCTCGCCCTGTGCCCAGCGATAGTCGGGGCTACCCTGTCGTCCTGCGGGTTCGGTGAATGACATCGATGACTCCCTGTCGATCTTTGTATTTTGGAAAACGCCACGGTTCTAATGTGGGAGCGGGCTTGCTCGCGAAGGGGCCATGCCAGCCAACTTGTTTGTTGAATGACCCACCGCTTTCGCGAGCAAGCCCGCTCCCACCCGGGATCTGCGGTGAATCACCATCAGTGCTTCTCTTCCAGGACCTTGTTCAGCTCAGCCCCATCAATACTCAACGTCGCGGTATTGAGCATCCCGTCCAGATACGCCTGGGCAATCTGCTCCTGACGTTGCGCACGCAAGGCCTGGGTCAGTTGATCGCGCAGTTCGTCGAGGGTCGCGGTACGTGCCGGTTGCTGTTCGGTGAGTTTGATCACATGGAAACCCGCCGCGCTCTGCACCGGCTCGGACACCGCACCAACCTTCAACTTCGCCACCGCGCCACGCACCTCCGGCACCAGTTGCTGCAACGGTTGCAGCCCGCTATCGCCGCCCCGTTCGGCGGTCAGGCGATCCTGTGAATACTGGGTCGCCAGCGCGGCAAAATCCCCCGGCGCGCCTTGGGCTTTCCTGCTCAGCTCAGACGCCTGTTTGCGCACGTTTTCCAGACTCTGGGCATCCGGCACCGCGAGGAAAATCTGGCTGACCCGATACAGCGCCGGAGTCTGCCAGTTGGCCTTGCCGGCGTCATACGCCTGCTGCAACTCGGCCGTACTCGGATAGTCCGCCGGGACTGTACTGACCGAGCGCAGGTAATCGCGAAAGACGATCTGCTCGCTGGCCGCGCGGGTTTGCCGCACCACGTCCGGACGTTGCGCCCAGCCCTGAGCGTCGGCCTGCTCCAGCACGGCTTTCTCCGCTAACCGCGTACGCAGCCAGCGCTCCAGCGCTTCACGGTTGCCGCGCAATTGCTCACGAGTCGCCGGCGGGACGGTCGCCAGCAACGCTTGCAACTCCTGCGGCGTCACTCGCTGATTGCCCAACCGCGCCACCGCCGGCCCCGCTGCAACCGCCGCCAACGGCGACGATTGCTGGGCGGCAACCGGGTCAGCACCCGGTCGCAGCACCAGCGCCACGGCTACCACCAACAGCGCCACTGCCCCGGCGCCGATCACCATGGCAGGCTTTTTCACAGCGCGACTTCCTCTTGCTCAGCGGTGGCGACTTTTGCCGTCGAAGCTTGTGCGGCCTGGCTGAAATCACGCAGGTAGACGATGAACTCCTGCAACAGGCGATCCCACAATTCCAGGTTACCGCGCAGGTGATCGTGGCTCACACCGGCCGCCAGCACCACGTCCATTTCCATCACCAGAAACTCGCCCTGCAACGACAACCGCGCAAAACGCCGGGTGGCGTTCCACTGTTCGGCCACGCCCTGTGGCAACTCACCTTGCACCCGCAGCGCACAGCTGAAAGTGAAATCGACGTAGCTGCCCTGCTCCACCGCCGGGTTGCCGAAACGCACGGCATAACCGATGCCCTGACTGGCGCTGAGCAACTGCACGATGCCGTTCTGTTCGGTCTGGTTGACGCGATAACCGGCCGCTTGCAGGACTTCGGTCAGGGATTGTGGGGACACATGGCTGATCAATTGAGTCATGACTTCTTCCTTGTTGGTAAATCAGTGTGCGAGCGCGGCTTGCGGCGCGTCGAATTGAGTCTTGTACAGCTCGTCACCGAACCCCTGAGCCAGTTCATCGAACTTGACCCGGGCGCTGCCCGCAAAGGGCTGGCGGATCTTCATCACCTCGGCCACATCGATGTTTTCGTAGGCGCTGAGGATCTGCTTGGCGACGCCATACATCTGCTGATTCTTGACTGAACATTGCTGCACTTGTGTGTCACGTTCAGCCAATTGCGCCTGAAGCTTAGACCGTTCTGCCTCTTTGGCACGGGCCATGACCAACAACTCGTCGTAGGCTTTCTTGAACTTGCCGACCTGTTCGCTGCTGGCGGCGATTTGCGCCTGCGCCTGGCTGTGCAGGTTCTGCTGCTGGCCGGCCAACTGCTCGGCGACGCCTTTGGCCTTGGCCAGTTCGGCGGTCAATTGCTTGATCTGCGCCTGCGCAGCCTTGGCCTCGTTCTGCGCCGCCAGTTGTGCGGCGCTGGCTTGGGCCTGCTGGCTCTGCAGGGTCTGCAACTGCTGGGTGGTGCTGCGCAACTGGGTGCGCAGACGCTCCTCCATGCCTTCGGCGTGCGCGCCTTGTGCGATGAAAAAACTCAGCCCCAACAGAAAAACTCGTGCGTGCATGACCGTACTCCCGGCGCCTTAGAAGCGCGTGTTGATCTCAAGCTGCAAGACGTCGATGTCGAACGGCGCGCCGTACACCGCCTCGGTGCTCAGCCAGCGGCCAGTGGCGTAGACGTTCTTCGCCAGACCGTAATTGCCGCCGAGGAAGTAGCCCTTGGCGTTGGTGCCGCCGAGGTGGAACGAGGAATCGTTGAAGCCGTCGGGCAAGGCATCCGGCTGGATGTACTTGTAGCCGGCGAACAGGTTCCAGTCGCCCTGCTTCTTCAGGTCCAGCGCGTTGCCGAGGGTGAACTGCACCATCCACGCATTGGCGCCGCTTTCGATGTCGCCGCTGCTGTTGAGGTTGTTGACGATCTGCCCCTCGGCGCGTTTGCGCATGTCGCCTTCGTCGTAACCGAGGTTGTGGATGTAGTTGCCCTGGCTGCGCAACTTGAAGTCTTGCGGCAGGTCGGCGTCCCACACCAGGTTGAGGTCGAGCAGGTTGAACTCCGACGCCAGACCGACGAATTGCGGCTGCGGCGTGGTGGTCGGGTTGGCCGGGTTCGGCGTGATGTCGCGCAGCAGGAACACGCTGTTGCCCTTCTGCATGAACGCCGCACGGGTGCCATCGGTGTCGCAGCCCGGGGCGCCGGCCCACGGTTCGCAAGGACTGGAGCGCTGCCCTTGAATGTCGTCGAAACGGTAATAAGCCAAAGCGCCTTTGAGGCGGTTGTTGCTGTTGATCGCCCACTTGGCGCCGATCTGCGCGCCGTACAGCCACTTGTTGTCGCTTTCTTCCTTGTCGAAACCGTTGCTGGTGGTGGTGTCGTTGGTGTAATCCACCGGGAACGCGCCAACGGTGCCGAACACGCCCCAGTCGCGGTTGAGCTTGTGGTCGAAGATCGCCGCTACACCGTCGAAGTTCAGGTCATTGGAATAGAGCATGTCGGTGGACATGAACGGGTTGGCGAAGCGCCCGCCGGTCAGGGTCAGCTCATCGGTGGGTTTCCAGTTCAGGTAACCCTGATCGAGCCAGATGTCCTTCTTGGCAAAACCGCCGCCGAGGTTCTGCGTGGTCGACACCGGGTTGTTGTCCGAACCGGTGCCGATACGGATGCCGGCGGTCCATTCCGGCGAAATTACCGCTTTCATGCCCAGACGCGCACGCAGGCGGAACAGGTTGGTGCGGTCTTCACGGGTGTTGAGCAGCGGCGGCAGGCTGGTGCTGCTGTTGGGGTTCACGTCGTACGGGCCGTTGTTGTTGAGCTTGGCGAAGTCGACGATTTCGTTGCTGTTGCTGCCCGAGTAGTAGCGCGATTCGTCGCGCAGGCGGATGTCGCCATCGAAGCTGATACGCGAAGCCCAGTCCGGGAAGGTGTTGGGCGCCGCCCAGTTTTCCTGCTTGGCGGTGGCCATGACCTCGGCCTTGACCTGATCACGGATCTGGTCACGCACCGCGGCCGGTAAGTACTGCACGCGCACATCGCCCGGCGCTGCGACCGGACCTGCCGCCACCGCAGTCGATGCCGCTGCCTGCTTGGCCTGGGCGGCTTCGTTCTGCGCCTGGGCGATCAGCGCGTCGGCCTTGTCCTGTTTCAAAATGCCCTGCTCGACCAGCAAGCGGATCAGATTGATCGTGGCGTTCTCCGAGGGCGCAGGCGCTGCCGCGGCCTGGCCGACCAGGGTCGCGATGACCATGCCGACCGCCAGGGACAATCGATTCACGTTGGAAATCATCTGCACACAACTCCTTTTGGCAAAGCTTGAATGCTTGGCAATGAATAAGTGGGTTAACCCGGACGCCGCCCTTGCAGGGACAGGCGCACAGGCAAAGTCATGGAGGCCGGTGGCCGTTCGCTCAGGTGCGGAGCGTTACGCAGCGCCGCCAGCACCTGGGTGTCGATCTCGGGATTGCCGCTGGACTTGACCAGCTCGACCCGGGTGATTTCGCCGACGCTGCTCAGCCACACATCGGCCTGCAGCGAGAATGCGAGGTTGCGCAGATCGGGGTTCTCGCGCAGCAAGCGCTGAAACGTGAACGCGAGGAACTGGCTGTAGGTGCCGGTGCCAAGGCGTCCACCACCCGCCCCCGCCATGCCGCCACCCTTGCCGGCGCCGATGTTGAAAGCGTCATTGCCACTCTGCGCATCGCCGTCCATTTGCATCGGGTTGGCCAGATCGTCCGCCGGTGATGGCGGCGCCTCTTCCTCGGGCTTGACCTCCTGCGGCTCGGGCGTTGGCTCAGGCTCGACGACCTTTTCTTCCACCGGGGTTTCCGGCTCCGGCGGTTTTTCCGGTGGCGGCGGCGGTGGTGGCGGCAACGGAATGATCGTCGGCACCTTCGGCGCTTCACGGCGCACGCCGCTCATGTCATTGGCCCACTGCCACAGGAACCACGCGGCGAGCGCGCCGAGCAGCAGCCCGGCGCCCCACTTCAGGTAACGCAACGGCGAACGCTTCACCGGCAGCGGCTCGATCGGGAGTTGTGCGGTCATCACTCAGCCCTGCGTCGGTTTGCCGGTCACCAGACCGACCTGAGACAGTTCGAGCCGGCGCAACAGATCCAGCACTTCAATGACCTTCTGGTACTGCACGGTCGCGTCGCCGCGCACGATCACCGGGAAGTCCGAGCTCTGCGCCTTCTCGATGCGCAGGCGTTCCTCCAGCTCGGCCAGGGTCACCGGGTAGGCGTCGAGGAACACCTGGCCGCCATCGTTGACCGAAATCGCCTTGGTCTTGGCCTCCGACAGCGACACCGAGGCGCTGGCCTTGGGCAGGTTGATCTGGATCCCGGAGACCTGCGCGGTGGCGGTGAGGATGAACATCACCAGCACCACCATCAGCACGTCGACCAATGGGGTGATGTTGATGCTGTCCACCGCTGCATCTTCGTCATCGTCGTGGGAGGCATTTACGGACGCCATGGCAGTGCTCCTCAGGCCGGTACGGAGTGGTTGGCGTGATGACCGCGCTGATGCGACGCCTCACTGAACTGGCTCTCGCCGTGCATCTCCGCCAGACGCGTGATGAACTCGTCGACGAACACGCGCATGTCGGCGCTGACTTCCTTGTTGCGGGTGATCAGGCGGTTGTAGCCAAACAGCGCCGGGATCGCGACGAACAGGCCCATGGCGGTGGCGAGCAATGCGGCGGCCATGCCCGGCGCGATGGCGTTGATGTTGACGTCGCCGGCCATGGCGGTGCCGAGGAACACCACCATGATCCCCAGCACGGTGCCGAGCAGGCCGATGTACGGGCCGCCGGCGATGGCGTTGGACAGCGTCGAGAGTTTCGAGCTGAGCGCCTGGTTCTCGCGGGTGCGCACGCCGTCCATCGAGCAGCGGATGGCTTCGATGGTTGCTGCGGATACCGAGGAGGTATCGGCGCCCTGCTCGCGGCGGGTGCGGATCTCCTTGACCGCCACCGAGTACAGGCGCCACAGCGGCGAATGCTGCAGACGCTGGGCGAGTTGCGCGTCGTCGGCGAACATCTCCAGGCGCGTACCGACCTTGGCGAATTGCTCGCGGAAATCCTCGTTGGCCTTGCTCACGCGGCTGAGGGTGCGGTTCTTGCGCAGCATGATGATCCACGACTGGAACATCATCAGCACCAGCACGGCGATGATCACCCAGGCGTCGACCGGCACCGCGTTCAGCAGGAAACCGAGGCTGCCGAAGCCGAAACCGGACTGTTCTTCATCGACGCCGTAGACCACCAGTTTCGACTCGGCGCCTTGGGAGGTCGCATCAGCCAGCAGCAACGGCGCCGGACGCGCGACTTTCGACAGGCGCAGTTCGTCGATGGCGCCCACGAATGGCTGGTACGGGCCTGCGGCCAGATCGCCGCCAATCGCCATCACCGAATTGAACGCCGGCATCGCTTGAGCGAGGGTCGCACTCTCACGACCATTGATGTACAGGCTGACTTTCGAACCTTCGGCGGTCAGCGCGACGTGCTGCCATTGGCCCGGATTCAGCGGCTGAGTGGCCACGGCGCGCTGGCCGTCGATCTCCACAAACGGCACACCCTGATTGACCCCGATCAGCAGACTGTTGGCGCCTTCACGGCGGGCCAGAATCAGTTGTTCGCCATTGGCCTGATCCAGACGCAGCCAGGCGCTGAAGGTGAAGGCGCTGCCAGCGCTGTGCTGCAACGATGGACTGGCTGGCAGCAGCAACGGCTGACCGCTGAACTGCAAGGCGCGCCCGATCACACCGTCAATCGCCGCGCCAGTGGCGCTTTGTGCGGTGTTGCCGTAAGCGGTGGTGTCCTTGGCCGGGGTGCCGGTGGCGCCGTCGAAGTGGTACAGCGCGGTGTAATTCGGATCGAAGGTCAGCTGGCCGTTGCCGGTTGCCGGAGCCTTCTGGTTGCCGTAGTACATCCAGATGTCCTGACGCTGGCCGCCCTCGACATTCGGCACATCGACCCAGATCAGCGCCATGCCCATCAGCGCATCGAAGCTTTCGATCTGGTGGTTGAGCACGGTCTTGTCATCGGCGGCGACGAAGCGCAAATCCGCGCCGTCTTCCTTGACGCCATCGAAGGTGAAGTTGCCGGTGTGCAGGCGCACCAGCAACGCGGTGCGGCCCAGCGCCTGATTGATCCCGGCGCCCTGCGGCGTGGTGTCGACGGCGATCTGTTTGCGGTAATGCCAGTCGTCCTGCCACCAGGCCTGAGCCGTGGCCGGGAGCACGAAGCCCAGGCAGATCAACAACGAAAGAATGAGGCGCTGCATGAACGTGCTCCTTTAGAAAGTGGCTTGAAGGTTGAAGTGCAGGCGCGATTCCTGCTTCGAGGTGTTCGGCCCTTCGAGTAGCGGGTAGCCCCAGTCGAGGCTGCCGGACAGCCATTTGCTGAGGCTGGCACGGGTGCCGAGGCCGACGCTGGCCAGGGCGTAACTGGCGTCCTGGTCCGGCAGTTCGTCGCGCAGGTACAGTTGCGCGCCTTCGGCAAAGGCGTAGAAGCGCCATTCCTGCATCCAGCTGCCGGCGTATTTCGCCAGCGACGGGGTGCGCAGTTCCTGACTGAGCAGCACGCCGTCATCACCCGTGCGCTCGGCCGCCAGATAGCCGCGCACCGAGGTCGCGCCGCCAGCGGAAAACTGTTCGTTGGAGACCAGTGGCCCCGACGCCAGCTGGAACGCGCCTTTGCTCGCGCTCTGCCAGTCGTTGTCGAAGGTCCAGGTGAAGTTGCTGTCGCCCTTGAGCACGGCGAAACTCGGGTTGGCGCGGTAGCGTTTGTAGTCGAAATCTTCGTCGGAACTGCCGTAACCAAAAATGCTGCGGGTGGCTGCGACCAGGCTCAGGCCGAGTCCAAGCTGACTTTTTTCGGTGTAGCGGAAGCCGTTGTAGGCGAAGGTGAACGGCGCGTATTTCAGCGGCACCTTGTCGCTCTCGCCGGACAGGGTCAGGCGTTCGTCGAAGTCCTTGAAGTCGATACCGGCCGACAGCGAGTTCGACCAACTGCCACTGGACGGCAGCGTGTAGATCGCCGACACCCCGTAGGAATGGCCCTTGCCCAGCACGTTGCTGCCGCCGATGGTGGCGACATTGCTGTCGGACTGATAACCGGAGAACTGCACACTCCAGCGCTCGGTCAATGGCGCGGTGTAGGAGCCCGACCAGACCTTGGCGTTGTCGGTGTCTTGCGGCGCGGTGAAGAATGTCAGGTTGATGCTGTGGCCGAGCTGCCACAGGTTGTTGTAGCCGAGGCTGGTCACGGCGCGGAGCTTTTCGGTGTCGGCGCTGTAGTCGTTGTTGAGGCCGATGCTGCCGGTCCAGGGGTTCTGGTCTTCGACCTGCAAATCGACGTCCATGGTGCCGGGGCGTTGGCCTTCGCGCACCAGCGGCATGACCTGGCGGCCCGGGGTTTTATTGAGCTGCGCCAGTTCGCCCTGAACCTTGGCGAAGTCCGGCACCTCGCCTTCTTTCAGGGCCGGGACGTTGTCGCGGATGTCCAGCGGCGAATAGTGTTTGGCGCCGACCACGCGCACGCGGCCGACCTTGGTTTCGCTGACTTGCAGATAGACGATGCCATCCGCCACCGCTTGCTCCGGCAGTTCGACGAACACCGATTGGTAGCCGCGCTCCTGATAGGCCTTCTGCAAGGCATCGCGGGCGCCTTCGATGTCGCTCATGGCTTTCTGCGGGCCGAGAAACGGGTACACCGCCTCTTCGATGGCCCGCGCGTCGAGCACGGTGTTGCCGCGCACGAAGTATTCGTTGACGTCCACCAGACGTTGCGGCGCAGCGGCTTCGGCAGCCTCTTCGGCGAATGCCGGTTGCGCGCCGGCCGTCACCAGCAGCCAGCCCCACAGCGCCAGCCGTGACGTGAAAATCTGATCCACACTACCCCCTGAATTCGCGATGACCTGTTGGCGCTGTTGCACGCCTTGTGTGTTGCATCCAATGGCTGGCGCGGCTAATTGCTGACGTGCGCGGCACCGCTGTGCTTGCCGAGCCAGGTATGCAACAGCGCGAAGTTCAAGGAGAACTCGGGCATTTGCAGCAAGGCACCGCAGAACACTTCGCCGATGATTTTCTGAATGAGCTGCACCGCACGCGGGTTGTTGAGGAGCGTGGCGATGTCGCGACTGAGGACGTTGAAGCTCCAGACTTTCTGGTTCAGGCCGAGACCGACGAACCAGCGGAACAGCAGGTTGTAATTGAGCTGTTCATACAGTTGCTGCTCGCTGGGCACCGAATACAGCAGTTGCAGGAGCAGAATGTGCATGACGGTTTGCGCGGGGATGAGCATGCCCGGCTCGGCATTGAGTTCGTGCAGCAGGTCTTGATGGGCATCGAGCAAGTCGTCGATCTGCGGGCGCAGCAAGACCAGCGAATGGCCTGGCGGAATGTAGCTGGAGACCTCTTTCAAGGCGCCCTGCCAGTCATCCTGCGACACGATCCAGACCCACGGCGCACCGTAGCGATACACCGAAACCGGCTTCTTGCGCGCCGCTTCGACGATCTTCGACAGGCGCTGATCGAGTTCCTGCATGCCCACTTTCGAGTAGCGTTCCATAGTCCCCATTGCCTCACTCCCGGCGTCCCGCCTCGGCTTGTGAAAAGCGCCCCGTTGGGCCCCTCAAGCGCGTTACATAGGCATGACCGGACTGGCTATGTGCTACCGAACTTTTGTCATAAAAGCTTCATTACAGAATTGGAGTGAGATCGATCGGGCACCACAAAAACCTGTGGGAGCGAGCTTGCTCGCGAAGGCGGTGTATAAGCCAAACAGAAGGTGACTGAAAGGACGCCTTCGCGAGCAAGCTCGCTCCCACAAGGATCGGCTTGGCTTTTGAGTCAGGTATACACTGGCCAGGTGTCGACAATCTTGCCGCCACGCACCGCCAGCAAGTCACCGAATTGCAGAAGGACGGCTTCAGTCTGGGTCGGGCGCAGGAACACTTGATCTTCGATGGTCAGGCCCACGGCGTTGGAGCCGTTGACCATCTCCTGATTCGAGCTGCGTCCGTACACACCATTGCTCTGTAACCCCGGCGGCGATTCGAACTCGGCCATCCAGTTGCCGCCGTAGATGAAATAGGTCTGGCGCTGATTGGTGTCCCACCAGGAGAACAGCCGCGACTTGTCATCCAGCGCCGGAATGTTGACCGCCCCTGTACTCTTCAACACAGGCGTGGCGATGTAGGTCGCCGGCACGTGATCGACCAGCGACGGCAGGTCGTAGTGCGTCGGTTTGAGCATCGCCGTACCCACCGAAACCTCAGTGCTCAGCTGCTCGTTTTCATGGATGCGATAACTCGGGCTGCCGGCGGTGTTCAGGCACAGGTTTTCATTCCACAACGTCGGATACTGCTGGCGGGTGAAATCGACGCAGCGCTGATAAATCACCATGACCTTGGCGAACAGTTCCTCGGGCGAACCGAGAATCCCCGGTACGCCCATGCCCACGAACGGGTCGTAACCCATGAACCCGGCGAACTGCAGATGCTGCGGATTGGCGCTGATCAGCGTGAGCATCTGCCCCAACACATTCACATCACTGACCCCGCCGCGATGCAGGCCGACATCCAGTTCGATGTTGATGCGCATCCGCGTGCCCAGCCCCTGCGCCAACGCGAGGTATTGCTGCAAGCGCTCAGGCCCGTCGAGCAGCCATTGCAGTTGCCTGGAAGGATCGAACGAGCCTTTGTGGTTTTGATAAAACAGCTCGGCTGAACGCACCGGCAACGGCTTGCCGAGCAGAATGTCGGACTGCGGAAACGTGACCGCATCGTGATTGAGAAACGGCTGGTGAAACGACATGAGTTTTTGCGTCCCGGCCCGTTGCGCGATGTAGCTCAACAGCCCCGGCGACGGCAGGGACTTTTCCACCAGACGCAATTGCTTGCCGCCGCGTTTGGCCGACTGCATCACCACGTCGATGTTGTGATCGAGGCGATCCAGATCGATCAACAGCACCGGGCGCATCGGGCCTTTGTCTTTCAGTTCATTATTCAGCGCGCGGAAATATTCACTGTACGGCGCACCTCGATCACCCGGTCGCAGCCAGGCGCCCACGCCCACCAGTAAAGCGCCGACACCCAACGTGCCCAGCATGAAATTGCGTCGATTGAGCGCCATCAGCTCACCCCCAGAATTGACGACAGATGCGCATTGAGAAAGCGTCCGCTCGGATCCAGCGCCTGACGCACCTCGACAAACTCGCGCCAGCGCGGATACAGCGGCTGTAACGTGCGGGCGTTGAGCGTGTGCAACTTGCCCCAGTGCGGGCGACCGTTGTACTTCCAGAAAATCGGCTCGACCGCCGCGAAAAAGTTGTGGTGATCCATCTGATAGTGCTGATGCACCGAGATCGAACAGCTGTCGCGACCCTCGAACATGCTCAGCGGAATATCGTCGGCTTTCACGTAGCGATACTCGATGGGAAACCAGGTGCGCAGGTCTTTGTCGCGAATCAGTTTGAGGATCTCGCGCAGGCAAGCCGGGCCGTGTTCGGCAGGCACCGAGTATTCCATTTCGTTGAAGCGCACGGTGCGCACGTTGGCGTAGATGTCGAACGAGTCACCGACCCGATCATCGAAATTCGCCAGGTGCCGCAAGCTGTTGAGCAGCGTGCTGCGCAGCTCGGGGAAGTCGCTGCCATATTTGTCGATCTTCTCGATCAGGGTCACGAACTCGTTGCCGCCCTCCTCTTCGGGCGGGATCGGCGGCGTGGCCGGGTCGCTGGTTTCGTTGAGGGCGATAGACAAGGCGTAATCGGAATGGGTGACCACGAGCATTTCCCAGTGCTGATTTTCGCGGGTGTTTTTGTCGAGGTCTTCCAGCAACTCTTCGGTCCTGGCGATCCATTGACGCTCGCGCAGGCGATAGGCCGGGCGATTTTGCAGGCGGATTTTCGTCGCCACGCCCAGTGCGCCGAGGGACACCCGCGCAGCGTTGAACACCTCGGGATGGCGCTGGCTGTCACAGTCCAGCACCTCACCATTGGCCGTCACCAATTGCATGCCGCAGACGTGGGCGGAATAGGACTGAAAGGTTTTGCCGGTGCCGTGGGTCGAGGTGGAAATCGCCCCGGCGAGGGTCTGATAGTCGATGTCGGCCATGTTTTGCAGCGCCTGGCCGACGTCCTTCAGCGGCACGCCCATGCGCGACATCGGCGTGCCGGCAGCGAATTCGGCCTGCAGGGTTTTCGGGTCGTGATCGAGCAGCCCGGTGAAATAGCTCAGCGACAGCAGCGTGCCGTCGGTGGGCACCAGCGCACTGAACGAATGCGCCGAACCGACCGGGCGGATTTTGCCCTGGGCCTGGCGAATCGCAGCGCTCAGTTCATCGAGATTCTTCGGCGCCAACCGCGCCGCCGGCAGGCAACTCTGCCCGCCCGACCAGTTGCGCCATGGAATCAGTCGCGGTGCGCGCATCAATTGCCCCAGCGCGGGATTGGCCGCCAGCGCACTGAATGCGCCGACGATGCTTGCCCGCTGCAACAACTGCCGGCGTGTCAGATCCATGCTCATGCGCGCACCCTTATTGTGGGAGGGGCTGGTCGGCCATGAAGCCGATCAGTTGCAGGAATTGTTCTTCCGAACACTCGACGCACTGGCCCATCGGCGGCATACCGTTGTAGCCGTTGATGGCGTGGTCGAGCAGCGTGTCGGCGCCCTGCTGGATACGCGGTTCCCAGGCTTTACGGTCACCGGTCAATGGTGCGTTGGCGGCCGGATTGGCGTGACACAGCTGGCAGCTGTTGGCGTAGATCTGCGCCAGTGCCGGGTCGGAGGGGGTGGCGTTGCTCGCAACGCGATGGGTGGCTGGAGGTTTGGCGTCATCGCCGCAGCCAGGCAGCGCAATCGCCAGCGCCAGCAAAAAGGTCAATCGCAATGCCCGCATAACGATCCTCGCGTGGGATGCCGTTTATTGTTGTGAGCCCACCTTAAGGCAGCGGCGCCAGCGGGTTGAGGGCATTGCGGGACAGTGAGGGGAACTTCGGGGGCCAGCAGAAAATGTTCAAACCATACAATTCAACTGTGGGAGCGGGCTTGCTCGCGAATGCGGTGTGTCAGCCATGAGGATGTCAGTTGAAAGGACGCATTCGCGAGCAAGCCCGCTCCCACATTGGATTTCATAAACCAGTCAGAGCTCTGTTCCGCATCTCTGCGTGACATTCGCGTGACATTGGCGGGTTTAAATGTCGGCGCATTCAGGCGTATAACCTGTAAAGACTTTTTGATCTGTATACGGACATCAACACGGGGTAGCGACATGACCACAGCAAACATCCTTGGCAATCTGTTCCCTTCTGTCAGCGACATCCCGGAAAAATACCGCCTCGACGGTCAGGTCGAGCAACGCGAATACCTCGTCGATGGCGAACTGCGGCGCTGGGACGGCCCGCTCGCACAAGTGCGTAGCCCGGTCTATATCCATGGCGAAAGCGGCGATGAACAAGTGATCCTCGGCAGCACGCCACTGCTCGACGCCGACACCGCCCTCACCGCCCTCGACGCCGCCGTGCGCGCCTACGATCGCGGTCAGGGCCAGTGGCCGACCATGCGCGTGGCCGAACGGATCCAGCACGTCGAAGCGTTCCTCGGGCGTATGCGCCAGCAGCGCGAAGCCGTGGTCAAGCTGCTGATGTGGGAGATCGGCAAGAACCTCAAGGACTCGGAAAAAGAGTTCGACCGCACCTGCGACTACATCGTCGACACCATCAACGCGCTGAAGGAACTCGACCGCCGCTCCAGCCGTTTCGAACTGGAGCAGGACACCCTCGGCCAGATCCGCCGCGTGCCGCTCGGTGTCGCACTGTGCATGGGCCCTTACAACTATCCGCTGAACGAAACCTTCACCACGCTGATTCCGGCGCTGATCATGGGCAACACCGTGGTGTTCAAACCGGCCAAGCTCGGCGTGCTGCTGATCCGCCCACTGCTCGAGGCGTTCCGCGACAGCTTCCCGACTGGCGTGATCAACGTGATCTACGGCAGCGGCCGCGAGACGGTCAGCGCGCTGATGGCCAGCGGCAAGATCGACATCTTCGCCTTCATCGGCACCAACAAGGCCGCCAGCGACCTGAAGAAACTTCACCCGAAACCGCACCGTTTGCGCGCCGCGCTGGGTCTGGATGCGAAGAACCCCGGCATCGTCCTGCCGGAAGTCGATCTGGACAACGCAGTCAGCGAAGCGGTCACCGGTTCGCTGTCGTTCAACGGCCAGCGCTGCACCGCGCTGAAGATCCTGTTTGTGCACGAGGACGTGGTCGACGCCTTCATCGAAAAATTCAACGCCAAACTCGCCACGCTCAAGCCGGGCATGCCGTGGGACAGCGGCGTGGCACTGACGCCGCTGCCGGAGTCGGGCAAGGTCGACTACCTGCACGGTCTGGTGGCCGATGCGCAGAGCAAGGGTGCACAAGTGGTCAACCCGAACGGCGGCGAGAGTCGTGAGTCGTTCTTTTACCCAGCCGTGCTGTACCCGGTGACGCCGCAGATGCGCGTGTACAACGAAGAACAATTCGGCCCGGTGGTGCCAATCGTTCCGTATCGTCATCTCGATACCGTGATCGATTACGTGCTGGAGTCGGATTTCGGCCAGCAACTGAGTCTGTTCGGCACCAACCCGGTGGCGATCGGCCGACTCGTCGACACTTTCGCCAACCAGGTCGGGCGGATCAACCTCAACGCCCAGTGCCAGCGCGGGCCGGACACCTACCCGTTCAACGGGCGCAAGAACTCCGCCGAGGGCACGCTGTCGGTACACGATGCGCTGCGGGTGTTTTCAATCCGCACACTGGTAGCGACCAAGTTCCAGGACAGCAACAAGGATCTGATCAGCGAAATCATTCGCGGCCGCGATTCGAGCTTCCTGACCACCGACTACATCTTCTGACGAGGACTTTGCACTGAGCACCTTCAGCACCCACCGACTGCCACCGCTGCTGCGGCGAATCCTGCGTCCGCTGCTGGACCCCTACCGCCGCTACCAGCACGCCCGAGTGATTCACGCGGTGCGGGTAGCACTGGGGCTGCTGGCGACCATTCTGCTGACCACCGGCATCAACCTGCCCCACGGCGAGTGGGCTTCGGTGACCATGCTGGTGGTGATCGGCGGTCTGCAACACCACGGCAACATCGGCAAGAAAGCCGCCGAACGCGCCACCGGCACCTTGATCGGTGCCGGCGTCGGTCTGCTGCTGGTGGCCCAACAGGCATGGCTGGGCATGCCGTGGCTGACCTACTTTGCGATGGCCGTGGTCTGCGGATTCTTCTCCTATCACGCCATCGGCAAGGGCGGTTACACCGCCCTGCTTTCGGCAATTACCGTCTTCATCGTCGCCGGACATGGCGACAACCCGATCACCGACGGCTTGTGGCGCGGGGTCGACATCCTGATCGGCATCGCCCTGGCCCTGGCGTTTTCCTTCGCCCTGCCGCTGTACGCGGTGTATTCGTGGCGCTACAACCTCGCCGATGCCTTGCGCGACTGCGCCACGTTGTACGGACGAATCATCAGCGGCCAACCGGTCAGCGCCGATGAACATCTGAAGCTGATGGGCCGGGTGACCACAGTGATGGTGCAACTGCGCTCGCTGATGCCTTCGGTGTCCAAGGAAGTGAAAATCTCCATGACCGAGCTGGACGCGATTCAACGCAACCTGCGAATGTGCGTCAGTACCCTGGAAATCCTCGGCAACACCCGCCCCGATGCCAACGACCCTGAAGCCATGGCGCACCTGCAATCGGCGCTGCGGGCCGAGCACCGGGTGATCCGCGTGCAACTGATCGGCATGGCCCGGGCCTTGAAATCCGGGGCGGCACAACGCCTGGCGCGCCCGCTGGAGCTACCGGACGCCAGCCTCGACACACCGGTCTACAGCACGCTGGACGGTTACCGCTTGCTGACCCGGCAACTGGCGGCGAACATCGGCGAACTGCGCCAGCGCCTGGCAATCACCGCGCCACGCTGGAACATCTGAAACAGTGGAAAAATCCATGTAACAAAGCTGACACCCTCACTACAATGCGCCCACAACGGATGTGACATGGACGCATAAATGCAATTCAGGAAAAGTATCAACGCCCTCAGGGCGCTGGCTGTGCTCGCGGTCGTGCTGTTTCATTTCAAGGTGCCAGGGTTTGAGGGCGGATTCGTCGGGGTAGACGTGTTCTTCGTCATTTCCGGGTTCCTGATGACCGGCATCATCGTCAATGGCGTGCAACAACAGAACTTTTCCCTCCTCGGTTTCTACGCCTCCCGCGCCCGACGCATCATTCCTGCCTTGCTGACCCTGTGCGTCGCGTTGCTGGTCTTTGGCTACGTCTATCTGCCGCTGGACGATTTGCGCGAAACCATCCGCACGATCAAGAGCAGCCTGCTGTTCAGTTCGAACTTCAGCTTCGCCCAAAGCGGTAATTACTTCGCTGCGCCGCTGCATGAAAACTGGTTGCTGCACACCTGGTCGCTGTCGGTCGAGTGGCAGTTCTACATGCTCTATCCCGTGTTGATCATGGGATTGCACAGATTCTTCGGTACCGGCAAGACCCGCTTGGCCCTGGTCGCCCTGGCACTGATCTCACTCGCGGCATCCGTCGTTGTGACACGCCTCAACCCGACGTTTGCGTTCTACATGCTGCCCACCCGCGCGTGGGAAATGATCGCTGGCGGGCTGGTCTTTCTGTTTCCCCTGCGGCTCAGCCAGCGCGGCGGCGCGATTTGTGAAGGGCTCGGACTGTTGGCGATTGGCATCAGCGTGCTGTTTTTCTCTGAAGCTGATGTGTGGCCGGGCTACATTGCACTGGTGCCGGTACTGGGGACGATGCTGGTGATTCACGGCAACACCCGGTCCGCGTTCAGCAGCCATCCTGCGCTGCAATTTGTCGGGAGCATTTCCTACTCGGTGTACCTGTGGCATTGGCCGCTGGTGGTGCTGCTGTACCTGTGCGGACTGTTGAACAGTTGGCCGCACGTGATCGGCGCAATGATCGCGTCGTTCGCAATGGGCGCCCTGTCCTACTACCTGGTTGAATCCAAGGTGAAGAGCGGTACGACCGCCACACGAACGGTGATCAAGTTCGCGTCGCTGACAGTGGGCGTGGTTGCCGTGTCGGCGGTGACGTCTTCGCTGGTCAAGGACCACCCCGACTGGCGCCCGGCGCTGGTCGAGCTCGGCCAGCCGGAATACACCAGCAAGCTGTATCCACAGGAGTGCTACCCGAACGAATTCGGGGCGGCGGATTGCAAACTGGGTACCGGCGAGGTTTCGGTGATTCTGTATGGCGACAGTCATGCGCAATCGACTGCAGCGGCGGTGCAAATGGAAAACCCGCAGGCGGCGCTGTCCTGGTCCCGGGGCGGTTGCCCGACCCTGGCCCACTTCGCCATGCACGACAAGACCGTCGAAAGCCAGTGCCGGGGCTTCAATCAGGAGAAGCTGCAACAACTGAAAACCGCGTACGCCGGGATCCCGGTGGTGCTGTTCAGCCGCGCGGCGCTGTACGCGGACTCGGATCGGGAAAACAGCTACCGGATTTCCTTTCCCGAGCGGCAGGCCTCGTTTGCCGACGCGTATACCGAAGAGTACGTCAGCACGGTGTGTTCGATCGCTGAAAACCATCCGGTGTATATCGTCAAACCGATCCCGGAAATGCCCTTCAGCGTCTACAAGGGCCTGAATCTGAACCAGCGATTGTTCCGGCAAACCACGGATATTTCCCTGCCATTACAGACATATGAGAAGCGCAACCGCATCGCCATCGCGACGATCGAAGCCGCCGCCAGCCGCTGCAACGCGACGGTGATCGACCCGACGCCGTACCTGTGCCCCAACGGCAACTGCATGGGGTCCAGGGACGGCGTGCCGTTGTACTTCGATGACAACCATCTGGTGGATGCCGGCAATCAGCAGCTAAAAGGCCTGTTCAAGGATCTGATCAAACCGATTTGAGCTGACGCCGGGTTTTCAGGCCCCAGCCCTGTTGCATGCCGGCGGCGGCCAGCAGAATTGCCGCCACACCGAGCCATTGCAGGGTTTCCAGGCGATGGCCGAAGGCGAACCAGTCGACGAAAATCGCCGCAATCGGGTAGATGAAGGACAGCGCGCCGGTCAGTGCCGTTGGCAGTTTCTGGATCGCACCGTACAGCAGCACATACATCAGGCCCGTGTGGACGATTCCCAGCGTCACCAGACTGGCCCATGCTCCGCTGGTTTGCGGCAGGCCGTTGAAGTGCGCGAACGGCGCGAGCAGCAGCACCCCGGTGCAGACCTGGATCAGGGCGATCAGATGCGGCGGCGTGCCGGTCAAACGCTTGATGATCAGCGCCGCTATCGCGTAGAGCAACGCCGCGCCCAATGCCAGCGCAATCCCCAGCAGATACTCGCCACCGCCCTCACCCTGCCCGCCATGGGCGCTGACGATCGCCAACATGCCGAGAAAGGAAATCGCCAGCCAGAACAGTTTCTGCAGGGTGATTTTCTCGCCGAGAAACAGCGCCGCCAAGCCGACCAGCATGAACGGCTGCACGTTGTAGACCGCCGTCCCGATGGCAATCGAGGCCCGGGAATACGAGCCAAACAACAACACCCAGTTGCCGACAATCGCCACACCGCTGAGTACCGCGAGGAGGAACGTGGTGCGGGTCAGAATACCCGGGCGCAAGAAGCCGAACGCCGCACAAATCAACAGCAAGGTGCCGGCGCCGAACACGCAACGCCAAAACACCACGTCCAGCACCGGCTGCCCGGATACCAGCACGAACCAGCCGATGGTTCCGGAAATCAGCATCGCGGCGGTCATCTCGAACGAGCCGCGACGGGTTGTTGTGTCCATCATTAATCTCCCTTGGCGTTTGACGAAAGCGTGGCAAAAGTATGCCAAGCCGACCGCGCACGCCTCCAGCGTAAAAAGCAGGCTAAACTGGATTTCTGCCTTCTTTATCGCGGGTGGTTTCCTTCAAATGCCTAATCCCGGAGTTGCCCCATGACCGACGATATCGACCAGATCCTCATCAGCGCCCTGATGGAAGACTCGCGCCGCTCGCTCAAGGCGTTGGCGCAGATCAGCGGCCTGTCGTCGCCCAGCGTGGCCGAGCGGTTACGCCGGCTGGAAGAGCGTGGCGTGCTCAAGGGCTATACGGTCGAAATCGATCCCAAATGCTTCGGTTATCAACTGCAGGCGATCGTCCGGGTGCGACCGCTGCCGGGGCAATTGCAGGAAGTGGAACGGCAGATCCTGTCGATCCCGGAGTTCACCGAGTGCGACAAGGTCACCGGCGAAGATTGTTTTATCGCGCGCCTGCACGTGCGCTCGATGGAGCAACTGGACACCCTGCTCGACCGGCTCAATACACTGGCTGAAACCAACACCGCGATAGTCAAGAAAACCCCGGTCAAACGTCGATTGCCGCCGATGGCATGAGTGCGTTTTGCGCGTATTCGGCGTAGATTGAGGTTTTTCCGACGAAGGATTGGCGGCGATGAATATTCAGGCAGTGATGCTGATGGCATTGGTGCTCAGCGGGTGCGGCACGGTGCAGACCGTTGTGAGCAGTGACCAGAAGACCGCTGAGCGTCTCAGGAACGAGAAAACCTACTGCGGTGCGGTACCGCGGATCTACAGCGGCGTGACATACGACTTCTGCCTGATGCATGCCGAACTGAAGGATGGCGTTGATGCGTTCGACTACAAGAACGCCAACCCCGGCGTGCTGATCGATGCCGCCGCATCCGGCGTACTCGACACCCTGTTGTTGCCCTACACCCTCTACAAGCAGCAGGCGGACGGCAGCATTGTGATCAACTGATCGCGCTTGTATTTTCGCAGACAACAAAAAACCCGCCGAAGCGGGTTTTTCGTTATTTCACAACAGCGATCAGTCGTCGCGGCTCATGATGCCGAAGATCTGCAACAAGCTGATGAACAGGTTGTAGATCGATACATACAGGCTGATGGTCGCCATGATGTAGTTGCGCTCGCCACCGTGGATGATCGCGCTGGTCTGGAACAGAATGCAGACCGACGAGAACAGCACGAAGCCGGCGCTGATCGCCAGTTGCAAACCGCTGATCTGGAAGAACATGCCCGCCAGCGTTGCGCCCAGCAACACGAAGAAACCGGCGGTGATGAAACCACCGAGGAAGCTCATGTCCTTGCGGGTGATCAGCACGTAGGCCGACAGACCACCAAACACCAGCGCAGTCATCGCAAATGCCGAGCTGACCACTTCAGCGCCGCCCTGCATGCCCAGGTAACGGTTGAGGATCGGGCCAAGCAGGAAACCCATGAAACCGGTCAGCGCAAATGCAGACACCAGGCCCCACGCGGAATCACGGAGTTTGTTGGTAAGGAAGAACAGCCCGTAAAAGCCAATCAGCACCACGAAAATATTCGGGTAGCCGACGCGCATCTGCTGAGCCACGAAAGCCATCACACCGCTGAATGCGAGGGTGAGCGCCAGTAAGCCGTAAGTGTTGCGCAGGACGCGGCTAACCTCTAGCTGCTCAGCCTGCACGCTGTTGTGAACTGCGTAATCCTGTTCGCGCATGGCGACACTCCTGTTGGTTTGAAACGTTCAGTCGCAAAGATCATAACAGACGCTCTGTAACAAGCCATGCACAGAGTTTGACAGTGTGTTTCATTCAGGTATTATGGCGCCCGCAACGCAACGGAGGTGTGGCCGAGTGGTTTAAGGCAACGGTCTTGAAAACCGTCGACTGTAACAGGTCCATGAGTTCGAATCCCATCGCCTCCGCCATCTTATGTACGACAAAGCCCTGATTATTCAGGGCTTTGTCGTTTCTGGGTTTCGAGATTTCTGCGTCCATCTCTGCCCATCGTTTCCGCATCTTTTGGGTCATTTCCGCAACCCTTCTCTCCGACATCACTGGTTCGACGTCGACCCACCTGGGCATGCGGGTGTCTTCAACGGACAGCTTTCGGCCAAAAGCGGACAACTAGGAGTGGCTACGAAATCCGGGGCGACTCAGTCAGCCTGAAGAAATCAAGCGTTTGAATTAGAGCTCGGCAATGTGCGCCCTACTTCACCAGATGTTGTTTGAGCAGACCTAGTTTGGGATCAACGGCTGGCGTTTGTGAGCGAATCTGGCTCAAGGGTAGCCATCTGGCCTACATGTTAGGAGTTCAAGACCCTACGTTGACCACCACCTTACCTACAGCCTGACCGGATTCAACCAGTGAGTGTGCATTTTGGGCCTCCTCTAGCGAATAGACGTGCTCATCTACCAAAGGCTTGAGTTTGCCCTCCTCCGCCAAGCGGGTTGCGAATTCCAGGATTTCACCATGATGTGCGCGGCCATTCCCACTGAGCATAGGTAGAAGGACGAACACTCCTGAAAGGGTTACGCACCGGAGTGAGCCTGCCGCCAGGTTATGCACACCAAAAGCCGCGCAGCTGACAACATGTCCATAAGGTTTAACGCTAACCAGAGCATCATCTAGGCTCGACCCGCCCACGGTGTCATATGCCAAATCGAAGCCAACCCCGTCCGCGTATTCACTCACGATCTGTTCGATGGTTGTGCTGCGGTAGTCAATGGGGGTCGCGCCATATGCTTTAACGATATCAGCCTTTTGCGCAGAAGCTGTTGCGAAGACGTGTGCTCCGTGAGCGATTGCGATCTGGACTGCGACGTGCCCAACGCCACCTGCGCCACCTTGCACAAATACCCGCTGCCCCCGCTGGACATTTGCACGATCTACGAGGCCTTCCCAGGCGGTGAGGAATACAAGTGGCAGAGCAGCAGCTTCACGCATGCTCAGATTTTCTGGTTTGAGCGCCAGTAGGTCTGCATCTACCGCTGAATATTCAGCCAATGTGCCGGGAAGCCCACGTACGCCCCCGGTCAGCCCGTAGACCTCATCCCCTATTTTGAAGCGACTAACCCCTTCACCGACGAGCTCAACCACACCGGCTAAATCCGTGCCGAGAATCGCGGGCAATTCAGGCATTGCATACGGGGCGACGCCAGCTCTGATCTTGGTATCAATTGGATTTAGGCCGCTGGCAACGACGCGGACGAGAACTTGGCCGGGGCCAGCGGTAGGCTTTACTACGGATGTAAGGTGTAGCGTCCCATCGGTGTAATCTTTTAGAACCTGGGCATGCATAGTCAGCGGCGTGGACACGAGAGTGCCTCCTTGAGATGGGCAGGACTGAAAGGAAAGTATCAGTTAAGATTGGGGGAATAGGTCTATTCTGTCTACTAGGCACTATTTAGTAACGTAGGCACCAAAAGGTAACCATGAACATCCCTACTTCTCGAAATCCAGGTCACCCCCTAGTGGTCTACGAGACCTGCCCTCCCCGCAGGATCCACTTTCTCATGGCTCCCAAGTGGTCTTCGATGGTGATTTACGTGCTGAGCTTCGGGCCGCTGCGCACCGGCCAGCTCCAACGTTCCATGCCCGGTATCTCAAAGAAAATGCTGACACAGACCCTACGCGAACTTGAAAGAGACCAACTGATCGTCCGTAAAGTCTTCCAAGTTATTCCCCCCATGGTTGAGTATTCGCTTACTGAAAATGGGGTCAGGTTTGTGGAGCCCTTGATGGCTCTATACGATTGGGCCGAACAAAACTCCGACCTGCTGGACGAAATTGAAAAGCACAGAGCAGCAGAGAGTTGCAACAATCTAGCAACGGCAGTCGACTGAAAGCCTTGGCTCTGGATGAGATACTTAAGGAGCTTTCGCACTATAGAACCTGGTCAGCAGGCTAGGGGCATTTGGCTTTGAGGTAATCCACGAAGACCCTCAACTTGGCGGGCATGTGCGTTCGGTGGGGATAGTACAAATAGAAAGGCTCCCCGACCGGACTGAAGGGTTCCAACACTGCGCGCAGCTTTCCTTCGGCAAGCTCTTTCTCGGCAAACTGGCGAAATACGTAGGCTAGCCCCACACCCTTGCACGCAGCAGAAACCACCGCGCGCATTTCGTCGTATATGACATTGCCAGTCACGTTGACCTGCTGATTTCTGTCATTAACCCAGAATACCCATTCGTAAAATTGCCCTCGCGTATGAAGTCGCTGACGAATGCAGGTATGGGCTATCAGTAGCTGGGGCTCCTTAGGCTCGCCGTGTTGACGGAAGTAGTCTGGAGAACCAACGACAATGCGATGTTGGGGCAGCCCCAGAGGCACGCCGATCATATCTTGCTGGACGGTATGCCCCAACCGCACGCCGACATCGAATCCCCCTCCCACAATATCGCTGAGAATGTTGTCGATGGAAACTTCCACGCTCAGCGCCGGATACAACCGCAAGAACTCGGTGAGATGAGGCTCGATCAAGGAGACGAACGCGACGTGGGAGGAATTGATGCGTAGTTCCCCGCTCGGCTGATCGTAGTCTGATCGGATCTGATCGATGGCGCTGTCCACGGAAGCCAGCGCAGGCTCGACAGTCTTGAGTAACTGACTTCCGGCATCGGTCAGGGAAACGCTGCGCGTGGTGCGATTAAAGAGCCTGGCGCCCAGCGCTGCCTCCACCTGCTTTATCGTTTTGGAGACCGCCGTAGAGCTGACACCCAACTCGGAGGCAGCACGGGCAAAGCTCAAATTGCGGGCCACCGTCACGAACACCGAAAGTCCAGGGAGAAGTGCCGGGTTATGACCGCTCGATGTGGATTGCAAATTCGCCTCGATTATCAACTTTAAGTTCATAACCTATAACGAACTTACTGCCTTATCGTCAACAAACCTCGCCATTAAGCTCGGTGCTTCATTTAAGCATTCCAAGAGGATGACACCTTGCTTACGAATCGCACTCCCCGGTCTGAGTTTGAAAATCGTTGGAAGCGCGCCCAAGCTGTTGCCAAGGCCAACGGCGTTGAGGCACTGGTTATCTGGGGTAAAGGTGGCGGCACCGTCGACACAGCTAACGACCTGATCTACCTCTCCAACTATTGCCCTGTGTTTCCCTATGCTCCGGATCTACCGGGTCTCTGGGCGGGACTTTCTCACGGCGCCGTCATCATCCCTGCGACAGGCGAACCCATTTTAGTCACCGAGTCACCGGCGATTCGTCGGGACGTGATTGCCGTTGAGGACGTGCGCTCGGCAAATGGCTTCGTTCCCGACAAAGTTGCGGCAACGCTAAAGGAAATGGGCCTCGGCAGTTCCCGCGTAGGCCTGGTCGCCGGGCCTTGGTTGGTTGCGTCTGTCTACAAACGCCTGCTCAGCGCTGCGGTGGGCGTACAGTTCATAGAGCTCGATTACGCTATTGAAGGGCTGCGCACCCATAAGTCAGCTTTCGAGTTCGAACTGCTTCGCGAAGCCGCCGAGGTGGGCAATGCCTCCATGGAGGCGATGATGAAAAGTGCAGCCACCGTTGGCACCACTGAAGCCGATGCTGTTGCGGCTGCCTACAACATTGCTATTCGTCGGGGCGCGGCAATGATCGACGCGGCCTGCTCCTCAGGCCCCCATTCATCCTTCTACGCACATGGCATGGCTCCGCAATGGACGACACGCGAGCTTGAAGCGGGCGACCTCTTCCACTGTGACATGTACGGGGCAGCCGTCGAAGGCTACACTTGGGACTTTTCGCGATCTGTCGTCGCAGGCGGTAAATGGACAGCTGAACAGAATGAAGTGTACGACGGCGCAATTGCGGCCATTGAGGCAGGCGTTGACGCGTGCAAGCCGGGGGTGTCGGCACAAGCGCTGTATGACGTCGTTCTGCAGGTACTTCAGAGCAGAGAGATTTATTGCGGATACCCGCTGCACGGGCATTCCTACGGTATTGGCTGGGAATCGCCTTGGTTGGTGCCTGGCAACGAAACGAAGATTGAGGCCGGCATGGCAATTGCCATCGAATGCATGGCTGGACGAAAAGACGTTGGCTTCGTGAAGTTCGAGCATAACGTGCTGGTGCACGCTGATCGCGTAGAACTGATTTCAACTTGCCCAGCCCGCCTGTAACGCCATATTCCTGACACGGATTAAATAGCAGCTGCAATGCCCGCCCTGATGATGGGACGGGCATTCGCGCCGCTATTCCTAAGTCTACGAGTTAGTCGCGGCTATTCGCACAACTCTACGTCCAATTCACGTTCCTTGATGTTGGCGATGGGCTGAAGGATGGAACCATCGAACTCACGAAGCTCTGCGCCTGCCTCGATCAGCAAAGGATAGTCAGGATTGCCGAGCGCGCCGCGCCCCAGCGCCACAAGATCAGCCCCCGAACGTATTACCTCGGCTGCACGATCTGGATCATGAAGGCCGCCGTTCGCGATGATCGACACGCCCGGAGCATACTTCCTGGCCATAGCGACGAGACTGTCTTGAGAACCCTCGAATGCAGGCTGCCACGCCTCATATTCAGTGACATGAATAAAATCGACATCAGCATCAGCCAGAGTGCTGAAGATGATTTGAGCGTCGCTTTCACCACCGAGCCACTTGTTCTTGAAATCGTTGACCTTGCCCTGAGAAATACGTATGCCCACCGGCACTTTCGCTCCGACACGTTCCTTCACCGCAGCGACCACCTCGACGAGAAGACTCATGCGCTGACGGATATCACCGCCCCAGCAGTCATTGCGCAAGTTGGTGTGGGCCGTTAAAAACTGGTCGAGTAGGTACCCGTTCGCTCCGTGGATTTCGATACCATCAAATCCTGCCACCTCGACCGCACGTGCTGCCGTATCCACGAAGCCTTGAATGGCCTCCGCGATCTCAGCTTCAGTCATTTCGACAGGCATACGGTAAGAGCCTGTGCCATGGTAAACAGTCATCTGCTTGCCCACGGGCTGAACGGCAGAGGGGGCAATGTTGTGATGGCGATAGATATTGCCCTGACTCAGCGCACCGGCGTGCATGATCTGCGCAAAAACGAGAGTGCCCTGCGCCTGCAGATCCTGGTTGAGCATCGACCATTCTGCTGCCTGCTCCTCATCTGCTAATCCCGGTTGGTTGGGGTACCCCTGCGAAAATGCCTTATCGGTGTACAAACCTTCGGTGATGATTAGACCGAACCCGCCTTTGGCGAACCGTAGGTAATAGTCACGCATAGTTTGTGTGACCAGGCCGTCCTCCGTCGCAGTTACCCGCGTCATCGGTGCTACCGATAGGCGGTTCCGGAAATGCGCGCCTTTGATATCGTAGGCCGATAAGATGACTTGCTTTGTTTCGCTCATAATTGCCTCGTAAAGTCGTTTAACACACTATGGAACCGGCTGTTTCAAGCATCCTATCGAGCGAAATCGGCGAGACAAAGGCTCTTGCCAGTGAAGCGGGCTTAACAAAGAAGGATATAAAATGCTGACGTCCGACCTTCGAGTATTTCAGGCAGTCGCGTCTGCCGGCAGTCTTTCCGCTGCTGCGCGTCAACTGGATGTGCAGCCTATGCAGGTGTCACGGCGAGTGGCCGCACTGGAGGAAGAATTGGGCACGCGCTTGTTCCATCGCACCACCCGATCAGTTTCGCTCACCTCTGAAGGCCAGCTCTTCCTACCGTATGCATCAACGATAATTGATGCGGAAGACAGTGCGAAAAGCGAACTGGGCCCAGCGTCCGCCAAAGCGAAAGGCGTCCTGCGCATGACCGCACCGAGCGTATTTGGCCAATCAATAGTGGTGCCTATGCTCTCTCGCTTATTGGAAGCCCATCCTGATCTGAGCGTTGACCTAGATCTCTCGGACAAAGTGATCGACATCGTCGGACAAGGGCTGGATCTAGCCCTTCGCCTTGCACCGTTGGGAGATTCCGAACTGGTCGCCAAGCGAGTTACTTCAAACCCCCGCGTGATATGTGCATCGCCTGACTACCTACGCCGCAATGGCCGACCTACGAAGTTGACTGAGCTGGCGGCTCACCACTGCATTCAGCTTCAAGCCATTCCGCGCTGGCCGTTCATCATTGATGGAGAGCTCACTCGCAAGCGTGTAAACGGTCGTGTCAACACCAGCAGCGTAGACGCGGTAAGAAGCGCAGCGATCCAAGGTCTCGGCCTCGCCATGCTGACCTCATGGGACATCATCCGCCAAGTGCGCGACGGCAAGCTTGAAATCGTTGAGTTACAGGATGCCGAAATGGAGGATCTCTCGGTCTGGGCCGTGACGCCTAGCCGACGTTTTACGCCTATGCGGGTCAAAATATTCTTAGGCGCGCTGGAGGATGAGCTGGATATGATCAGAAAATCAGGCTGACGCACATTTACCTGCAACCGACGCCTCTGCGGTGCCCGAATTCAGCTGGAGAATTGCATTCCACTTACCCGCTCATTTGCATTCGACTTGACCAGTCGTTTGCATCAAGTGTGACCAACACAGCGGAGGGGGCGTTGACCGGCAGAACGATTTAGCCAATCTGTTACGTCGACCGGTTGAATCCACAGCCAAAAGCGGACGCTTACCAAGCCTGCTCTCCAGGCATCTCGATATTCGACTCGATCTTTTTGCCCATACTGATTCGCGGCTCGGTCGAGTACCCCAGAGATTCGTAGAAGTTTTTGACACTTTCATTTGAGCTGACGATTTGCAGGTTGATTTTCATGCAGCCTCGCGCGGTCAGAGCATCCTCTGCATGACGGACTAGATTCTTCCCTATGCCTTTTCTGCGGTGCGACGGGTGCACCGCCACCGAGTACAACCATCCACGATGGCCGTCGTATCCGGCGAGAACGGTGCCAACAACTTCTAGTCCTGACAGGGCCACAAAGAAAAGGCCATCCGCTGCGGCTAGTTTTTTGTCGATAGCCAGGCTGGGGGTGTTATGCGCGGCTTCGTAACCGAATACGGTTTCCCAGAGTTCCACGACGCAACGACGATGGTGTTCATTTGAGTAGTCGGCAATAGCATCCATGGTGTAGCCCTCGAATTGAAGGGGCTCACGCTAGCGCCTTGGCGTGGGAAATGTCCACTGTCTCTCTTTGGTCGAAAGTAGCCGTTCGTGAGAGTCAGCTATCGGCCAGAAGCAGACGCCTACGAACGGCTACTTCCGACTCGATGCGTAAACTCAGCGTTGTCTGCGTCATGCTAGGTCTTTAGCATGAATTTCCAATAAACAGTATAAGCAACATAAAGAATGCTAGTTATAGCTCCCCTTTCCTCTAGGCCGCCCTAATAATTTATGTGGCTTATATAAGAATCTTCTGCTCTGGCTCTATATCTTTTTTCTTTAAAAAGAAGACAATTCCCTGCTGAGGCAAAATACCGCCGTCTACTCGATAAATTTTCTGTATGGTGCTGTCGATTGTTAGCTTTGAAGGTGATGACATGACAGGCGCGATGTCAAACTCATAATCTTCCGGGTACGTTGCAATTATATCTAGCCCAATAAGTGGTAATTTTGTACCCTGATAATCTGTAATGTCACCTTTATAGATCTGTTGATATACAGTTTTGTATTCGACAAAGCTGCCGGGCGGAATGGTAATGGTATATTCAACTGACGTCTTTCTTCCATCACTTACAATGCTGATATTATTTTTAATTGATTTTGATTGATCGTAATGAACAAGATGCTTGCCATCTATAGAGGTGCACTCGGCCAGCAAAATATTGTATGGGCTTCCGCCAAGTGGATCCAAGTCCAGTCTAACAGGATCACTGACAACTGCCTGACTCAGATTGTGCAATTCATACCTGACGGTATGCGTACAGCGTATGCCCTCGTCGCACTTTTCAAAATTATAGACCCACTTGGCCTCCTTTCTAATTACTTTATTCTCTATAATATCTTGCCTAATTACTTTAAATATCTCCTCCGGTATTATTGTTTTAAACAGCGTATCAAATACATTTATATTTATTGCGTCATTTAGCTTGTTTAATTCTGCTTCTTTTTCGGTGCGCTGGGCAAGCTCTAGTTTATTGACGATAAAAACCGTAACAAAAACAGCTGCGGCCAGACCATAAAGAAAATTCTTTGCGAGATTTATTACCTGAACACTCCATGGATATGAAATTTCTTGAAAACTCTCCGTACTGCCGTTTGGCCTTGATATCGTTTTAGCCACCATCTCGAAAGGGGTATTGGAAGACCAAATGTCTAGGGCAAAAGCTAATAGCGTGATCGCTAAAACAATTCCGAAGTATGCTATATGTTTCTTGTTCATGAACCCTCACGCTAAATTTAAGTATTTTACAATTTTAGATTTCTGACAAGTCGCGCCAATTGCACTAACTCAATAGGAATTTAATCGGCTTAAGGCGATTTAGATTAGCAACATTTTATGATGTCGAAAAGAAATTAACCAACTATTGAAACGACACCGGCCAGGTTGATAGTCACCGAGCGCAGAGGCCGAGTGTCCGTTTTAGGCCGGTAATTTCTGATATGAGCGGCCGCAGGCTGGCTCCAATGATGGACTGGGCGTAGCCGCCTGCATGCCCCTAGCCCCGCCTGGCTATGCCCTAACAAACACAATGCTTTGTAGCAATTTCTAAGCATCCAGCACGTACCGCCCACGAAGGGCACTACCGGTACTATGCTTTTACTTTTACAAAAGGAGTCGATGCTGTGGCTGACGAATATTCGTTATCGGATGTGCTGGAAAGGATCTACCAGAATCAGCTCGGCCTGGAAGCAGCTTTGATGGAGCTGACGCTTCATGTTGAACAGCAAGGTTGCACTGAAGTCGGAGACAACGTCCGCGGGGCCTTGTGGGCGATTGGCGAAAACGCCGGATACATCAAGCAAGGACTGGCCAAGCTCAAGCGAAAGAGTGGGGGCTAACCCTCACCCACCCAGGTCTGCGTTCGGCCAAAAGCGGTCAGTCACGAATTACTGCCTCCGCCCCTTAGCTGTCATTGGTAATCCGCTGCTGGCGACCCATAGCTGCTTTCTCGGCAATCGCGCTCAGAAGGCCTTGATCGTGCCTGAGCGAAATGCTGCTCAATTCTTTCTGTCGAGCATGCTCCAACACTGCAAGGCTTTAAATCAAAAGAGTACATTTGTGCTCAAAGATTATGGACAACGATCTATGGCTCCTTTCCAACAACTAGATCCCAGCCACCATCCTCACCCTGCATAGCTAAATGCTATCTTATCCCTCTGTCATGGAGTGGATGCCCGAGTGAACGACTACGATTTTTCGCGTCTCAACGACAAAGAGTTCGAGGTGCTGTGCACCGACCTAATCGGCGCCGAAGAGGGCGTTCGTTTTGAACGTTTCAAACCCGGCAAAGATGGTGGCGTCGATGGCCGTTATTTCAGCCCGAATGGTGGTGAGTGGATCCTGCAGGCCAAGCACTGGGCCGCTACGCCCCTCGCTCAACTTGTAGCCCATTTGAGGTCGTCGGAAGCGCCCAAGGTTACTGCGCTAAAGCCTGAGCGCTATATCCTGGTGGTCTCGCATTCGCTCTCAAGGTTGAACAAGAAAGAGCTGGTCAAGGCCCTGAATACATCTTGCCGCGTCGAGGTCTATGGTAAGGAGGATCTGAACGATTTGCTTGCTAGGCATCGTAGGGTTGAGCAAAGACACTTCAAACTCTGGATCAGTAGCGCTACGGTGCTTGTCCACTTGCTTAACAATGCCATCATGGGTCGAAGCGATGCGATGATGCGCGAGATCGTTGAAAAGTCGAAAATTTTCGTTCAAACCCGTAATTACGAATGGGCTGTAGATAAGCTCAATCAGCTCGGAACGGTCATCATCACTGGTCAAGCAGGGATCGGAAAAACCACACTGGCCGAGCAGCTCATCTTGTTCTATGCCAAAAATGGCTTCGAGTTTCTCTCCATCAGTCATGACGTTCATGAAGCTGAACAAGCTTACGTGCCTGAGAGGCCGCAACTGTTCTATTTCGACGACTTCTTAGGGAAAAACTACCTAGAGGCCCTGACCGGACATGAGGGTAGCCTGATCGTCAATTTTATCAAAAGGGTCCATCGCGACCGGGCGACTAAAAAATTCGTACTGACATCCCGATCCACAATTCTTAACCAAGGCCGGATCCTGAATGATGCCTTTGAGCATAACAACGTCGATCGGAACGTAATGGAATTAAAGCTTCAATCGCTATCAAACCTCGACAAAGCACACATCCTGTACAACCACATATGGCACTCTGGTCTGAGCCCGGAATATGTTGAGTCGTTCTACATCGAAAAGCGATATCATAAGATTATCCGCCACCACAATTTCAACCCCCGCATCATACAGTTCATCACTGACCCACAGCGTTTAGGCGATGTTCCCCCAGTATCGTACTGGGATCACATTAACGATCTTCTAGATAACCCGACGAAAATCTGGGAACACCCATTTGACGCTCAGCTCGATGATTTCGGTCGATTACTGGTGCTATTGGTTGCATTTAATGGGGACGACATCCTAGAAGAAGATTTGGCCAAGGCCTATGCTACAGGCCTACGCATGCCCGAGCATGCAAACTTCAAGGGAAAGCGTGAGTTTACCTTTGTAGTTAGGCATCTATCAAATTCCTTAATTACTCGAGTAATGTCTGCGGAGAAGCGCTACTACAAATTATTCAACCCTTCCGTTGGTGACTATTTAATTCATCGCTATGCGAATGACGTCATGGTGCTCAAAACAGTTTGCAGTTGCCTACGCAGCCTCAGCGCCCTCACCATGCTGCGGGATATGACGTCAAACAAGCTGATCTCATCTAGCATAAAACAAGATATATTCAAATCGCTTTTTGAACATGAGAAGTCTCTAGGCTTTGAAGGCAGTCAGCCGGAATATCTTGCGAAAATATATCAGAATATCTGGGTTGCCTTGAGCACATCTTCAGCAAAAACGCTTCTCAAGCAAACTATCAATGTAATCTTATGCAACCCCATCTCTATAGGCTATCTAAATTGCTTAGAAACCCTAGCGGACGCTATTGAGGATGAAGTAGTTCCAGCGACATCGCTAATAGACTTTGTCATGCAAATAATTAATTTTGGAGTTAAAGAAAGTGAACTCGGCGCGCTGGGCAACTTAGTTAACTCGCTAGAAGTAAACGACATCACCGAAGCATCAGAGCCTTTCTCAGAGTTAGCCCAGAGCTACATGTGCGACTCGCTTGATGAGATATTTGAAGAACATATTGTGTTCAGTGATGGGTACGATTTGACTGCGGCCAACAGAACTCTCACTAATATGATTGATGAGAAGTTTACGAGCTGGCATATATCACCTTCAAACGCAATGATTGATGAAATAGTGGATGCCTATGACGTACCGTACCGCATGAAAAGGTATTTCGAGGAAGAGGAGCACAATTATGTGTCTCCTCGAGCTGAGCAGAACAGGCTCGAAACGCTAGATATCGATGATCTGTTCAGCAGGGAACAGTAGTTTCGGCGGTCTGGCTGGTGGTGTCTTTCGGGTACCTCTGAGAGATTCCCGGGGCTGGGATCGGGGCATAAGAGGTCGCTCGGAGGGCTGGAGCAGTCAAAGATTTTATCGAAGGCTGCACCTCCAGCTTCGTATGTATTTCCCTTAATCTTGTAGACACAAATGACGAGCAGCTTGGGTTGTGGTTTCAACCGGTCATGATTGACCGCTTCTGGCCGAAAGCGGTCGCTTAAAAATCTACTATACTGGCGTTGATTCAGGCCAAGCTTGGAATTTTGCTTTTCACAAGGGAGGTACTCATGACACTGGTGGAAAGCTCTGAGTTCATTCGTCACAAGCGTTCACTTGACGTACTTGCGAGACAGCGTCCCGGCTATGTTTACTTAATATCAAGGTTTGATGATGACGACAGTACAATTTGCACATTCGGAAGTATGGGATATATAGTTAATCCAATAAAGACTGGGGTTGGAGGCGTTGCGCTCGTCACATTAGCAGGCATGAAACAGCAGCAAAGGGTTCAGCCTACCGATGTCTTACGAGGCCCTTTCATAAGGGGTAGCCAAACCGTTCTCGGCAATCTAAGGGTCATCGAGAATCCGCAACAAGGTGGCGGCCATGCGGAAGAACTGTTTCTGAGGAAACTCCCTCAAATGTTTGATGAATATGGCGCTGCAAGTAAGATTGATATTTTTATTTCCAAAATTCCTTGCGCCTCAGCATCCTCAAATTGGATCTTGCCCACTGCAAACGGTGATCTGCTGCTTCCTTCTGGTTGCGCTAACAAGCTAGCTACCGTCATTCGATCGAATGACGGCATTACTTGGCGAATATGGTGGGAGCACGGTTATCCGAATCAAGCCACTCATACTGAGAGCATTGGCGCATTGTCACAGCTAAGAGGTTTGGCAATTGTTCAGCAATACTTTGGATAATGTGGAACATCCCCTCTGCCGTCCACGCCTCTTTCCCCACTAAATGCTATCAGTCTAGATACAGGATGAAGTTGCAGGAAAGGCGCAGAGCTTAGCCAATGACCGATATTGGCCATCAGCGGTCGGTTGCGAACGTCCACTTTTGGCCGGAAACTGACGATCAGGAGCGGCAGCTAATGGCCGATAGCTGCCAGCTTCCTCCTCACATTCAGATGCTGTAAGACACATCGGTGCGACTGGCATATCGCCATACTGCGCAACTTCTTGCGCACTTGTCCGGCCCAAAAACCCTGGTCATCGCGCTGCAGGCCTTGAGGCACGTGGCCCGCAGCCGAGTGCGCAACTTCTTGCGCAGTACTGCGCAAGAAGTTGCGCACTTTCCACCTCGATTCAGCAAAAAACATCGGTCATAACGCAGGCTGGAGCCGCTTTACCCCCGGCTGCCGGGACCTTCGACAAAC
>NZ_JBYOKU010000021.1:0-106086 GCF_057799175.1 Pseudomonas sp. 14P5.3.2 | reverse complement strand
CGCTCCCACAGGGGATTGTTTGTCAGCCAGTTACATCGGCGGCGTGACGCCATCCTTGCCGGCGGAAATCGATTGCGCCGTCAACGTGCCGTCTGCGTCCTGGGTCACGAAGCTGACAATCTTCACCCCGACCTTGAGCAAGCTGCGATCCCCCGGCGTCAGATTGACGATCGGCACGTCCTCCGGCACCAGGATCTTCTGCTGCCCGCCCTTGTAATTGACCGTCAGCACACGGCCATTGCTGACCACCAGATCACCGACGCTGCCATTGGTCATGCTGCTGCCCTTGGCCAGGTCGAATGGCCGATGGCCGTCGCCGCTGCCGGCCAGTTCCGGCGGGAACACATGCACTTCGAGCGCCTTCAGGGTTCCGTCCTCCTGGGGCATGGCGGCCGAGCCGATGTAGCTGCCGGGTTTGATGTCCTCGATATTGGCCAGGGTGACAGCGCGAATCCTGGTGTCCGGGTTCAACCGGATCACCACGTTCTCGCCGCTGTTGACGTGGACTTTCAGCGAGTCGGCGCCGACCCCGGTGATCTCGCCGCGCACGCCGAGACGCATACCCGGGGCATCGGCGGCCTGCACCGCAGTGGCACTGAGCAGGCCAAGCAAGGCAATCGTAGTCGTGTGACGCAGCAGCTGACGCAACATGGCAATCCTCCGTTGATGAACAGTAATAGCGCAGAAGTAAACATAAGCACGCTATCGAAGAACATGTAAGTGAATGTATCATCGACCCTCCCCGGCCGGACGCAAGGTTCGCCGATGGACGACACCCTGTTGGAAGCCAATCATTCCGCAACGGAATAACTGATATCAATCGAAGGCTTCTACCGCCGCTTCGGTACGTCCCTTAGCCTCACCGCATTCCCTTTCGCTGGATCGAGAAACCTTATGAACGCCACAACTCACGCAATGACCCGAGGCATGGTGCTGCTGTTCGCCTTCTGCTGCGGCGCCATCGTCGCCAACATCTACTACGCACAGCCAATCATCGGCCTGATCGCGCCAGACATCGGCCTCTCCGACACCATGGCCAGCATCATCGTCTCGCTGACGCAGATCGGTTATGCGCTGGGCCTGTTCTTCCTGGTGCCGCTGGGCGACCTGCTGGAAAACCGTCGGTTGATGATCATCACCACGGTGGTGGCGATTGCCAGCCTGCTCGGCGCGGCGTTCACCAGTCAGCCCAACGTGTTCCTGCTGATCTCGTTGCTGGTGGGCTTCAGTTCGGTGTCGGTGCAGATCCTGATTCCACTGGCTGCGCACCTGGCGCCAGAGGAATCCCGTGGCCGGGTGGTCGGCGGGATCATGGGCGGCTTGTTGCTGGGCATCCTGCTGGCGCGACCGGTGTCGAGCGTGGTCGCCGACCATTTCGGCTGGCGCGCGATGTTCATGATTGCTGCGGCGTTGATGGCAGCGATCAGCGTGGTGCTGGCACTGACCGTGCCCAAGCGCCAACCGGATCACAGCGCCACGTATGGCCAGTTGATCGGCTCGCTTTGGACCCTGCTGCGCCAGCAACCGGTGCTGCGTCAGCGCGCGTTTTATCAAGGCTGCATGTTCGCCACGTTCAGCCTGTTCTGGACCGCGGTGCCGCTGGAACTGGCGCGCAACCATGGCCTGTCGCAAAGCGAAATCGCGATCTTCGCCCTGGTCGGCGCCATTGGTGCCATCGCCGCGCCGATCAGTGGACGCCTGGCTGACGCCGGCCACACCCGCATCGCTTCGCTGCTGGCCATGCTGTTCGCCAGCCTGAGCTTCCTGCCCGCCTTCATCCACCCGGCCTACAGCGTGATCGGCCTGGCCGTGACCGGCGTGGTACTGGATTTCTGCGTACAGATGAACATGGTCCTCGGCCAGCGCGCGGTGTACTCACTCGATGCCAAAAGCCGCGGTCGCCTGAACGCTTTGTACATGACCAGCATCTTCATCGGCGGCGCCTTCGGCTCGTCGGTGGCCAGTGCGGTGTATGAGCATGGCGGCTGGCTGTGGATCGTGATTGTCGGTAGCGCGTTCCCGCTACTGGCGTTGTTGCGGTTTCTGAGTGCGTCGCAGCGTGGTTCTTTGGCAACGGCGTAAGGTGTCGAGCAGGCTCGCTCCCACAGGTTGCTCAATGGGCCTGAGGGAGCGATCACGCTTAATAGCGAACCAGTTTCTCCATCGCCGCATCCGCCAGAAACGAAGAGCGGCTTTTGACATTGTGTTCACGCACATAACGATCGATGCGCTGGATCACATAACCTGGCAACGTCACGTTGACCTTCTCGGTCTTGCCCATGTACGGCGAGATATCCAGCTCGAGCATCCCCCAGCCCATATCGGCAAACTCCGGATTATTGCGATGGGCCGCTGCCGACGTCGGCATCGGAATCGATTCCCCGTCCGCCGCTATCTCCTGCAGCATGATGTGAGCAATTTCAACGGCTGCGTTGTAGGCGTCCTCGAAGGTATCCCCAGCCGTGACGGCGCCGGGAATGTCAGGTATCTGAATACCGATGGCGGTGTTGTCGTCACCCCATTCGATGCAGATCGGATATTGCATTATGGATCTCCCTTGTTGCTGGCTGGCGGGTGGTGCAACCCGGCACGCCTCCTGATGCTTTTGACCGTCCCCAACGGTAAATCCTTTTTCGGGTGGGGAACGGGAATGGTGTAAGGGTTGTAACGGTGAGTGAAGATGTGATGACTGCCGGTGACTCGATCCAGCGTCCAGCCTGCCTCCTCCAGCTCCTTGATCAATAGACTGCTTTGCACCTACCGCCTCCTTGCTCCGGCCGAATAAAAGTAACTCTAGAGTTATCTTTACTCAAGCACATAAATCTGCAGAACGACGTTCGGTTGTTTTACAGCATGTGATTGAATGGACGCGGATTACACTCAGCACCCTATTCCCTGTGGGAGCGGGCTTGCTCGCGAAGGCGTCGGATCAGCCAATACATGTGCTGAATGTCAGACCGCTTTCGCGAGCAAGCCCGCTCCCACAAGGGGACTACGACAACTTTCAGATTTGCAGGAAGACTGATGGACCGCCTCGCCGCCATGGAAACCTTCGTCTACGTGGTCGAAACCGGCTCGTTTTCCGCCGCGGCCCGACGGTTGAATATCGGCCAGCCCGCCGTGTCGAAAACCATCGCTCAACTGGAAAAACGCCTGGCGGTCAGCCTGTTGCTGCGCTCGACCCGCGGCCTGACGCCGACCGAAGCCGGACTCGCGTTTTTCGAACGGGCCAGACGCGCCATCGACGAAGCCAACGAAGCCGATAACGCCGCCCGTGGCAGCGCCGGCGGTTTGCGCGGCAACCTGCGCATCAGCGCGGCGGTGACTTTCGGTCGCCTGCACGTCGTGCCGCAACTGGGGCCGTTTCTCGATCAGCATCCACAGCTGAACATCGACCTGATGCTCGATGACCGCAACATCAATCTGGTCGAAGAAGGCATCGACGTCGCCCTGCGCATGGGCCCGCTCAGCGACTCCAGCCTCACCGCGCGCAAGATCGCCGACTGCCGCCGCGTGGTGCTCGGCACCCCGGCCTACTTCGCCCGCCACGGCGAGCCGAGCTGCCCTGCCGATTTGAATCAGCACCAAGGCATCGTCTACAACCTCAGCGGCGGTGCCACCTGGACCTTCACCCAAGGCCGCGAACAGCAGACGCAAAACCTGACCGGCCGCCTGCGTGTCAGCGCCGCCGAGGGTTTGCGCGCAGCCGTGGTGGCCGATCAGGGACTGACCATCGCCTCGCAATGGATGTTCGCCCCGGAGCTGGCAAGCGGTGCGGTCAGGGCGGTGATGAGCGATTGGGGATTGCCGGATCAGGACTTGTGGGCAGTGTTTCCCACGGGGCGGATGGTCAGTGCGAAGGCGCGGGCGTTTGTGGATTATATGCAGGGGTTGTTGACCAGCGAATTGTGAAAAACAGCGAAATCAAAAGATCGCAGACTTCGCCAGCTCCTACAGGGTCATCCATACTGCCGGACAACATATAAAAAACGGCGATCCAAAGATCGCCGTTTTTTCATCACTGCCCGAACTGTTTGCCCAACCCCGGCGGCACGCCGTGGATATCGGTGTCTTCCCAAGGGCCGTTGGGGCTGATCGAGCGGGTCCAGCCGTTGTTCCAGCGGAAGTAGGTGCGCTGGCGGTAGAAGGTGTTGGGCTGATCGTCGAGGACGTAGACCCCGAGTTGCTGATCCCAGTGGCTGTTGCCACCCGGTGGCGGGGCGAAGCTGGCTGAGGTGCGTGGGACTGGCTTGGACGGTTTGGCCGGGATGCTTTTTCCGGGTGTCGGCGAGGTCGACGGGGTCGGGCTTGGTTGCGACGGCGGGATCGGCGGCAGACTGGTGGTCGGTTCCGGTCGGTGCACCGCACAGGCGCTCATGCCCAGGGCCATTGTGATGACTGCGATTCGGGCGAGACTGTGCATGGCGGTGCTTTCCTGTGGGTGCCGGTGGTTATTGGTCCGGGCTGTCGATGGTCAGTGTTTGCGGCGCGGTGGTGTTGCTGGCCAGAGGGCCGCTGCGACCCACCCACTCCCCGGCGGTCGGTTGACCGGCTCGGGAAATGCGCGCAACCAGTTGGACTTCAGGAAAGTTCGACAGTTTCAACTGCGGCATCATCGCATCGGCATCGCCCAGTTCGACGGTCACCGGCAGATCCGCCACGGTCAGACGCTTGGCCGCCAGCGGTGCCGGTGGGCCGGAAACGGCACGGGCGAAGATGAACACGCTGTCGCCCGGTTGCACCTTGCCTTTGAGTTCGCTGGCCAGATCGACGCGCACCTTGAGCAGCGCGGCAACCTTGGCGGCCGGCGTGGCGGCGACTTTACCGCCGCTGGCTTGCAGACGCTCGGTGGCGCGCTCGATCCCACCCTGCAAGGCGGCGCGGGAGTTGTCGCCCTCTGGCAGTTGCGCCAGCAGGCGGTTCCAGTAGTCGATTGCCTGCTGATAACGTTCACCCTCGAACGCGGCGATGCCGAGCAGACCAAGGCTGGTGACTTCTTTCGGATCGGCTTTCAGCGCTTCGTCGGTTAAAGCCTGGATCTTGTCCGACCACTTCTTGCCGTCAGCAAAGTATTGCGCCTGCGCCCACTGGCCGAGCAGTTCCGGCTGGCGACCGGCCAGGTTGGCGGCGCGCTCGAACATCTTCGCCGCATCCGCCGGACGCTCCTGGGCCATGTAGGTACGCCCGAGGAAGTACAGGCCTTCCGCCGAATCCGGTTGCGCCGCAACAGCACGCTCCAGCCGCCGGGTCATCTCTTCCATCGACTGCGGTGCCTGGGCAAATTCGCGGGTCAGCTCGACTTTGTCGGCAGCACCGAAATGCAGATACAGCCCCAGGCCCAATACCGGCACCAACACCGCTGCCAACAACGGCAACGGCTTGCCCAGTTTCGACACACGCGGTGCGGCAACGCCTTCGGTATCGGCGAGCAGCTCACGCGCCGCTTCCGCGCGACCGCTGTCCATTTGCGCCGCATCGAGTACGCCTTCAACCTGCTGCGCTTGCAGCTCGGCGACACGTTCCTGATACAGCGCCACGTTCAGGGCAGTTCGATCCTCTTCACGCTGGGCGCGACGGCCACGCAAAACCGGAATCAGCAGAAAACTCAGGGCGACCAGAAGCAACAGCCCTGCGGCAAGCCAGAAATCAATCATTCTTGGTTTTTATCCAACAGTTGGTCGAGGCGCTGACGCTCTTCGGTGGACAGCGATGGCGGGGTCTCGGTGCGCTGTGCGCGACGCCGGCGAACGATCACTGCGATCACCACCATACCGCCGAACAACAGGCCGGCCGGGCCGAACCACAGCAGTGCAGTCTTGGCATTGAGCGCCGGTTTGTAACGGACGAAATCACCGTAGCGATCGACCATGAAGTCGATGATCTGCTGATTGTCCTTGCCCTCGCCGAGCATGCGGAAAATCTCTTTGCGCAGGTCGGCGGCAATCGGCGCGTTGGAGTCGGCGATGTCCTGGTTCTGGCACTTGGGGCAGCGCAGTTCCTTGGTCAGTTCACGGAAACGCTCGCGATCGCCTTCCTTGGCGAACTCGTAGGTGTCGATCGCGGCATGCGCCACGCCGCCCAGACTCAGGCCCAAGACCACGGCAGCAATGAAACGCTTCATGGCTTGGCCTCATCGACCAGCGCCTGATACTTGGCCGCGAGTTTTTCGCGCCAGACCTGCTCGTCGATCACCCCGACGTACTTGTCGCGGATGATGCCCTTGGCGTCGATGAAGAAGGTTTCCGGCGCGCCGTACACGCCGAGGTTCAGGCCCAGCGAGCCTTCGTCGTCACGAATGTCCAGCAGGTACGGGTTGTGGAATTCGGCCAGCCACTTCAACGCATCGGCGTTGGTGTCCTTGTAGTTGATGCCGTAGATCACCACACCGCGCTCGGCCAGTTTGTTCAGCACCGGGTGCTCGACCCGGCAGGAAATGCACCAGGTGCCCCAGACGTTGACCAGCGCCGGTTTGCCGAGAATGTCAGCCTTGGTCAGGGTCTTGTCGCCCTGCACGCTCGGCAGGCTGAATTCCGGGAACGGTTTGTTGATCATCGCCGACGGCAGCTCCGCCGGATCGAGGTACAGACCGCGATACAGAAACACCGCCACCAGCAGGAAAATCGCCAGGGGTACCAGCATCAACCAACGTCTCATGCAGCCGCTCCTTGCAGGCCGAGGGCTTCACGCACCTTGGCTTTGACCTTGACTCGATAACGCCGATCCAGCGCCGCCAGCAATCCGCCCAGACCGGTCAGCAGACCGCCGAACCAGATCCAGCGCACGAACGGTTTGACGTGAACCCGCACCGCCCACGCGCCGTTTTCCAGCGGCTCGCCCAGTGCAACGTAGAGATCGCGAGTGAAACCGGCGTCGATCCCGGCCTCGGTCATCATCGAACTCTGCACGGTGTACAGGCGTTTTTCCGGGTGCAGCACGCTGACTTCCTTGCCGTCGCGGATCACCCGGATGGTGCCCTTGTCGGAGGTGAAGTTCGGCCCTTCGAAGTGCTTGGCGCCTTCGAAGATGAAGTGATAACCGGCCAGATCCATCGACTCGCCCGGCGCCAGACGCAGGTCGCGTTCGGCACTGTTCTGACTCGACAGCACCACACCGAGGGCGCATACGGCGATGCCGAGGTGAGCGATCTGCATGCCCCAGTAGCTGCGGGTCAGGGTTGGCAGGCCTTTGATCAGGCCCTTGTGGCGAGTCTTGTCGAAGATGTCGCGCACACCGGCGAGCAACACCCACGCGGCGAGCAGGAACGTCGCGATTACCGCCCAGTTGAAATCGCCGTAAGCGATACCGGCCACCACCGCCAATGCGACGCTGCCGAGCAGCACCGGGGTCAGCATGTTCGCCAGCCACTTCACCGGGGTGTCCTTCCAGCGCACGATCACGCCGACCGCCATCACCAGCATCAACAACGCCATCAACGGGATGAACAACGCGTTGAAGTACGGCGGGCCGACCGACAGTTTGGCGCCGCTCAAGGCATCGAGAATCAGCGGATACAGCGTGCCGAGCAGAATCATCGACGCCGCCACCACCAGCACCAGGTTGTTGCCCAGCAGCAGGGTTTCCCGCGACCACAGGTTGAAGCCGACCTGGCTCTTGACCACGGGTGCGCGCAACGCAAACAGCGTCAGCGAACCGCCGACCACGAACAGCAGGAAGATCAGGATGAACACACCGCGCTCAGGATCGGAGGCAAACGCGTGCACCGAAGTCAGCACGCCGGAACGCACGAGGAACGTGCCAAGCAGGCTCAACGAAAATGCGGCAATCGCCAGCAACACCGTCCAGCTCTTGAACACGCCACGTTTTTCCGTGACCGCCAGCGAGTGAATCAACGCGGTGCCGACCAGCCATGGCATGAACGAGGCGTTTTCCACCGGGTCCCAGAACCACCAGCCGCCCCAGCCGAGTTCGTAGTAAGCCCACCACGAACCGAGGGTGATGCCGATGCCGAGGAAGGCCCAGGCGACGATCGTCCACGGCCGCGACCAGCGTGCCCACGCGGCGTCTAGACGCCCACCGAGCAGTGCAGCGATGGCGAAGGCGAACGCTACCGAGAAGCCGACGTAACCCATATAGAGCATCGGCGGATGCACAATCAGGCCGATGTCTTGCAGCAGCGGATTGAGGTCACGACCATCGGCCGGAATCTGCGGCAGAATCCGCGAGAACGGGTTGGAGGTGAGGATCAGAAACAACAGGAAACCGGTGCTGATCATGCCCATCACCGCCAGCACCCGGGCGAGCATGACTTGCGGCAACTGCCGGGAGAACACCGACACGGCGAAGGTCCAGCCACCGAGGATCAACGCCCACAGCAACAGCGAACCTTCGTGGGCGCCCCACACCGCGCTGAACTTGTAGTACCACGGCAAGGCGCTGTTGGAGTTCATCGCCACGTAGGCAACCGAGAAATCGTCGGTCATGAACGCGTAAGTCAGCGCGCCAAAGGCAAACACCAGGAACGCGAACTGGCCCCACGCTGCCGGCTGGGCCAGGCTCATCCACAGACGGTCGCCACGCCAGGCACCGAGCAACGGCACCACGGCCTGCACCAGCGCAAAACACAGCGCCAGAATCATCGCCAGGTGACCGAGTTCAGGAATAAACAGTGCAGAAGTCATCGATCAACCCTCCTTCGCTTGGGTCGGTGCCGATTGACCACTGTCTTTCAACGCTTTGGTCACTTCCGGCGGCATGTACTTCTCGTCGTGCTTGGCCAGCACTTCATCGGCCACCACCACGCCGTCCGCGTTGAGTTTGCCCAGGGCGACGATGCCCTGCCCTTCGCGGAACAGATCCGGGAGGATGCCGCGGTAGGTGATGGTCACGGATTTGTTGAAGTCGGTGACGATGAACTTGACGTCCAGCGAGTCCGGCGAGCGTTGCAGCGAACCCTTCTCGACCATGCCGCCGGCGCGGATGCGCGTGTCGTGCGGGGCTTCGCCGTTGGCGATCTGGGTTGGCGTGTAAAACAGGTTGATGTTTTCCTGAAGGGCGCTGAGAGCCAGGCCGACGGCAGCGCCGACCCCGACCAGAATCGCCAGAATGATGATCAGACGTTTTTTGCGCAGCGGATTCACTTGCCGTTCTCCCGGCGCAGACGACGCGCCTCTTGTTGCAGATAGCGCTTGCGGGCCGCAATCGGTGCGACCACGTTGAGGATCAGCACCGCCAGACAGATGCCGTAGGCCGACCAGACGTACAGGCCGTGATGGCCCATGGCGAGGAAGTCGCCGAATGAAGCGAAACTCATCGCGCAGCCTCCAGACTGTTCTGCACTTCTTCTTTGACCCAACTGGCGCGGGCTTCGCGCTTGAGCACTTCAAGGCGCATACGCAGCAACAGCACCGCACCGAAGAAGCAGTAGAACCCCAGCACCGTCAGCAGCAGCGGCAGCCACATTTCGGCGGGCATCGCAGGTTTCTCAGTGAGGGTGAAGGTCGCGCCCTGGTGCAGGGTGTTCCACCACTCCACCGAGTATTTGATGATCGGAATGTTGATCACCCCGACGATCGCCAGTACCGCGCAGGCCTTGGCGGCGCTGTCACGGTTGCTGATGGCATTGCCCAGCGCGATCACCCCGAAATACAGGAACAGCAGAATCAGCATCGACGTCAGCCGCGCATCCCAGACCCACCACGAACCCCAGGTCGGCTTGCCCCAGATCGCCCCGGTGACCAGCGCCACCGCAGTCATCCATGCGCCGATCGGTGCCGCACATTGCAGCGCGACGTCAGCCAGTTTCATCTTCCACACCAGCCCGACCACGCCGCACACCGCCAGCATCACGTAGATCGACTGCGCGAGCATCGCCGCAGGCACGTGGATGTAGATGATGCGGAAGCTGTTGCCCTGCTGATAATCCGGCGGCGCGAAGGCCAGGCCCCAGACGACGCCAACGCTGATCAACAGCAACGCGGCAATGCTCAGCCACGGCAGAAACCGGCTGCTGATGCCGTAGAACCACTTGGGCGAGCCGAGCTTGTGAAACCAGGTCCAGTTCATACTGTTTCCATCACGGGTGCCGCTCATCGGTGTGAGCGGTCTCAGGGTCTTTGCTGGTTAAATTTTAACCAGACCTCATTATTCGCCGACGCTGATCTTCAGGCCAGCAGCTATTGCAAAAGGTGTCAGGGTGATCGCCAGGGCGGTCAGGCTACCCAGCCACAGCAGATACCCGGTCGCCGGCATGCCTTGCAAGGCGGCCTGCAAGGCGCCACTGCCAAGGATCAACACCGGGATGTACAACGGCAGAATCAGCAACGCCAGCAACAGGCCGCCACGTTTCAAACCCACCGTCAGCGCCGCGCCCACCGCGCCGAGCAAGCTCAACACCGGTGTACCCAGCAGCAACGACAACAGCAACACCGGCAGACAGGCGACCGGCAAACCGAGCATCAACGCCAGCAACGGCGAGAGCAGAACCAGTGCCAGTCCCGAGAACAACCAGTGTGCCAGCACCTTGGCCAGCACCAATAAGGGCAGCGGATGCGGCGAAAGGACCCACTGTTCCAGGGAGCCATCTTCGAAATCACTGCGAAACAGTCCGTCCAGCGAGAGCAGGACCGACAACAGCGCGGCCACCCAGACTAACCCCGGGGACAGGTTTTGCAAGACTTGAGTTTCCGGGCCGACGGCCAGCGGGAACAAAGCGATGACAATGGCGAAGAAAATCAGCGGATTGGCCAGTTCCGCCGGGCGACGAAACAGCAGACGGGACTCACGGGCAACCAGCAGGCCGAACACACTCATACTGCCCAGTTCCCCAGATCGATATCGCGATAACCGGCCGGCATCCGGCTCAGCGTGTGGTGCGTGGTCAACACCACCAGACCGCCGCGTTCACAGTGCCCGGCCAGGTGTTCTTCAAGTTGCGCCACACCCTGTTTGTCGAGCGCGGTGAATGGCTCGTCGAGAATCCACAGCGGCGGGCTGTCCAGATACAGCCGCGCCAGGGCCACGCGGCGTTGCTGACCGGCGGACAGGGTGTGGCAGGGAACATCTTCGAAACCGCGCAATCCTACGGCAGCCAATGCCTGCCAGATCGCCTCGCGCTCGGCCGGCCGATGCAGGGCGCAGAGCCAGGACAGGTTCTCTTCGGGGGTCAGCAGGTCCTTGATCCCGGCGGCGTGGCCGATCCACAACAGGTTGCGCGCCAGTTCGCTCGGCTGGGCGGCCAAGGGCTGGCCGTTGAGCAGCACCTGACCGCTGGTCGGCTGCATCAACCCGGACAACAGGCGCAGCAGACTGGTCTTGCCGCTGCCGTTGGGGCCGCTGATCTGCACCATATCGCCACTGGCCAGTCGCAATTCGAGATTTTCGAAGAGCAGCCGCAGGTCTCGCTCACAGGCAAGGGCAACGGTTTGCAGGACAGGACTGGTCAAGGGATCACGGGCCTTATACGGTTCAAGTCGGCTCTGGCGCGGCCGTTAAAGAGATGCAGGATAAATGCAATGACGGTGCGAATCAGAGAGCTGGATCAAACAATTGCTATGTTTTCTGAACGAAGCGCAAGACGCGCGGCATTATACATGGCGTGCCTTACTCCCAAGCGTGCAATTTCCTCAGGTTGTGTCCGCGTATGACAGGTGAAATGAACATCCTCCCGCTCCCGCCCACCACCCCGGCGAACACACGCCCGCTGGTGATGAGCGGTGAATTGCTCAAGCTGCTGACCCCGGTCGAAGGCTTGATCGGCGCCGGGCAAAGCGCGCAGGCCGAGGTGTTGTCACTCAAACAGGCGGATCAGACCTTTCAACTGCTGCTGAAGGTGACCGTCGACGGCGGCCGGCAGACCACCGTGCAGGCCACCAGCACCCTGCCGCTGCCGACCGGCACCAATCTGGCAGTGACCCAGCCGTCGGCGGGCAATCTGGCGATCACCGTGCAGCAGGCGATTGCCAGCAGCGTCGCCGCCCTCACCCGCATTGATACGGCGCAATTGCCGGTCGGCACGCTGCTGCAAGGCAAGGTGCTGACCTCACAGACGTTGCCGCAAGTGCCAGGACAGCCGACGGTGTACCGCTCGCTGGTGAGCCTGCTCAACACCGCGCAAAGCGGTGCCACGCTGGACATCGACAGTCCGACGCCGCTGCGCATCGGCACCCTGCTCTCGGCACTGGTGGAAGACTCGCAAACCCTCAAGTTCGTGCCACTGAGCAGCCGCCAGGAGCAATTGGCGGTGAGCCAGCAACTGCTCGGCCAGCAGAGTCGCCAGGGTTCGCTGGACGGTTTGCTCAACGCCTTGCAAAACCTGCCGAGCGACGACGATCAGACCTCGCAGGACCTGCGCGCAGCCGTCGTACGCCTGCTCGCCAACCTGCCCGACGTGCAGCAGATGAGCACCGCCAAAGGCGTCGCCCTGGCCCTGGCCGGCAGCGGCGCCTTTCTCGAAGCCAAACTGCTGACCGGACAGAATCCCGCGCTGGCCCCGGACATGAAAGCCGATCTGCTCAAGTTGATCGCACAGCTGTCACCGGGTGCGCCGGGCAATGCCAGTTTCAACGCAATCATCGCCGCCAACACCCTGGCGCAAGCGCTGCCGAGCTTCGTGCGCAACGCCCTCGGCACCCTCGGTCAGGTCAGCGCCAAACCGCTGCCGAGCAGTTTCCCGCTGCCCGACCGCCTGCTGCAAAGCCTCGAGGGCGAAGGCGATCTGGAACATCTGCTGCGCCTCGCCGCGGCAGCCGTGTCGCGCCTGCAAAGCCATCAACTGTCGAGCCTGGAACAGACCGGGCTCACCGACGATGGTCGCCTGCTCAGTACCTGGCAGCTGGAAATCCCCATGCGCAACTTGCAGGACATCGTGCCGCTGCAGGTCAAGTTCCAACGTGAAGAAGCGCCGGAAAGAGAACCGCAACCCAACGAACGCCGTGACGAGCGCGAGCCCAGGCAACAGCTGTGGCGCGTCGATCTGGCCTTTGACATGGAGCCGCTGGGACCGATGCAGATTCAGGCACAGTTGATTGCCGGCAGCCTGTCGAGTCAGCTCTGGGCCGAACGCCCGTACACCGCCGACCTGATCGAAACCAATCTGTTCGCGCTGCGCCAGCGCCTGCTCGATCGCGGCCTGAATGTCGGCGATCTCGACTGCCACCTCGGCACCCCGCCGCAAGGCAACCACACTCGCCTCGAACACCGCTGGGTCGACGAAACCGCATGAACGATTCCACTGCTCCACGCCAGGCCATCGCCCTTAAATACGACGGCAACCACGCCCCGACCCTCACCGCCAAGGGCGACGAGGAACTGGCCGAAGAAATCCTGCGCATTGCCCGTGACTGTGAAGTGCCGATCTATGAAAACGCCGAGCTGGTGCGGCTGTTGGCGCGCATGGAACTGGGCGACAGCATCCCCGAGGAGCTGTACCGCACGATTGCCGAGATCATCGCGTTTGCGTGGAACCTGAAGGGGAAATTCCCCGAGGGACAGGACCCGGATGCGCCGATGGTCGAGAAGGACGTTACCGAACGCGGGGATGATTACTGAGGTTTCGAAGGCCCCTTCGCGAGCAAGCCCGCTCCCACATTTGATCGCATTCCTTCAATAGGATCGCGGTCAAATGTGGGAGCGGGCTTGCTCGCGAATGGCGATTTCCGCTTTAGAGCAAAAATCAGCTTCTGTGCAGCTTGCGCATCAACTCCGCCTCAGCCTGGGTCAAGCCACAGGACTGAGTCAGCTCATCGACGCTCGCGCCCATCCCCACCAGTTTCGCCGCCTGGGCGAACGACAGGCTCGACGGGTCGCGCTGTTCCAGCGCGACAATCTTGTCCGGCAACGGGCCGACGACCGAGCGCAGCTCGTGCAGGGCTTCGCCCATGCGCACGTTGCCGTTCTGGTAATCGTCTACGCGCTTGGCCAGGTCCTTGATGCGCTGATCACGCAGCGCATCGCCCTGGGCCTGCTGCGCAGCGATGACCTTTTGCGCCTTGATGTACGCCAGAAACATTGCCAGCGTGCCTGCCCAGAAGAGGAACAGGACAATGACCGCTACCTCGAGAATCAATCAGATGCTCTCCAGTTCCGACCATTCTTCTTCGCTCATCATCTTGTCCAGCTCGACCAGGATCAGCAACTCGTTGTTCTTGTTGCACACGCCCTGGATGAACTTGGCCGATTCTTCGTTGCCGACGTTCGGCGCGGTCTCGATTTCCGACTGACGCAGGTAAACCACTTCCGCCACGCTGTCGACCATGATCCCGACCACTTGCTTGTCGGCTTCGATGATGACGATACGGGTGTTGTCGCTGATCTCGCCGCTGTTCAGGCCGAAGCGCTGACGGGTGTCGATCACGGTGACCACGTTACCGCGCAGGTTGATGATGCCCAGCACGTAGCTTGGCGCACCCGGAACCGGCGCGATCTCGGTGTAGCGCAGGACTTCCTGAACGCGCATCACGTTGATGCCGTAGGTTTCGTTGTCCAGCTTGAAGGTCACCCATTGCAGGATCGGATCTTCAGAACCCTTTGCCGCCGTCGCCTTGTCGTTCATACCCTAGCCCCTCGAAGTACCGCTCTAGCGGTGTATGTTTCGTCCGCCGGCATGCGTATGCCGACGCCTGTCTGTTATGGAAGTGTTATGTCGGTTTGTGGTTCGGCTTACTGCCGGACATGTGTTTTGCCCCGCCACTGGCGATCAACTCGGCCAGCGCGGCTACATCAAGTAATGCACACATGTGCTCGATCACCGTGCCGGCAAGCCATGGCCGCTGACCCCGGTGACTTCTCCATTTGATTTCATTCGGATCCAGACGCAACGAACGGCTGACCTGATGCACCGCCAGGCCCCACTCGTAACCTTGTACCGAAATCACGTACTGCAGGCCCTGACGGAAGTCATCGCGGTAGCGATCCGGCATGACCCAACGCGCCGTGTCCAATACTTTGAGATTGCCGGCCTGACTCGGCAGAATCCCGAGGAACCATTCCGGCTGCCCGAACAGCGGCGTCAACTCGTGGCCGGCCAGCGAATAGATCGAACCGAGGCACACCAGCGGCACCGCCAGTGTCAGCCCGGCAACATCGAACAACAGGCATTCGAAGGCTTCCGAAGCCCAGGCCGGACGGCCATCGGTTTCCACCGGTGGCGGCGTGTTGCTCGGTGGCAGGTGCACTTCCACCACTGGCGGCACCAGCGTCTGTTCGACGGGTGCCGGTGCCACCGGCGCCGGTTCGGCCACGACCGGTTCCGGCGCGGTTTTCAGCAATTGGGTTTGCAACAGCGGTGCGAGTGTCGAAACCGGCGCGCGCGGCGGCTCGGCTTCTTCGATCAACGCCACTGGCGCCTTGGCGATCGGCGCGGCGGCAGGCGCGGCAACCGGGGCGGCAGGTTTGGTGGTTTTCTGCGCATCACGCGCCTGCTCTTCAAGCACCGCCGCCTGGAATTCATCCAGCGCCGCAGCGCTTTCGACCACCTCGACCGGCACCTCGACCTGCACTTCCACTGGCGGCAACTCGTCAGGAATCTCCTGCAGCAAGCTGTCCAGATAGGACTGCAACGCCAGTTGCGGGCGCGACGTCAGTTTGATCGGCCGGTTCATGCTCAAGCCACCTGCGGAACAAGTTGTTGCGCCAGCAGATGCTTGAGCAGCGCGCGGTAAGCCAGCACGCCGCGACTCTTGCCGTCGAATTGCGAAGGTGTGACACCGGCCCGGCTGGCGTCGCGCAGACGGGTATCGACCGGGATGTAACCCTGCCAGATCTCTTCCGGAAACTTGTCGCGCAGCACGCGCAAGGTGCCCAGCGACGCCTGCGTGCGGCGGTCGAACAGGGTCGGCACGATGCTGAACGGCAGCGCCTGTTTGCGCGAGCGGTTGATCATCGCCAGGGTGTTGACCATGCGTTCCAGGCCTTTGACGGCCAGGTGCTCGGTCTGCACCGGGATCACCAGTTGCTGGCTCGCGGCCAGGGCGTTGACCATCAGCACGCCGAGCAAGGGCGGGCTGTCGATGATCGCGTAATCGAAGTCCTGCCACAGCTGCGCCAGACTCTTGGCGATCACCAGGCCCAAACCACTCTGCCCCGGCGACTGGCGCTCAAGGGTGGCGAGTGCGGTACTCGACGGCAACAGGGAAATACGTTCGTCGCTGGTCGACAGCAGCAACTGTCCGGGCAAGCCTTGCGGCACGCTGCCCTTGTGCAGAAACAGGTCGTAGTTGCTGTGTTCCAGGCTGTCGGGGTCGTAGCCGAAATAGCTGGTCATCGAGCCGTGCGGGTCGAGATCGACCACAACCACGCGCTTGCCCGCCTCCGCCAGCAATCCGGCTAAAGCGATGGAAGATGTGGTTTTACCGACACCACCCTTTTGATTGGCGACTGCCCAGACTCTCATTCGGTTCGTTCCTCCCGGCCGAGATGCTCGACCGAGACATAGCTCAGCGTATTAATGCGGGTGACGGAGAATTGACGGCACTCTCGCGTCCCGGCGTCTTGACCGGGGTCGGTGCAGTTTGTGTGCCAGCGCGCTTCAATGCCGCGTCCGGTTGCGCATTGGCGGTTCCGGTACCGGTCAGACTGCGGCGCACATCGAGGTTGCGCGACACCACCAGCACCACGCGACGGTTTTTCGCCCGGCCTTCGGCGGTGGCATTGTTGGCCACCGGCTGAAACTCACCATAACCCACCGAGGCCAGACGACCAGGGTTCACACCCTGCATCGCGAGCATGCGCACGATGCTCGCCGAACGCGCCGAGGACAGTTCCCAGTTGGTCGGGTACTGCGCGGTGCGGATCGGCTGATCGTCGGTGAAGCCTTCGACATGGATCGGGTTGTCGAACGGTTTGAGGATCGCTGCAACCTTGTCGATGATGTTGAAGGCGATATCGCTCGGCATCGCGTCGCCGCTGCCGAACAACAGGCTGGAATTGAGTTCGATCTCGACCCACAACTCGTTGCCGCGCACGGTCATCTGGTTGGAGGCGATCAAGTCGCCGAACGCGGCACTGATGTCATCGGCAATGCTTTTCAGCGGATCGCTGGCACCGGCGATACCGGCGTCAACCTGCTCGCTGTCCTTGACCAACGGCTTGGCCGGGGTCACGGTTTTCGGTCGTTCCTCACCGATCGGGATCGGTTTTAGCGAGCGGTCGGAGTCAGTGAAAACCCCGATCAGCGCTTCGGAAATGACCTTGTACTTGCCTTCGTTGATCGACGAGATCGAGTACATCACCACGAAGAACGCGAACAGCAGCGTGATGAAATCCGCGTAGGACACGAGCCAGCGCTCGTGATTAACGTGTTCTTCCTGATGCCTGCGGCGAGCCATAGTCCATTACCCCCATCAATCCATGAAGCCCTGAAGCTTCAGCTCGATAGAGCGAGGGTTTTCACCTTCGGCGATCGACAAAATACCTTCCAACAACATTTCGCGATAACGCGACTGCCGCAACGCGATTGACTTGAGCTTGGCCGCCACCGGCAGCAACACCAGGTTGGCACTGGCCACACCGTAGATGGTCGCGACGAAGGCCACGGCAATACCGCTGCCCAATTGCGTCGGATCAGCGAGGTTGCCCATCACATGAATCAGGCCCATTACCGCACCGATGATGCCGATGGTCGGCGCGTAGCCGCCCATGCTTTCGAAGACTTTGGCAGCCTCGATGTCGCGCGCTTCCTGGGTGTAGAAATCCACTTCGAGAATGCTGCGGATCGCTTCCGGTTCGGCGCCATCGACCAGCAGTTGCAGGCCCTTGCGCGAGTAGTTGTCCGGTTCGGCATCGGCCACGCCTTCCAGACCCAGCAGGCCTTCCTTGCGCGCAGTGAGGCTCCAGTTGACCACCCGGTCGATACCGCCGGCCAGGTCGACCCGTGGCGGGAACAGGATCCAGGCGAGAATCTGCATGGCGCGCTTGAAGGCGCTCATCGGCGATTGCAGCAGCGCGGCACCGATGGTGCCACCGAGGACGATCAGCGCCGCCGGGCCGTTGGCCAGCGCGCCGAGGTGACCGCCTTCAAGGTAGTTGCCGCCGATGATGGCGACGAACGCCATGATGATCCCGATAAGGCTTAGAACATCCATCAGATACACGCCTCGACGATGTGCTTGCCGATGTCGTCCAGGCCGTAGACCGCGTCAGCCAGATCAGCTTTGACGATGGCCATCGGCATGCCGTAGATCACGCAACTGGCTTCGTCTTGCGCCCATACCGAGCTGCCGCCCTGCTTGAGCAGACGCGCGCCTTCGCGGCCATCGGCGCCCATGCCGGTGAGGACCACCGCCAGAACTTTGTCACCGTAGGACTTGGCCGCAGAACCGAAGGTGATGTCCACGCACGGCTTGTAATTCAGACGCTCGTCGCCCGGGAGGATTTTCACCGCACCACGGCCGTCGATCATCATCTGCTTGCCACCCGGCGCCAGCAGCGCCAGGCCCGGACGCAGGATGTCGCCATCCTCGGCTTCCTTGACGCTGATGCGGCACAGCTTGTCGAGACGCTCGGCAAACGCCTTGGTGAACGCCGCCGGCATGTGCTGGATCAGCACGATCGGCGCCGGGAAGTTCGCCGGCAACTGAGTCAGCACCCGTTGCAGGGCAACCGGGCCACCGGTCGAAGTACCGATGGCCACCAGTTTGTAGGCTTTGCGTTTCGGTGCCGGCGACGCAGCGCTGGCCGCCGGCGCGCGAGCAGGTGCTGGAGCCGGGGACGGACGCGTCGGAGCAGCAGCGCTGTGGCTGCTGAAACTCGAAGCCGCTGGCGCCGGGGCGGGTGCAGGCGTCGGTGCAGCGGCCGGAGCCGGCGCACTGTAGGCACTGAAACGACGATTACTGCGCGAGATGCTGTGAACCTTCTCGCACAGCAGTTGCTTGACCTTCTCGGGATTGCGCGAGATGTCTTCGAAATTCTTCGGCAGGAAATCCACCGCGCCGGCGTCCAGTGCATCCAGGGTGACCCGGGCGCCTTCGTGCGTCAGCGAGGAGAACATCAACACCGGAGTCGGGCAGCGCTGCATGATGTGCCGCACCGCCGTGATGCCATCCATCATCGGCATCTCGTAGTCCATGGTGATCACGTCCGGCTTGAGGGCCAGGGCCTGATCGATCGCCTCTTTACCGTTGGTGGCCGTGCCGACCACCTGGATGCTCGGATCCGCTGAAAGAATTTCCGAGACGCGGCGGCGGAAAAAACCCGAATCGTCCACCACCAGGACTTTGACTGCCATAAACACTCCATTAGGCGCAGCGGGACGTCGTCGCCCCGCTGCCCCGGATTCAAATACGCCGTGCGGCGTAACGCTTGAGCATGCTTGGAACATCGAGGATCAGAGCGATGCGGCCGTCACCGGTAATGGTGGCGCCGGACATGCCCGGAGTGCCCTGGAGCATTTTGCCCAATGGCTTGATGACCACTTCTTCCTGGCCGACCAGTTGATCGACGACGAAGCCGATCCGCTGAGTGCCCACCGAAAGGATCACCACATGGCCTTCACGCTGCTCTTCGTGAGCGGCGGAGCTGACCAGCCAGCGCTTGAGGTAGAACAATGGCAGCGCCTTGTCCCGCACGATCACCACTTCCTGGCCATCCACCACGTTGGTGGTCGACAGGTCGAGGTGGAAGATTTCGTTGACGTTGACCAACGGGAACGCAAACGCCTGATTGCCGAGCATGACCATCAGGGTCGGCATGATCGCAAGCGTCAGCGGCACCTTGATGACGATCTTCGAGCCCTGGCCCTTGGTCGAGTAGATGTTGATCGAACCGTTGAGCTGGGAAATCTTGGTCTTCACCACGTCCATGCCGACACCGCGGCCGGACACGTCGGAAATCTCGGTCTTGGTCGAGAAGCCCGGGGCGAAGATCAGGTTGTAGCACTCGGTATCACTCAGGCGATCGGCCGCGTCCTTGTCCATCACACCGCGTTTTACCGCGATCGAACGCAACACGTTCGGGTCCATGCCCTTGCCGTCATCGGAGATCGACAACAGGATGTGGTCGCCTTCCTGCTCGGCCGCCAACACCACGCGACCGCCGCGGGCCTTGCCCGAAGCTTCACGTTCTTCCGGTGACTCGATGCCGTGGTCGACCGCGTTGCGCACCAAGTGGACCAGCGGGTCGGCCAGGGCCTCGACAAGGTTTTTGTCGAGGTCGGTTTCTTCACCCACCAGTTCCAGGTTGATCTCTTTCTTCAGCTGACGCGCGAGGTCGCGAACCAGACGCGGGAAGCGCCCGAAGACCTTCTTGATCGGCTGCATCCGGGTCTTCATCACTGCGGTCTGCAAGTCAGCCGTGACCACGTCGAGGTTCGACACGGCCTTGGACATGGCTTCGTCGCCGCTGTTGAGGCCCAGGCGCACCAGACGGTTACGCACCAGTACCAGTTCGCCGACCATGTTCATGATTTCGTCGAGACGCGCGGTATCGACACGAACAGTGGTTTCGGCTTCGCTGGCCGGTTTTTCTGGTGGCGGAGCAGCGGCGGCGCGGGCCGGGGCCGGAGCAGCAGCGGCTGCCGGTTTTGGCGTTTCAGTTTTTGGCTCAGGCTTGGGCGCAGCTTTCGGCGCGGCGGCCGGAGCAGCAGCCGCCTTGGCAGCTGGCGCAGCGACTGTCGACGCGGTGCCAGCAGCAGCGGCGCCAACATCGGTGAACTTGCCTTTGCCGTGCAACTCGTCGAGCAGCGATTCGAATTCGTGATCGCTGATCAGATCACTGCCGGCAGCCGCAGCCACCGGAGCGGCTGGCGCAGCCGGTGCCGAGGCGATCGCCGACTCCAGCGCTTCCACGGCAAAATTGCCCTTGCCATGCAACTGATCGAGCAGTGCTTCGAATTCGTCGTCGGTGATGTCCGAGCTGTCACCGGCAGCCGGTGCCGCCGGAGCGGCCGCTGTCGGTGCCACGGCGTCTGGCGCGAACTGGCCCTTGCCGTGCAACTGATCGAGCAACGACTCGAATTCAGCGTCGGTAATTTCATCGCTCGCTGCCGTATCGGCAGTTGGCGCAGGTGCAGCAGCGGCCGGGGCTTCGGCTTCAGCCTTGACGGCGTTCAGCGAATCCAGCAGCTGTTCAAATTCGTTATCGGTGATGTCGCCGGAATCGCCTTCGACAACCAGCTCTTCGATCATCTCGGCCACTGGCGAAGCCGGGGCTTCGTCCGCCGATTGCGGTTCGGCCAGACGCGCCAGCGCGGCCAGCAGTTCCGGGGTTGCAGCAGTGATCGGTGCACGTTCACGGACTTCGCTGAACATGCTGTTCACCGCGTCCAGTGCTTCAAGCACCACGTCCATCAGTTCTGCATCAACGCGACGCTCACCCTTGCGCAGGATGTCGAACACGTTTTCGGCGATGTGACAGCACTCCACCAGCTCATTGAGCTGAAGGAAGCCGGCGCCCCCTTTTACAGTGTGGAAACCGCGAAAAATTGCGTTGAGCAGATCTGCGTCATCCGGGCGGCTTTCCAGCTCGACCAGTTGCTCGGACAGTTGCTCAAGAATCTCGCCGGCCTCAACCAGGAAATCCTGAAGGATCTCTTCATCGGCGCCGAAGCTCATTAATGGGGTGCTCCTACAGGTCTAAAAACCTAAACTCAAAATCCAAGGCTGGATAACAAATCGTCCACATCGTCCTGACCGGACACAACGTCTTCTCGTTTATCGGCATGAATCTGCGGACCTTCACCCTGCGAGAGATGTTTTTGTGGATCTTTTTCTGCAAGCATCGCAGCACGGTCGTGTTCGATGCCCGCAAAGCGGTCCACCTGACTGGCCATGAGTACGAGTTTGAGCAAATTGCTTTCGACTTCGGTGACCAACTGGGTCACACGCTTGATCACCTGACCGGTGAGGTCCTGGTAATCCTGAGCCAGCAGGATGTCGTTCAGGTTGCTCGACACCGCACGGTTGTCCGTGCTGCTGCGTGACAGAAAACCGTCGACCCGGCGCGCCAGTTCGCGGAACTCTTCAGCCCCGACTTCGCGACGCATGAAGCGCCCCCAATCGGTGCTCAAGGCCTGAGCTTCTTCAGCCAGGCCATTGACCACCGGCGTGGCGCTTTCCACCAGATCCATGGTGCGGTTGGCCGCGGCTTCGGTCAGCTTGACCACATAGCCCAAGCGTTCGGTGGCGTCGGTGATTTGCGACACTTCCTCGGCCTGCGGCATGTGCGGATCGATATGGAAGTTGACGATCGCACTGTGCAGTTCGCGTGTGAGCTTGCCCACTTCCTGATACAGGCCGCGGTCACGGGTCTGATTGAGCTCATGGATCAGTTGCACAGCGTCGCCGAACCTGCCTTTTTCAAGGCTTTCGACCAGTTCGACCGCGTGTTTTTTCAGGGTCGACTCGAAATCGCCCTGTGAAGATTCGTTATGCTCCATAGCTCCCCCGCGCGTTCATCAGCCGATGCGTTCGAAAATCTTCTCGATTTTGTCTTTCAACGCCTGAGCCGTGAAAGGTTTGACCACATAGCCGTTCACACCAGCCTGAGCAGCCTCGATGATTTGCTCGCGCTTGGCTTCAGCGGTCACCATCAGCACGGGCAGATGCTTGAGTTTTTCATCGGCACGCACGTGGCGCAGCAAGTCGATACCGGTCATGCCCGGCATGTTCCAGTCCGTTACCAGAAAGTCGATGCTGCCGCTGTTGAGCACCGGAATGGCGGTAGTGCCATCGTCGGCCTCGACGGTGTTGGTGAACCCAAGATCCCGCAGCAGGTTCTTGATGATCCGCCGCATCGTTGAGAAGTCATCAACGATGAGGATTTTCATGTCTTTGTTCAATTCGACCTCCAAGCAGTCTTAAACGCGCCCAGCACCTGGACGCGCCACTTCAATCAATCGGCGCAGCACTCGAAGACTGTCTGGAGCACAACAGAGCAAGACCGGTGCCGTTCATCACCGCACCAGCCTCGTTCGCAGTGTCCCCACACTGCCTTCAGCGCGCTCGCCACTCCCCCAAACGCCCCCGCAAACGGGCCGCGCACTGGCTGTGTAACTGGCTGACCCGCGATTCACTGACGCCAAGGACTTCACCGATCTCCTTGAGGTTCAGCTCTTCGTCGTAGTACAGCGCCAACACCAGTCGCTCACGCTCCGGCAAATTGGCAATCGCGTCCGCCAGCGCCGCCTGGAAGCGTTCATCTTCCAGATCGCGTGACGGCTCAAGATGAGCACTGGCGCCATCCTCGTGCAGCCCTTCGTGTTCGCCGTCCTGCAACAGGTCGTCGAAACTGAACAGCCGGCTGCCCAGGGTGTCATTCAAAATCCCGTAGTAATCGTCGAGACTCAATTGGAGTTCGGCCGCAACCTCGTGATCTTTAGCGTCACGGCCGGTTTTAGCTTCAATTGCGCGAATTGCGTCACTGACCATACGGGTGTTGCGGTGAACCGAGCGCGGTGCCCAATCCCCTTTGCGTACTTCGTCGAGCATCGCGCCGCGGATCCGGATGCCCGCGTACGTTTCGAAACTGGCGCCTTTGCTGGCGTCGTATTTGGTCGAGACTTCGAGCAGGCCGATCATCCCGGCCTGAATCAGGTCTTCAACCTGCACACTCGCCGGCAAGCGCGCCAGCAGGTGATAGGCAATGCGCTTGACCAGTGGCGCGTAACGCTCGATCAACTCGTACTGCGCGTCACGTGCCGACTTCTTGTAGTAGTTCATACCGCTGGCGGTCATAGCACAGGCCCTGCCGTTTGCTGCACGAGGCGCTCGACGAAAAACTCCAGGTGGCCACGCGGGTTGGCAGGCAGCGGCCAGGTATCGACCTTCTGCGCGATCGCCTTGAACGCCAGCGCGCACTTGGAACGCGGGAAGGCTTCATAGACCGCTCGCTGCTTCTGCACTGCCTTGCGCACGCTTTCGTCGTACGGCACCGCGCCGACGTATTGTAAGGCGACGTCGAGGAAGCGATCCGTGACCTTGGTCAACTTGGCGAACAGGTTGCGCCCTTCCTGCGGGCTCTGCGCCATGTTGGCCAGCACGCGGAAGCGGTTCATGCCGTAGTCGCGGTTGAGCAGTTTGATCAGCGCGTAGGCGTCGGTGATCGAGGTCGGCTCGTCGCAGACCACCAGCAACACTTCCTGCGCGGCGCGGACAAAACTGACTACCGAGTCACCAATACCCGCAGCGGTGTCGATCACCAGCACATCGAGGTTGTCGCCGATGTCGCTGAAGGCCTGAATCAGACCGGCGTGTTGTGCCGGGCTCAGGTGCACCATGCTCTGGGTGCCGGAAGCGGCCGGCACGATGCGGATCCCGCCGGGGCCCTGCAACAGCACGTCGCGCAGCTCACAGCGGCCTTCGATGACATCGGCCAAAGTGCGTTTGGGGGTCAGTCCCAGCAGAACGTCGACGTTCGCCAGCCCCAGATCGGCGTCCAGCAGCATGACCCGACGGCCAAGCTCTGCCAGCGCCAGAGACAAGTTCACTGACACGTTAGTCTTGCCGACGCCACCTTTGCCGCCGGTCACCGCGATCACCTGTACGGGATGCATGCTGCCCATGTTATTTCTTTACCTTGTCTTGCATAGACGGAGGCCACATTACTGGCTGCGCGTTCTCAACCGGAACAATGCATGGCAGACCATCGATGTAGGTACAAAAACTGTTCATTACCTCAGCCAACCTGCTTGGTCGGGCTGTGGTAGATATCAGCGAACATGTCAGCCATGGCTTCTTCGCTGGGTTCTTCCTGCATTTGCACGCTGACGGCGCGGCTGACCAATTGATGACGGCGCGGCAGATGCAGATCATCCGGAATCCGTGGGCCGTCGGTCAGGTAGGCGACCGGCAGTTCATGACTGATCGCCAGGCTCAACACTTCGCCAAGGCTGGCCGTCTCATCCAGTTTAGTCAGGATGCAGCCGGCAAGCCCGCAACGCTTGTAACTGTGATAAGCGGCGGTTAGAACCTGTTTCTGGCTGGTGGTTGCCAGCACCAGATAATTTTTTGAACGGATGCCACGCCCGGCCAGACTTTCCAGCTGCATGCGCAGTGCCGGATCGCTGGCCTGCAGGCCGGCGGTATCGATCAGCACCACGCGTTTGCGCAGCAGCGGGTCGAGTGCCTGCACCAGCGACTGGCCCGGATCGACGTGCGTAACCGGCACATTGAGAATCCGCCCCAGGGTCTTGAGTTGTTCCTGGGCGCCGATACGGAAACTGTCCATGCTGACCAGCGCGACATTCTGCGCGCCGTACTTGAGCACGTAACGCGCCGCGAGTTTGGCCAGGGTGGTGGTCTTGCCCATGCCGGCCGGGCCGACCATGGCAATCACCCCGCCCTCTTCCAGCGGCTCGACTTCTGGCACGGCAATCATTCGCGCCAGGTGCGCGAGCAGCATGCGCCAGGCCTGACGCGGTTCTTCGATGTCGGTGATCATCGCCAACAGGTCGCGCGACAACGGTCCGGACAGACCGATACGTTGCAGACGGCGATACAGATTGGCTTGTGCCGGACGGCTGCCTTGCAGCTGATTCCAGGCCAGGGTGCCGAGCTGCACTTCCATCAGCTCACGCAGACTGTTCAATTCGAAACGCATCGAATCCAGCGCACGCGGATCGATGCCGGCGGACGACTGGGCAGGCGCCGGCGCCGGACGCGCCGGGGCGGCGTAAGTCGGTTCGCTCAACGGTTCGGCAGCGGTCAGCGGCAGGCCTGCCGTCAACGGCAGCCCGGCGAACAACTGGCGATTGGTGTTGCCGTCGGCTTCGCCACGCAGGCTCAGTTCGGCCTGGGCGGTAACGATGCGCGACTGGGTCTTGCGCAGCTCGTCCTCGAGTTCCATGTTCGGAACCCGTGGCGCCAGCGCCGACAATTTGTAATCCAGCGCCGCCGTCAGCTCGACGCCGCCGGCAATGCGGCGGTTGCCAATGATGGCGGCATCAGCGCCCAGCTCATCACGAACCAGCTTCATGGCCTGACGCATATCGGCGGCGAAAAAACGCTTAACTTGCATAAACCACTACCTCAGCCGTTGGGCCCTACTGTCGCAACGATGGTCACTTGCTTGTTGTCCGGAATTTCCTGGTAGGCCAGCACGTGCAGCCCTGGGACTGCGAGGCGGCCGAAACGCGAAAGCATCGCGCGTATCGGGCCTGCTACCAACAGGATCACCGGTTGACCTTGCATTTCCTGGCGCTGCGCCGCTTCGATGAGCGAACGCTGCAGCTTCTCGGCCATGCTTGGCTCCAGCAGAACGCCCTCTTCAGAGCCTTGTCCTGCCTTCTGCAGACTATTGAGCAATATTTGTTCCAACCTTGGTTCCAAGGTGATCACAGGCAGCTCGGAGTCAGTGCCTACAATGCTTTGGACGATGGCGCGGGATACCCCGACGCGTACTGCGGCCACCAAAGCGGCGGTATCTTGACTCTTGGCGGCGTTGTTGGCGATGGCTTCGGCAATGCTGCGGATATCGCGCACCGGCACATGTTCGGCCAGGAGCGCCTGCAGCACTTTGAGCAACTGCGACAGCGACACCACCCCCGGTACCAGCTCTTCAGCCAGTTTCGGCGAGCTTTTGGCCAGCAATTGCATGAGTTGCTGCACTTCTTCGTGGCCGATCAGCTCGCTGGAGTGCTTGTACAGAATCTGGTTCAAGTGCGTCGCGACCACGGTACTGGCGTCGACCACGGTGTAACCGAGCGATTGCGCCTGCGCACGCTGGCTGACTTCAATCCACACCGCCTCCAGACCAAAAGCCGGATCTTTGGCGGTAATGCCGTTGAGCGTGCCGTAGACCTGCCCCGGGTTGATCGCCAGTTCGCGATCCGGGTAGATCTCGGCTTCGGCGAGGATCACCCCCATCAGGGTCAGGCGATAGGCGCTCGGCGCCAGATCGAGGTTGTCGCGAATATGCACCGTCGGCATCAGGAAGCCCAGATCCTGCGAGAGCTTCTTGCGCACGCCCTTGATCCGCGCCAGCAACTGACCACCCTGATTGCGATCCACCAGCGGGATCAGGCGATAGCCGACTTCCAGACCGATCATGTCGATCGGCGTCACGTCATCCCAGCCCAGCTCCTTGGTTTCCATGGCGCGGGCCGGCGACGGCAGCAGTTCCTGTTGACGCTGAACCTCTTGCAGCGCCTGCACCTTGGCGACGTTCTGCTTCTTCCAGAACAGGTACGCGCCACCGGCAGCCAGCGCAGCCATGCTCAGGAACGAGAAGTGCGGCATGCCCGGAACGAGGCCCATCACGGCCATCAAACCAGCGGCCACCGCCAGGGCTTTGGGCGAGGCGAACATCTGGCGATTGATCTGTTTGCCCATGTCTTCCGAACCGGAAGCACGGGTCACCATGATCGCTGCCGCTGTCGATAACAACAGTGATGGCAATTGCGCCACCAAACCGTCACCAATGGTCAGCAAGGCGTAAACCTTGCCCGCGTCGGCGAAGGTCATGTTGTGCTGGAAGATACCGACGGCCATACCGCCAATGAGGTTGATGAACAGAATCAGCAGGCCGGCGATGGCGTCACCACGGACGAACTTGCTCGCACCGTCCATCGAACCGTAGAACTCGGCCTCTTGCGCGACTTCCTGACGGCGCAGCTTCGCCTGGTTCTGGTCGATCAGCCCAGCGTTGAGGTCGGCGTCGATTGCCATTTGTTTGCCGGGCATTGCATCGAGGGTGAAGCGCGCGCTCACCTCGGAAATCCGCCCGGCACCCTTGGTCACCACGACGAAGTTGATGATCATCAGGATCGCGAACACCACGATACCGACCACGTAGTTACCGCCGATCACCACCTCACCGAAGGCCTGGATCACCTTACCGGCAGCGGCGTGGCCATCCTGACCGTGGAGCATCACCACCCGCGTCGAGGCCACGTTCAACGCCAGCCGCAGCAGCGTCGCCACCAGCAGAATGGTCGGGAACACCGCAAAATCCAGCGGCCGCAGCGCGTACACGCAGACCAGCAGGACGACAATCGACAGCGCAATGTTGAAGGTGAAAAACACGTCCAGCAGGAACGGCGGCACCGGCAACATCATCATGGCCAGCATGACCAGCAGCAACAACGGCACGCCCAGATTGCCTCGACTGAGGTCGGCAATGTTCGAGCGTGCGCTGTTGATTAACTGAGAGCGATCCACCGGTTTTCCCCGTTCCTTTAAAGCAAACTTTTGACGCCCAAAGCGAGCGCACGGCGGCTACTGCAAGAAGCCTTCCAACTTTTGCGCAGGCAAAAAAAGATCGCAGCCTGCGGCAGCTCCCACAGAGAAATACGCTCTCCTGTAGAAGCTGCCGCAGACTGCGACCTTTTGTGTTCAAGCAGTAAGGATTTGCACCTCGCTGATGGCACCTATTCGCAGCTCACTGCCGATCATGTAACGCGTACCTTTGCGCATCGTCAGCCCGCCAACGTCGACCATATCCTCCGATGCATATCCGACGATCACCGCTGTTGCCGGCGATATGGGCGGATCAACCATTTCGTGCCCTTGCAGCACATTGAGCTCCCAGCCAAACGGGATTATCGGTAAATCCGCGACCTCGATTTCGCGCCCATCCGCCCAGCGGTAATCGCGCCGAGCGGTCACCTGCAAGCCGCCGTCAATGTATTGAAATGCGGGCTTGTGGTATCGATGCTCTAAATCCGCGGTAGCCCAGCTATCGGAATAATATTCGGGATTGGCGAACACCTTGAAAAGCGCCTCACTGGTCTTGATATTGCCAGCCGCGCTGAAAAAGTAGTTATAGGAGAAGTGATAGGCAAACCCGCCCAACTCTGGCCGTATCGCATTGAGTGGATCATCCAGATAGCCAGGAACAAACTGTCCGGTCATCACTACAAAGTTGATGAAATCCAGCGACAGCCTGAACGTCACCGTATAACTGAGGACCTTTCTGTCATCATCCTGCTCAAGCGCGCCAGATACAAATTCCAGCCCCATCTTACCGAGCTGTCTGTAGTTGTCAGCAATCATGTTCACACCCCTTCAATCAGCAGGACGGGGCATCTCGACAAACACTGTGTTTGCAAGAATCCGTCAAAAGGTATGAGGCAATCAAAAGAACTGGCCGTCTACTGTCAGAACTGACAGTCCGTTAAGCATTTCGGATAAACGGTGCCCTTCCCCGAAAGGCGCAGGTCGTATCACAAGACACTTTCCACTGCTGGTTTTTAAACATCAACGTTTAAATAACACGTCAGGATACTTAATAAGGCTACACCTCCTTGCGCCATTGCCTACAGCTACGCCAGAATCCGCCGGCTTGTGCGCCTTGGGGGCGGGTTCTATTGTGGGTCGGTCGCTGATTGTTCAGTGATCGGGTTTAGCAGCCTGGGGTTTCTCTAGACGCACAAATTCCGTTGTCGTTATGGCGGCTTTGCGTGGGGCACTTCGGTGCGCCGGGTTCTAGAGTCCTGGTCTGCTAACCCGCGTACAGCCGCCACCTCCTTCGTTAGCAGCGAACGGTGTCAGCTTCACTACTCTAGAGGCTTCACCATGATCAAACCAACACCCAACCCACCCGATACCGACACCACCTCCCCCTACGAATCCCTCGATTCAAAAAAACTCCACGAAGCCGCCGACCGTGCTCTCGACCACTACCTCTGCGCGCCCGGTGCCACGCCCATTCAGCGTAAAACCCGCTCGATGTACGCCGTGACCGCAGACTTCAAAAACGAAGAACTGCTGGCCGATGCCTGCGAAACACTCGCTTCAGCCAGAACCATCGCCAATGACTTCGCCCACCTCATACCCGCGTCGCAGCGCAGGACGCTGCTGGGCATCGCACAACTGATCATGCTCGGGGAGTTGGCGGTGAATCGGGCGCTGGATAATCTGGAGTTGCCGCAGTAGCACGCTTCTCTGCCCTCCCCTTTAGGAACTGCCGAAAGCTCCGGCCGCGACCGGACGATCTTTTTTTTCAAAAGCCAGATCAAAAGATCGCAGCCTTCGGCAGCTCCTACACCGATCCCTGTAGGAGCTGCCGGAGGCTGCGATCTTTTGGTTTCGGGGGAAACTAATACTTCAGGTTCGTGGCTTCGCCACCAGCCGTTGATGGCTTGTCGAACTCCACCGCTTTATCCTTTTTGATCTTCACACGTCCGGCCTCGGCCAATGGAATGCTGAACGGGTAATCTTCGGCGAACAGAACGCCCGCCGCGGCCGCGCCAAAAGAAAAACCTGTTGATGCAGGCTCTGGATCTGGCGTGATGGTGCCTTTACCGATTTTCGGGTCATAGCTGCTGAATGTGCCTTTCATTGCCTTGCTCCCTTGCAGTCGCGCGAAGTGCGCGGAATCACCCCGCAATCAAACGGCAAAAGAAAGCTACATGCACCTGTCAGAGTTGACAGGTCACGCCTGCTTTCAGACCAAAGGCATCAGGCTGAGGGCGTAACGGAAAAATTTCGCGCCTGGACTGATGCCTTCGCGAGCAAGCTCGCTCCCACAGTGGAAATGCATTCCAAATCTGGAAGTGGAATACATTCCAAATGTGGGAGCGAGCCTGCTCGCGAACGGGTCAGTGCAGTCGGCGAAAATTGCTCTTTAAACTTTGGTGTTTAAAAGACACTTCAAGATACGTCTTCCAGGCTACATATCCTTGCGCCATTACCTACAGCTACGCCAGAATCCGCCGACTTGTGCGCCTTGGGGGCGGGTTCTATTGTGGCTCGGTCGCTGACGAATCAGCGATCGGGTTTAGCGATCCGACACCTTACAGACGCACCAATGCCCAATCTCAATTGCAGTTTTTCGACCTGCACTTGATTTCATGGTGGCTGTGCGTGGGAGACCTTCGGGTCTACCCGGGGTTTCTGTGACCCGGATCGCTAACCTGCGTACAGCCGCCACCTTTACTTGTTTAGCGATGAGCCGTGGCGGCTAAATCAACCACGGAGCTTCACCATGATCAAACCAACACCCAACCCACCCGATACCGACACCACCTCCCCCTACGAATCCCTCGATTCAAAAAAGCTCCACGAAGCGGCTGACCGCGCCCTCGACCACTACCTCTGCGCGCCCGGCGCCACGCCCATTCAACGCAAAACCCGCTCGATGTACGCCGTGACCGCCGACTTCAAAAACGAGGAACTGCTGGCCGATGCCTGCGAAACACTCGCTTCAGCCAGAACCATCGCCAATGACTTCGCCCACCTCATACCCGCGTCGCAGCGCAGGACGTTGCAGGGCATCGCGCAACTGATCATGCTCGGGGAGCTGGCGGTGAATCGGGCGCTGGATAATCTGGAATTGCCGCAGTAACAGGGATCGGTGACAAGCTTTGAATGAGGCGTTGCGGCTGCTAACGTCTTCGCGAGCAAGCCCGCTCCCACAGGGATTGGGGTCGATCACAAACCTGTGCCTACACGCCGAACCTGTAGGAGCGGGCTTGCTCGCGAAAGCGGCCTCACAGCCGACAGATGTCTTCAGGCATAAAAAACCGCCGTCCCGTTCAATCAGGATGGCGGTTTTTTATTGTGTCACTGTCAGGTCAGGAATCGCGGCGCAGATCCGACGGAATCGGCATATGTCCTTGAGTGGGTTCGAGTGCTTGTTCTCGCCCGCGAGGAACTGACGAATCTGCGCAGAAAAAATCGCACCTGAAATGCGATCCCCTGTAGGAAATGCCGCAGGCTGCGATGTCTTGCTTCCAAGCAGCGAGGATTTACGCCTTACTGATGACGCGTCAATTTGGAGATCACTACCCCCAAGCGCCAGCAAAGCCAACCTGATCGCTCACGCTATAAGTTGAGTTTTCACAGTATTTTATTGATTTTCTCGGCAAGGATTGCCGCAGTGAATGGCTTCACCACATATCCGCTTGCCCCAGCCTGGTTAGCCTCGATGATTTCCGCTGTCTTGGCCCCACCAGTCATCATTAATACTGGCAAATTCTTGAGATTATTATCCGCGCGCACGCTTCGCAGCAGTTCGATACCTTTGACTCCCGGCATATCCCAATCCGTAGCCAGAAAATCGAAACTGCCGTTTCGCAGCATGTCCAGAGCAGCCGTGCCATTCTCTGCCCCCTCGACATTGTCATACTTGAGGCTCTTAAAAAGCCTTATCACAATCTGGCGCATTGTGGGGTCGTCATCAACAACGAGAATACGCATACTCTTATCCATGTGAACCTCCTGCGTTATCGAGAGAAGCTTGGCAGTTCCACTGCAATCGCATGGAACGACACCTTGAATTAAGAACCCAGCCGCCAACCCTCGCTACTGTCAGAGTTGACAGGTAACCGAGTATTTGCGACGAATGGTTCAATAAGCTTCAAACTTGGCCGACGTCGCGCCAGCCCTGCCGACTCAAGCAGGATCATTGCCGATGTGGTCATCTCCAATTCCACACATTAGAACCATCGCCAATGACTTCGCCCACCTCATACCCGCGTCGCAGCGCAGAACGCTGCTGGGCATCGCGCAATTGATCATGCTCGGCGAGCTGGCGGTGAATCGGGCGCTGGATAACATGCAGTTGCCGCAGTAACAGGGACCTGTGACAAGCCTTGAATGAGGCGTTGTAGCTGCTGACGTCTTCGCGAGCAAGCCCGCTCCCACAGGGATTGGGGTCGATCACAAACCTGTGCCTGCACGCCGAACCGGTGGGAGCGGGCTTGCTCGCGAAGGCGGCCTCACAGCCGACACATGTCTCCAGGCATAAAAAACCGCCACCTCATTTAACCGGACTGCGGTTTGTCGCCTCTTTCCTTCAGCCCACATGACCACTTGTCGGAAACCCGCCAGCACCTGTCAGATCTGACAGGTGCGCAATTCCTCCAATCCGCGCTCAATAACTCCGTCACCCAACCCCTCCGACCGGAGTTCGCCAAATGTCCAGCCAAGCAGACCCTACCCCTCAAGCCCTCAGACCTCCATATTTTCCGGCGCAGGTCAGCCTCAGCCCTGCCGAACACTATAACGGCGGCATCCCCATCAGAGCTGTGGAAGGCGATCTGCAAGGCGTCATCTCCGCCTGGCAGGACATGGCCATTGGCGATCTGGCCGAGGTGTTCTGGGGCAATGGCAGCGCAGCGGTCTGGAGCAAGTCCATCGAGAACGATGCCGAGCTCAACAAGGATGTAGCTTTCACCATTGCGAAGGCGCACGTGCTGGAGGGGGATGCCACGCCAGTGTTCTGCCGGATCAAGCGCAAGAATCAGTCCCCGGAGGACTCGACGCCCGTCCTGACCTTGCTGGTCAAACTCACCCGGCCCGGCGAGTACGATGACATTGCCGGCGATGACGGCCACTCCGATCTCAGGTTCTCCCTCTCCCACGACGAGGTCGATGAAACTTTGCCGCCCAGCGGGGTGACGATGCACATCGTGCCCTACCGCAACCTCACCCGATACGACCGCATTCTCGCCCGCTGGGGTAGCCAGCAAGTGGTGCATGTCGTTACGCCGGAACAGGCCCAGGACCCGATCAGCAACCCGATTGAGGTCGTTTTCAGCCGCGCCGTTATCGACGCTGCGGGGGACGGCGATCGTGTCGCGGTGGCTTATCAGGTCATTGATCGTTGCGGTAACTTTCCGGACGAACGCGCGCCCTGGTCGGCGACGCATCATATGCTGGTGGACCTTGGGGGCAATCGGCTGGACGAACCGCAGGCGCTGGTCAACGGAATTCCAACCAATAGCATCGACCTCGATCAGCTCGGAGATGACGATGTGAACGCCCGCGTGTACATCACCAAGGACAATTTTGCGGTGGGCGACAAGGTGCTCCTGACCTGGTTCGGCACCCCGGCGCAAGGGTCGCAAATCATCGTCGGGCCGCTGGAAAAAGAGGTGTTGTACGTGCCCTTCCAGCTCGATTTCCCCATCCCCAACGCCGCCGTCAAAGCCATCGCCAAAGGTGCAGCCTCGGTCGGCTATGTGCGCCGTCGCAGCGGTGAAAGCGACCGCCCCTCAAAAAATGCCAGCGTCACCGTGAATGGCGACATCAGCCAGTTAGTCGCCCCCACCGTCGACGAGGCACCGAGCGGAACGTTGCCACCCGAAACGCGCTGGGCGACTGTGCAGATCCCTTGGTATTTCGGTCGCAACAGCAGCGACCTGATCAACCTGATCTGGCAAGCCCAGGCCCCCGGTGGCGGCACCGTTTATTACGAAGACCCGCGTCCGGTCGGCAACGTAGCGGACAATCAGCCCCTCCTGCGCAGCGTGAGCAACGCTGACATCCAGCGTTTCGATGGCCTGCGCGTCAAGGTCTATTACGTCGTCACCAATAGCGATACGGGTCTGTTGAGCGTACGCGAGTCGCTGCCGTTCATGATGCAGGTCGGCGTCGCCCTGCCGACGTTCGACCGGCCGGAAGTCGAGGGTGCACCCAATGATGTCCTCGATCCGGACAACGTGCCGCCGACCGGTGCCACGCTGGTGATCCCGTACCTCGACACCCTCGACAAGGACCGCGTGAATTACCGCTGGCGCGGCTCAGCCAGTGGCGGCAGCATCAGCGACCATGTCGACCTCATCCCCGCCACCGCCGGCAAGCCCGTGCGGATTACCGTTGAGAAAAAATACGTGACCGCCAACCTGAACGGTACGGTGGTCGCCGATTACAGTATTCAGCGCGGCGGCGTGCAGTTGGGGCATTCTCGGGAATTGACGCTGCGCATCGGGGCGGCGCTGGGGGAACTACGGCCACCGTTCCTTGTAGCACCGGCCAAAGATCCGATTGACGTATTGGACTACCCGGACGGCGTGACGGTGCGCATCGAATTCCTTGAAGCATTGAGCGGCGACATGGGACGTCTCGTGGAAGTCAACCCACCGGCAGGCTCGCCGCAGTTTCCACTGGTGGAGTTCAACAGCAACAAACGGGTGAACACGGTGTTGAGCCAGACGTTTCTCGCGGCAAGGCAAGGCAAGGAGATAAAACTGCGCTGGAATTTGAATCGCAATGGAGGGCAGGCAGGAAAGTCAGGTCTATTGGAAGTGAACATATTGAAGATTGCAGATGAGGACGCACGACTCCCTACTCCTTTCATCAATCGCGCCTCCGGCGACAATCTTGACGTAACGAAGCTAGATCCAACAGACACAATATCTGTCAACCCTTGGCCGCACATCCCTGGCGAATTAATCTCGTTAGTACTGGAAGGGAAATACGCTCATAACACCGACCTTAAGTCGGAGCTCATCAGCAATGAACCCTCTTCACCGCCCGGTTTCACTACACTTACGCCTTTCGCAGAATTGAAGAAACTAAAAAACAACAGCCTCCTGAGTATTAAATTTACTACATCCACAACAACCCCAAGCGACCTACTAACAACTAGATTCCCAGAAAGAAAATACAAAATTGAAAACTTCATACTTGAAGAAAACTTTGATCAGACACCAACACAAACGATCGGCCACAACCAAAAAATCGAAACACCAACAATGACGATAACGTTATTAAGTAACTCAACAGTTAAAATTGCCAAAATTGGTACAGGCTCGCTACCGTGGCCTATTACTGCAGTTCCGGGAAAGATGGACCAAAACGTTTTATATGTAGACTTTCGAGATGCAACCACCGTTACCATACTAATAACTTTAAAAGCAACCTGTGAATCGGTTAGCTTTTGGTACTCTCACACAAAAGACCCAACTCTCGTAAAATTCTTGGGAACTGATAAATTACTCCTTGGTTCGCAAAACTTCATATCGGACGACCTCGGCGACAATTTGTACCAAATGATAGCTACCCATCCAGGGATTAAAGAAATAGAAATCACAGCACGAGGCGACGAGTATGTATTGGACTGTTTCACATTCACATTTTAGACATTAGCAAACAGAAACGATCACTGCCTTTATGAAAGCTACCGGGGGGACAGACCATATGTTTAGATGGAGTCTGTCCCCCTTCATCAGAGTGAATTGAGTAACTTGTGATAGCTTGGGCAAGCAACCGGGGACAGACCACGCTTCATCCAACCGTTCGCCCGATCTTTTGTCCTCTAAACTTTGGCGTTTAAAAGACACCTCCAGACACGCCTCCAAGGCTACACATCCTTGCGCCGTTGCCTACAGCTACGCCAGAATCCGCCGGCTTGTGCGCCTTGGGGGCGGGTTCTATTGTGGGTCGGTCGCTGACGAATCAGCGATCGGGTCTCGCAGCCCGCTGATTTCTAGACGCACAACTTCCGCCCTTGTTTTATGGCGGCTGTACGTGGGAGACCTTTGGGTCTGCCGGTTCTAGAGTCCCGGTCTGCGACCCGCGTATAGCTGCCACCTCCCTTTCGTATCGCAGCGAAATGTGGCAGCTCCGTCGACTCTAGGAGCTTCACCATGATCAAACCAACACCCAACCCACCCGATACCGACACCACCTCCCTCTACGAATCCCTCGATTCAAAAAAACTCCACGAAGCCGCCGACCGCGCCCTCGACCACTACCTCTGCGCGCCCGGCGCCACGCCCATTCAGCGTAAAACCCGCTCGATGTACGCCGTGACCGCCGACTTCAAAAACGAGGAACTGCTGGCCGATGCCTGCGAAACACTCGCCTCAGCCAGAACCATCGCCAATGACTTCGCCCACCTCATACCGGCGTCGCAGCGCAGGACGCTGCTGGGCATCGCACAACTGATCATGCTCGGGGAGTTGGCGGTGAATCGGGCGCTGGATAATCTGGAGTTGCCGCAGTAACAGGGATCGGTGACAAGCTTTGAATGAGGCGTTGCGGCTGCTAACGTCTTCGCGAGCAAGCCCGCTCCCACAGGGATTGGGGTCGATCACAAACCTGTGCCTACACGCCGAACCTGTGGGAGCGGGCTTGCTCGCGAAAGCGGCCTCACAGCCGACAGAGGTCTTCAGGCATAAAAAACCGCCGTCCCGTTCAATCAGGATGGCGGTTTTTTATTGCGTCACTGTCAGGTCAGGAATCGCGGCGCAGATCCGGTGGGATCGGCAAATCGTCCTTGAGTGGATCCGGGCGTTTGCCCTTGCCGGCGCGGTACTGGCGGATCTGGTAGACGTAGGCCAGCACCTGGGCGACCGCCAGATAGAGGCCGCCGGGGATTTCCTGGTCGAGTTCGGTGGAGTAGTAGATCGAGCGAGCCAGCCCCGGCGACTCGAGGAGCATGACGTTGTTGGCGACGGCGATTTCGCGGATCTTCAGCGCGAGGAAGTCGCTGCCCTTGGCCAGCAGCACCGGCGCGCCGCCCTTCTCCGAGTCGTACTTGAGCGCGACGGCGTAGTGGGTCGGGTTGGTGATGACCACGTCGGCGTCGGGAATCGCCGCCATCATCCGCCGCTGCGACATCTCGCGCTGGGTCTGACGGATACGCTGCTTGACCTCTGGCCGGCCTTCCTGATCCTTGTGCTCGTCGCGCACTTCCTGTTTGGTCATCAGCAGTTTCTTGTGGCTTTCCCACAACTGCACCGGCACGTCGACCGCAGCGATGATGATCAAACCGCAAGCCAGCCACAGCGAGCTCCAGCCCACCAGCGTCACGCTGTGAATGATCGCCTGCTCCAGCGGTTCATGGGCGATGCGCAGGAAGTCATCGATGTCGGACGACAACACCATCAGCGCCACGAACAGGGTGATCAGGAACTTGGCCAGCGCCTTGACCAACTCGATCACGGCCTTCATCGAGAACATGCGCTTGAGGCCCGCACCGGGGTTCATCCGGCTGAATTTCGGCGCCATGGAGCCGGCGGCGAACAGCCAGCCGCCAAGGGAAATCGGCCCGATCAGTGCGGCCAGCAACAGGGTGATCATGATCGGCTGAATCGCCACCAGCGCGATCTTGCCCGAGATCAGCAGGAACGTGCCCATGGACTTCTGATCCATGATCACTTCCCGCGACAGCGAGAAATTCAGACGCATCAGATCCATCAATTCCTGCGCCAGCATGCCGCCGAACACCAGCAGGCCGCCGGCACCGGCGAGCATCACCGCGAGGGTGTTGAGCTCTTTGGAACGGGCAATCTCACCCTTCTCACGGGAGTCCTTTTTGCGTTTCTCCGTGGGGTCTTCTGTTTTGTCCTGACCGCTTTCGCTCTCAGCCATGGCTCAGCGCGCCCGTGCCAGTTCGCGTAGCAACTGCAAGGCCTCGGTGGCCAGCGGTTGATACTGATTGAGAATGTCCGCCAGACCGACCCAGACGATGAACAGACCCAGCACCAGGGTCAGCGGAAAACCGATGGAGAAGATGTTCAGTTGCGGCGCAGCGCGGGTCATTACGCCGAACGCAATGTTGACCACCAGCAGCGCAGTGACCGCCGGCAGCACCAGCAACAACGCCGCCCCCAGCACCCAACCGAGTTTGCCGGCCAGCTCCCAGTATTGCGCGGTCATCAACCCGCCGCCCACCGGCAGCGTGGTGAAGCTTTCGGTGAGCACTTCGAAGACCACCAGATGGCCGTTCATCGACAGGAACAGCAGGGTCACCAGCATGGTGAAGAACTGCCCGATCACCGCCACCGAGACGCCGTTGGCCGGGTCGACCATCGAGGCGAAGCCCATGCCCATCTGGATCGCGACAATCTGCCCGGCCACGGCAAAGGCCTGGAAAAACAGTTGCAGGGAAAACCCGAGCACCGCGCCGACCAGAATCTGCTCGGCGATCAGCAACCAGCCGCTGAGCGCAAGCGGACTGACCTCCGGCATCGGCGGCAGCCCCGGGGCAATGCACACGGTGATGGCCACGGCGAAATACAGGCGCACGCGGCGCGACACCAATGTGGTGCCGAACACCGGCATGACCATCAGCATCGAGGCGACGCGAAACAGTGGCAACATGAACGACGCCACCCAGGTACTGATCTGGGTGTCGGTCAGCTGAAGCAGCGATTGCATGGCTCAGCCGATGACCATCGGAATGTTCTTGTAGAGCTGGATGATGTACTCCATGAACGTCTGCACCAGCCACGGGCCGGCGACGATCAGGGTGACCAGCATGACCAGCAGACGCGGCAGGAAGCTCAGGGTCTGTTCGTTGATCTGGGTAGCGGCCTGGAACATCGCCACCAGCAGGCCGACCAGCAGGCTCGGCACCACGAGAATTGCGACCATCATCGTGGTCAGCCACAGCGCTTCCCGAAAGATATCGACCGCCACTTCCGGCGTCATGGCGAAACACCTCCGAAGCTACTGGCCAGGGTGCCGATGATCAGCGCCCAGCCATCCACCAGTACAAACAGCATGATCTTGAACGGCAGCGAAATGATCAGCGGTGACAGCATCATCATCCCCATCGCCATCAGCACACTGGCCACGACCAGGTCGATGATCAGGAACGGAATGAAGATCATGAAACCGATCTGGAACGCGGTTTTCAGTTCGGAGGTGACGAACGCCGGCACCAGAATGGTCAGCGGCGCCTGATCCGGGGTGGCAATGTCAGTGCGCTTGGACAGGCGCATGAACAGCTCCAGATCGCTGGTGCGGGTCTGGGCGAGCATGAAGTCCTTGATCGGTACCTGGGCCTTTTCCACCGCTTGCTGCGCGGTGAGTTTTTCCGCCAGGTACGGCTGCAGCGCATCGTTGTTCACCCGATCAAACACCGGGGCCATGATGAACATGGTCAGGAACAGCGCCATGCCGGTGAGGATCTGGTTCGACGGTGTCTGCTGCAGACCGAGGGCCTGACGCAGGATCGAGAAGACAATGATGATCCGGGTGAAACTGGTCATCAGAATCACGGCCGCCGGAATGAAGCTCAGCGCCGTCATGATCAGCAGGATCTGCAGGCTGACCGAATACTCCTGCGCGCCATCGGCGTTGGTGCCCAGCGTAATCGCCGGGATCGACAACGGATCGGCGGCGAACGCCAGCGGCGCGGCCAGCATCAGTGCCAGCGTCAAGACGATGCGTAGCGCACCCATTACTTCTTATCCTTCTGATCCTTGCCGAGAATCTTCAGCAGATGCTGGGCAAATTCCGGGGTCGCTTTTTCGCTGCTGCTCGGCACTGGCACCGGTTCCTTCAGCACATGCAGCGCGGTGATGGTGCCAGGGCTGAGGCCCAACAGAATCTGTTCGTTGCCGACCTGCACCAGCATCAACCGGTCGCGCGGACCGAGTGCCCGGGAGCCGATCAGCTCGATCACCTGACCCTTGCCTGCCGGCCCGGCCTGCTGCACCCGGCGCAGCAGCCAGGCGAGGAAGAAGATCAAGCCCAGCACCAGCAACAAGCCGAAGACCAGTTGCGTCAATTGCCCGGCCACACCGCTGCCGATCGCCGGCGCAGCAACCGCAGCGGCGGACGTGGCGGCCGGTTCAGCGGCCAGCACACTCAACGGCAGCGCCAGCAGCGCCCACAGGAACCGTTTCACTCAGCGCAGCTTCTTGATGCGTTCGCTTGGGCTGATCACGTCGGTCAGGCGGATGCCGAACTTCTCGTTGACCACCACCACTTCACCGTGCGCGATCAGCGTGCCGTTGACCAGCACGTCCAGCGGCTCGCCAGCCAGACGGTCGAGCTCGATCACCGAACCCTGGTTCAGTTGCAGCAGGTTGCGAATGTTGATGTCGGTGCTGCCGACTTCCATCGAGATCGACACCGGGATGTCGAGGATCACGTCCAGGTTCGGACCGTCCAGCGTCACCGGATCATTGTTTTTCGGCACGCTGCCGAACTCTTCCATCGGCAGACGGTTGGAGCTTGCAGCGCCAGCGTCGGCCGCCAGCAGCGCGTCGATGTCAGCCTGGCTGCCATCACCGGTCTCTTCCAGGGCCGCAGCCCATTCGTCGGCCAGTGCCTGATCGTCCTGGGCGTTCATTTCGTCGTTCATCATTTGTCCTCGGCGGGCAACAATTCAGTTAAATGCGTGGGGGGTGAGAGCGGCGCTTCAGCGACGCTCGATCGGCTCGATCACTTGCAACGCGAGGTTGCCTTTGTGCGAGCCCATCTTGACCTTGAAGGCCGGTACGCCGTTGGCGCGCATGATCATGTCTTCCGGCATCTCGACCGGGATCACGTCCCCCGGCTGCATGTGCAGGATGTCGCGCAGCTTCAACTGGCGGCGGGCCACAGTGGCGCCGATCGGTACATCGACATCGAGCACGTCCTGACGCAGGGCATTGACCCAGCGCTCGTCCTGATCGTCGAGGTCCGACTGGAAACCGGCGTCGAGCATTTCGCGCACCGGCTCGATCATCGAGTACGGCATGGTCACGTGCAGGTCGCCGCCACCGCCATCGAGTTCGATGTGGAAGGTGGAGACCACGATCGCTTCGCTCGGGCCGACGATGTTGGCCATGGCCGGGTTCACTTCCGAGTTGATGTACTCGAAATTGACTTCCATGATCGCCTGCCAGGCTTCCTTCAGATCGACGAAGGCCTGCTCCAGCACCATGCGCACTACACGCAGTTCGGTCGGGGTGAATTCACGCCCTTCGATCTTGGCGTGACGGCCGTCGCCGCCGAAGAAGTTGTCCACCAGCTTGAACACCAGTTTGGCGTCGAGGATGAACAGCGCAGTGCCGCGCAGCGGTTTGATCTTGACCAGGTTGAGGCTGGTCGGCACGTACAGCGAGTGCACGTATTCGCCGAACTTCATCACCTGGACGCCACCGACGGCAACGTCCGCCGAGCGGCGCAGCATGTTGAACATGCTGATGCGGGTGTAACGGGCAAAACGCTCGTTGATCATTTCCAGAGTCGGCATGCGTCCACGGACGATGCGATCCTGGCTGGTCAGGTCGTAGCTTTTGACACTGCCGGGTTCGGCAGCGTTATCGGTCTGTACCAGACCATCGTCGACGCCATGCAACAGCGCGTCGATTTCATCCTGGGACAGCAGATCCTGCACGGCCATGTCGTGTTCCTACTGCAGTACGAAATTAGTGAAAAGCAACTGTTCGATCACCACTTTGCCCAGCTCTTTCTGCGCCACTTCCTGGACGCTGGCTGTGGCCTTCTGGCGCAACATCTCCTGCCCGACCGGGGTCGCCAGCGTGGCGAAATCCTGACCGGAGAAGAGCATCACCAGGTTGTTGCGGATCACCGGCATGTGCACTTTGAGCGCGTCCAGATCGGCCTGGTTACGCGCCAGCATGGTGATGCTCACCTGCATGTAGCGCTGACGGCCGTTCTGGTTGTAGTTGGCGACAAACGCCGGCGCCATCGGCTCGAAAATCGCTGGCTGCTTGCCGGTCGGCGCGGCTTCGGCCGCTGCGGCAGGCTTGCTCTGAGCACTGTGCATGAAGTACCAGGTCGCGCCCACGGACACACCGATCGCCAGCAGCAGAGCCACCACGATCAGGATGATCATCTTGAGTTTGCCTTTGGTCGCGGGGTCTTTTACAGCTGCTGCTTCGCTCTTCGCCATGCCAATAATCCGTCACTATTCGGGTTTTCACAGTCGCACGGCAAGGCAAGAGCAAGTGTTATGCCAGAAGTGTCGGAGGATTGATCTGGAGAGCACCACAAAACAAATGTGGGAGCGAGCCTGCTCGCGAAGACGGTTTAACATTCAACATTGATGTCGACTGTTATATCGCTTTCGCGAGCAAGCTCGCTCCCACAGTGAGTGGATCAGCGTTTGATCAGGCGTAGTAATCGACGGCGCTGGTGCCAATGACGCTGGTGGTTTGCGCAGCGGCTTCGGCCACTGCCGCCGGCGTCAGCTCTTCTTCCGCCGAATCCAGACGTCCGCCAGTAGCGCTGGTGCGGCCACTCTGGCCCTGCTGCGCCTGTTCCTGGCCCTGCTGACCCTGCCAGCCGCGGCTCTGGTCGGAGACATTGACGTCGACCTGGCCCATGCCCTGCTGGGTGAACATGTCACGCAAGCGATGCATCTGACCGTCCAGCGCTTCACGCACGCTTGGATGCGCGCTCATGAATGTCACCTGGGTCTGCTGATCGGGAACCATGTTCACCCGGATATCCAGACGCCCCAGTTCCGCCGGCTGCAATTGAATATCCGCCGCCTTCAGATTGGCGCTCGACAGGTACATGACGCGGTTGACGATTTCTTCGGTCCAGCCGCTCTGGTGCATGGCGATCGGCTGATTCACCGGTACGGCGTTCGCGGTTTTCGGTGTGGCTGCCTGAGTCAGCGCCGCCAGACGGTTGGCGAAATCATCGACACGGGTATCACTGGTGGCGCTTTTCAGATCTTTCAGGCCATCGTCGATCAGGCCACTGAAGGTTTTCTCACCATTCTGACTGGTGCTGTCCTTGTCGGCCTGTACGTCGAGCATGCTGGCCATGCCGGCGGCGAAGTTCTGCGCCGAAGTCAATTCACCGTCGGCCTGAGTCTGGGCCGGCGTAGCTTTGGGCTGTGTCTGGCTGGATGCGGAAATGTGCCCGCCCTGCTCCATCGCCATGCGCACCGCCGGCAACGAGTCGAGCGGATCGGCCGCCGGGTCGAAAGCGCTGTCGGTCGACGCAGCAGGGTCTTTGACCACTGCCGGCGCGACGGTTGCGGCCACGACCGGTGTTTCGGCCTTGACCGGCTCCGGTGTTACAGCCACCGGTGCTGGCACCACAGGCGCCGCGACCAGCGGCTGCACGGTTTGCGCCAGCGCCGGATCCAGCGCCGGGTCAACTGGCGTGGTGTCAGCCACCGGAGTCTGCGCGTCGTCTGCGGCAGCATCGGCGGCGGCCTTGTCAGCGGCTGCCTGATCATCGGATGTCGTCGGTGCAGACTTGTCGGCAGGCAAGGCGTTGCCGCTATCGGCAACGGTCTGTTGCGTGGCGGCAGACTTATCCTTGCCGAGATCTTTCCTGTCGCTGTTGTCGGCAACCTTGTCGCGCGCCGGTTTCAACGAACTGTCAGAGCTCGGAAGAGTCTTTTTCGGGCCTTGATCGGCGAACACTTGAGCGAAGCTTGAGGCCTTGTCCCCGGTGTCTGCAGCCATTACCGGCGTTTTCGCGGCGGCGGCTTGCGCCTTGGCCTGAGCGGCAGATTGAAGAAGAACATTGGGGGTCGCAGGCATGACACGGTCTCCGCTGCACTGGGATCGTAGGTACAGTTGACAGGGATTACTGCAAGTGTCGGGCCAGTTTTGTCCGGCACTTGCGAAAAGCGCCGGACGGCGGGATTCAATGGGTCAGGGCGTGCTGGCGTTCGTCTTCGTAGACAGGTCGCACATCGGCGAATTCGCTGCTGATGTCCGCCACCAGATCGACGATTTCAGCCGGGCTTTTGTTTCTGGCGTCCGCCTCGAGTGCCTGACAAAGGGTCGCCAGCCGAACGGCCCCCATGTTGCTGGCGCTGCCCTTGAAACTATGGGCGACCTCGGCCAACACCTTGGCGTCGGCGGTCTTCTGCAGTTGATGCAAGCGACTTTCAGAATCGGTCAGGAAGGTATCCAGCAAATCCGGATAGCTGTCTTCCATCACTTCGCGTAACGCATCGAGTACTTCGCGATCCACATGTTGGTCAGTCACTTGTTCACTCCTTGATCAAGAATCGGCGAATTATGCCCTAACCTCCCAGAAAAACTCTACGCAAGCACTGCGACCTTCGTCCGACCATCTGGCGTTATGCCCCAATTGCCGGATCAAACTGACCCCGCGCCCCGACAGACGGACACCGTCCACCGGCCGCTCCATCACCCGCGCCACGTCAAAACCCTTGCCGCTGTCCTCGACGCGAATGACCAGACAGCCACCGGTGCCTTGCGGCCGGACCTGCAGATGCACGCGCACATAACCGTCCTGCAAGGCATCGAGTCGCGCATTGCGCTGCTCATAGTAGCGCGCGAATCCTGCGGCATCGCGCTTGAGGCTGGAATCCAGACCCAGCACGCCGTGCTCCAGCGCATTGGAGTACAACTCGGCGAGCACGCTGTAGATCGCCCCGCTCTGGGTGCGCAACCCGTGTACTTCCAGCAACAACTGCAGCAGATACGGCAAAGGATTGAAGCGCTTGAGTGTAGCGCCGCGAAACTCGAAGCTCACCGACCAGTCCAGCGGACACGACTGGCCGCTGTCGGAATACACCGGCGCCGGCGGCATGACCTGCGCCGCGTCGAGCAGGCTGATCTCGACCATGCTCACGTCGTCACGGGGCTCGCCGCGAAACTCGAGCAAGGCCTGTTCAATCTCGGCAAACAGGTTGTCCGGCTCTCGGTTGACAGCAAACAGCTGCTGCAAACGCTCGACACCGAACAACCGGTCATCGCCGTCAGTGGTGTCGATCACACCGTCAGACAGCAGGAACACCCGATCCCCCACCGCCATGGTTTGCACTTCTGTCCGGTCGTCAAACGCTTGCGGGCTGAGCACGCCCAGCGGCAGGTGCCGCGCCGACAGCGGCACCCGCTCGCCGCTGGCAATCCGGTGCAGATAACCGTCGGGCATACCGCCGTTCCACACCTCCACCGTGCGCCGCTGAAAACTCAGGCAGAGCATGGTCGCGCAGCAGAACATGTCCACCGGCAGGATGCGCTTGAGCTTGGCGTTCATCTCGCGCAGGGTTTCGGCCAGGCCGTAGCCCTTGGCGGTCATGCCATAGAACACTTCTGCCAGCGGCATCGCCCCCACCGCCGCCGGCAGACCGTGACCGGTGAAATCACCGAGCAGCACATGCATGTCGCCGGCCGGGGTGTACGCCGCCAGCAGCAGGTCGCCGTTGAACAATGCGTAAGGCGATTGCAGATAGCGGATGTTCGGCGCACTCAGGCAGCCCGAGTGGGCCACCTTGTCGAACACCGCTTTGGCCACACGCTGTTCGTTGAGCAGGTAATCGTGATGTTTGGCGATCAGATCGCGCTGCTGCAGCACGGTGGCCTGCAAGCGGCGCAAGCGATCCATCGCCTTGATTTTGGCGGCGAGGATCACCTGGTTGTAGGGCTTCGCCAGAAAGTCGTCGCCCCCAGCCTCCAGACACCGGGCCAGGGCTTCACTTTCGGTCAGCGAGGTCAGGAAGATGATCGGCACCAGGGTTTCCCCCGCCAGCGCCTTGATCTGCTGCGCCGCTTCGAAGCCGTCCATCACCGGCATCATCGCGTCCATCAGCACCAGATGCGGTTGTTGTCGGCGAAAGACCTCAACCGCTTCAGCGCCATTGGCCGCCGTCAGCACTTCATGCCCCTGACGCCGGACGATGGTCGACAACAGTAACCGGTCAGCGGCGCTGTCTTCGGCGATCAGGATCGTCAGCGGCTCTTGCGCCTGCATGGCCGTCAACTGATGTCGAAGAGTTTGTCGAAATTGGAGATGGCGAGGATCTTGCGCACGTCGGAGTTGCTGTTGATCACGCGCACATCCGAGTCGTCGCCGCCGGCATGATCGCGCAGCAAGAGCAGCATGCCCAGCGCGGAGCTGTCGAGGTAGGTGGCTTCTTTCAGATCAACCACGATGGAGTCGGGTTTTTGGTTAAGCCGCTCATAGGACTCGCGAAACTCCTGATGGCGCCCAAAATCGAACCGCCCCTTGACCGAAATCGTCAGTTTTTGACCATCCGGAGAGACTTCTGTAACGACTGACATTGACTGGCTTCCTTGTCATTGACGAACGTGTACAAGGTTTAGCATCTGGTAGACCCAGGGGCAAGGTGCAACGCAGAACCAAATGTGGGAGCGGGCTCGCTCGCGAATGCAATCGGTCAGTTGACCGAGGTGGTGACTGACACGACGCCTTCGCGAGCAAGCCCGCTCCCACAGGGAGTTTGGGACAACTTAAAAAGGGTTCTGGCGCGGCAAACGCTGCGACAACTCGTCCAGCAGCTTCTGCTCACGCTTGTCTTCGAGGCGTTGCGCCTCTTCGCGGTAGCGCTGCACCAGTTTGCGCAGGCCTTCGACCTTGGCAAACGCCTGCTGCCAGGCATCGCGCGCCTTGATCAGGTTGTTCTGGTGCCAGACCAGGCTCTGGCGCTGCTGGTCGATGGCGGTGTCCAGCTGCGCGAGGAAGCCGTGATAACCCAGCAGCCATTGCCCGGAAACCCCGTCGCTGCCGCGCACGATCCACTGTTCCTGATAATCCAGACGAAAGGCGTCGAGGTCGGCGAGTTTACTTTCGGCCACTTTGACCTGGCCCTGAAAGTAACCCAGGCGCTGCACGGCGGTTTTCTCGGCCTGTTCGGCCATCTCCACCACGGGTGCCAGACGCGCAGCTCGGCTCACGGCCATGGCCGATTACCCGCCCGCCGCAGGCGCGAACAGGGTTTCGAGGTAAGCCTGGCTCTCGCCCATGTTGATCTTGTCGTTGAGCCCCTGACGCTGGTAGCGGGTCAGTTGCGGCTGCAGATTGATCGCCAGATCGGTCTCGCGGTCGCCACCGGCGACGTACGCGCCGACGCTGATCAGATCGCGGCTCTGCTGATAGCGCGACCACAATTGCTTGAAGTACTGCGCGCGCTGCATGTGCTCCGCCGAAACCACGGCCGGCATCACCCGGCTGATCGACGCTTCGATGTCGATGGCCGGATAGTGCCCTTCCTCGGCCAGACGCCGGGACAACACGATGTGGCCGTCAAGCACGCCCCGCGCCGAGTCGGCAATCGGGTCCTGCTGGTCATCGCCTTCGGACAACACGGTGTAGAACGCGGTGATCGAACCACCGCCCTTCTCCGCATTACCGGCGCGCTCCACCAGTTTCGGCAGTTTGGCGAACACCGAGGGCGGATAACCCTTGGTCGCTGGCGGCTCGCCAATGGCCAAAGCGATTTCCCGCTGGGCCTGGGCGAAACGGGTCAACGAATCCATCAGCAACAGGACGTTCTTGCCCTTGTCGCGGAAATACTCGGCGATTCGCGTGCAATACATCGCCGCGCGCAGACGCATCAGTGGCGCATCGTCCGCCGGCGAGGCGACCACCACCGAACGCTTGAGGCCTTCTTCACCGAGAATGTGCTCGATGAACTCTTTAACTTCTCGACCCCGCTCACCGATCAGGCCAACGACGATAATGTCGGCCTCGGTGAAGCGGGTCATCATGCCCAGCAGCACCGATTTACCGACACCGGTACCGGCGAACAGACCCAGACGCTGACCACGCCCGACAGTCAGCAAACCGTTGATGCAACGGATGCCGACGTCCAGCGGGACGTGGATCGGATCGCGGTTAAGCGGGTTGATGGTCGGGCCGTCCATCGGCACCCAGTCTTCAGCCTTCATACCGCCCTTGCCGTCCAGCGCGCGTCCGGCGCCATCGAGTACGCGACCGAGCATGCTCATGCCCATCGGCAGACGACCGGTTTCCGCCAGCGGCACCACGCGGGCGCCCGGGGCGATGCCGGCGACGCTGCCGACCGGCATCAGAAAGACTTTGTTGCCGGAAAACCCCATGACCTCCGCTTCCACCTGGGACGGGTGATAGCTGTCGTCATTGATCACCAGGCAGCGCGTGCCCATGGCAGCGCGCAGGCCTTCGGCTTCAAGGGTGAGGCCGACCATGCGCAGCAGGCGCCCTTCGAGAATCGGCGCGCCGGCGATCTCAGTGGCTTCAGCATAAGTGCTGAGGCGCTTGGCGAAACTGGTGCGTTCAAGGCGCATCGGGGGTGTCCGCGAGCGGCTCTTCAGGCGCAGCCGCCGGTTGGTTTTCTTCAGGAATGTCCAGACTCAGATCCGGCGCAGCCGGGTGCAGGGCCTGTTCGTGTAACTGGTCGAACAGTTTGGCCATGACCTGGGTCACGCGGGTCTCGATGCTGGCGTCGATACGGCTGTGCTCGGTTTCAACCCGGCAACCGCCCGGCAGCAACGAGTCATCTTCGACGATGCGCCAGGATTCCTCATGACGTTCGCGCAAGGCCTTGGCCTGCTCGAAGTCTTGCGGATTGACGTAAAGACGCACGTTTTCCACGCCCAACGGCAACAGCTTGAGCGCATCGCGCATGACCTGTTCGATCTGGCTGGAGTCGATGGCCAGCTCGCGCTTGATCACTTGCTTGGTGATGTGTTGCACGAGGTCGACCAGCGACTTTTCGATCTGCGTGTCCTGCTCGGCAATCGGCTCGAACAGGTGGGTCATCAGTTGCTCGAGGCTGGCGAGTTTCGCCGCCAGCGCCACTTCGGCTTCCTGACGCACCTTCAGCGTGGCGCTGTGAAAACCTTCCTTCTCGCCGATGCCAAAGCCCTCGTTGTAAGCCTCCTGACGGATGCTTTCGAGTTCTTCCAGGGTCAGTGGCTGGACTTCTTCCAGCGGCACTTCTTCCATTTCCGGCGGCTCGGGCTCCGGTTCCGGCTCGGGTTCCGGTTTCGGCGGATCGAAGCTGGGCATTTCCCAGGATTCGAAACCACGGACATCGCGGGCACGGATCAGATCCGTCACATCGTCATGCTTGTCCATGGGCTTAGATCATTTCCTCGCCGCCCTTGCCACCGAGCACGATTTCGCCGGCTTCGGCCATACGACGGGCAATGGTGAGGATTTCTTTCTGCGCGGTTTCCACGTCGCTGACGCGCACCGGGCCTTTGGCTTCGAGGTCGTCGCGCAACAGCTCGGCCGCACGCTTGGACATGTTCTTGAAGATCTTCTCTTTGACGCCTTCGTCCGAACCCTTGAGGGCCAGCACCAGCACGTCGGAAGAGACTTCGCGCAACAGCGCCTGAATGCCGCGGTCGTCGACATCGGCCAGGTTGTTGAACACGAACATGAGGTCTTCGATCTGACCGGACAGGTCTTCGTCGACTTCGCGGATCGAGTCCATGAGCTGGCCTTCGATCGAGCTGTCGAGGAAGTTCATGATGTCCGCCGCACGCTTGATGCCACCCAAAGTGGTGCGCGAGGCGTTCGAGTTGCCGGAGAACTGCTTCTCGAGAATCTGGTTCAACTCTTTCAGAGCAGCTGGCTGCACGGTGTTCAACGACGAGACGCGCAGGATGATGTCCAGACGCACCTTGTGGTCGAAGTTGCCCAGTACTTCACCGGCCTGATCCGGGTCGAGGTACGCCACCACGATGGCCTGGATCTGCGGGTGTTCGTAACGGATCACGTCGGCAACGGCGCGCGGCTCCATCCATTTCAGGCTGTCGAGGCCGCTGGTGTTGCCACCGAGCAGGATGCGGTCGATCAGGCCGTTGGCCTTGTCTTCGCCCAACGCCTGGGTAAGCATTTTGCGCACGTAGTCGTCGGAGCCGACGCCGAGGCTGGTCTGGTCGCCGACGATGTCGACGAACTCGCTCATGACCTGCTCGACCTGCTCGCGATGGACGTTACCCATCTGGGCCATGGCCACACCGACACGCTGAACCTCTTTCGGGCCCATGTGGCGCAGCACTTGCGCGGCATCGGTTGAACCCAGGGACAGCAGCAGAATCGCGGCTTTGTCGACCTTGTTCAGTTTGACGGTTGCGGCTCGGTTATCACTCATCTGCGTTAATCCACTCTTTCACGACCTGAGCCACGCGACCCGGATCCTCGGCCACCAAGCTCTTGATTGCATTCAGTTGTGCGTCGTAACCCTCGCTCGGGCTAGGCAACAGAATGCTCTGCGGACCACCGAGGCTCACGCGGTCGTTGGCCAGGTCGCCGTCCAGGCCGCCCATGCCACCGAGTTCCACGTCGCTGCCCAGACCGGCCAGCTCCTTGCCTTTGCCGCCACCGGTGATGTTGTTCAACACCGGACGCAGCACACCAAACACCAGCACCAGGATGAACAACACACCCAGCACTTGTTTGACGATGTCCCAGAACCATGGCTGGGAGTAGAACGGAATATCGGCAACCACTTCGCCGCGCTCGGCGGAGAACGGCATGTTGATCACGCTGACGCTGTCGCCACGACTGGCATCGAAGCCGACCGCGTCCTGCACCAGACGGGTGAAACGCGCCAGTTCATCGGCGCTCCACGGCGCGCGGGTGGTTTCCCCGTTGGCCGGGTTGATCTTGACCTGATCGTCGACTACCACCGACACCGACAGACGATTCAGGCGACCCTGCTGCTGTTTGGTGTGGCTGATGGAACGGTCGAGTTCGAAGTTCTTGGTGGATTGTTGACGCTTGTCCGCCGGGTACGGCGCGAGCATTGGCTGGCCGGTGGCCGGGTCCATGATCTGCTGACCGTTGGCATCAACCAGTGGCTGACCGGGCTGAATCATGCCGGTAGAGGCTTGCGCGCCACCGGTGGTCTGCGGTGCCGAGGCCGGCGCTGGCGGCTGGTTGCTCAGGGCACCCGGTACACCTTGCGGGCCATTGCTGGCGGTGCGTTGTTCGTTGACCGACTGCTCGCTGCGCAACGCCGGTTGATCCGGGTTGAACTGCTCGGCAGTCGATTCGACGGCGTTGAAATCGATGTCGGCCGAGACTTCAGCCTTGTAGCGATCGTTGCCCAGCACCGGCTGCAGAATATTGTGCACGCGCTGGGTCAGCATGCTTTCCATGCGGCGGCTGTAATCGAACTGCTTGCCGGCCATGGTCATTTCGGAGTTTTCCGCCTGATCGGAGAGCAGGTTGCCCTTCTGATCGACGACGGTGATCTGCGATTTGCTCAGTTCAGGAACGGAGGTTGCCACCAGGTTGATGATCGCCACCACCTGACCCGGCTCCAGCGAACGCCCGGAGTACAGCTCGACCAGTACCGAAGCGCTTGGCTTGCGCTCATCACGCACGAACACCGAGCTCTTCGGAATCGCCAGGTGCACACGGGCACCCTTGACGTTGTTCAGGCTGGAGATGGTGCGTGCCAGTTCGCCTTCGAGGCCGCGACGGTAACGGGTCGCTTCCATGAACTGGCTGGTGCCCAGCCCCTGTTCCTTGTCGAGGATTTCGAAACCGATGTTGCCGTCGCTGGGAGTGACACCAGCGGCCGCGAGTTTCATCCGCGCACGGGACAGATCGTCAGCCTTGACCAGCAAGGCGCCGGAGTTCGGCTCGACGGTGTAGGGAATGTCGGCGGAGGCCAGGGTGTCCATGACCTGCTTGGCGTCCATGCCGGCAAGGCTGCCGTACAACGGACGGTAATCCGGCTGCTGCGACCACAGCACCACGGCAAAGCCAATCGCCACGCTCGCAGCCAGGCCGACCAACAGGCCCACCTGACGCAGCATGGTCATCTCGGAGAGGTTTTCCAGGAAGGACAGGCCGAACAGCGGCGGTTTGCCGTCTATCGGGGTGGCCTTGGCCGGAACGTTATCGGCGACTGCTTCTGCCATGACTCAATCTCGTCCTTAAACCGGCATCTGCATGATGTCTTGATAAGCCTGAACCAGCTTGTTGCGCACCTGGGTCAGAGCCTGGAACGACACGCTGGCTTTCTGCGAGGCGATCATCACGTCCGTCAGATCGACGCCGCTCTTGCCGATTTCAAATGCGTTGGCCAACTGAGTCGACGCCTGCTGGGTATCGCTGACTTTGTTGATGGCCTGACCGAGCATGTCGGAAAAGCTGCTGCCTGCCAGTTCAGGGACGGCGGCAGTCGATTTCGGCGTGGCCATGGCGTCCATTTTCATGGCCTTCATGTCCATCATCAACCGATTAAATTCAATACCTTGGCTCATGGTCTACTCTCTTGGGCGGCCCGCAATTTTTTGACACTCACTCGGCGGGTACACAGGTATTAGCAACAAGGGTGCCAGCTCGGCGGACTTACTCTATAAAAGCCCATCAAGGCACCGCGTCAGGTGTAGGCACCGCGAAATCACTGTGGGAGCGAGCTTGCTCGCGAAGAGGGAGGGTCAGTCGACATTTTCGCCACTGACCCTGCGCTTTCGCGAGCAAGCCCGCTCCCACAATTGACCTGCGACAATTTTCAGGTGGCGAACAGATAGCCTTCGACGTCCATCCCGGCATCCCGCATTTGCGCCAGTTTGTAGCGCAGGGTACGCGGGCTGATACCGAGTTTTTCCGCGGCTTCCTTGCGCCGACCACGCTCGGTGCGCAGGGTGTCGATGATCATCTGGAACTCCCGGCGACGCAGGTCATCGCCCAGCGCACCGGCGGACTCGGCCTCGACTTCGATCTCGCGCACCAACGGCTGCACCGGCACGACGGCCGGCGCTGCGCTAAACGTCACTGCGCCGGTCAGACAGAAATCCTGCGGCTGGATCAAACCGCCCTGCTGCAGAATCAGCGCCCGTTGAATCGCGTTATCCAGCTCACGCACGTTGCCCGGCCACGGGTAGTGGGTCAGGCAAGCCTGGGCCTCTGGCGAAAGTTTCGCCGCCGCATGCTTCATTTTATTGACGTGTTTGTTCAGCAACCGCTCCGCCAGCGGCAAGATATCGGCAGTGCGCTCGCGAAGTGGACGCCACGCCAGGGGAAAAACCGACAGACGGTAAAAAAGGTCTTCACGGAAACGCCCCGCCGCCACTTCGCCGGCCAGATCACGGTTGGTGGTGGCGACCACGCGAATATCTAGGGTGATCGGTTTGCGCGCACCGACGCGCTCGACTTCGCGCTCCTGCAACACCCGCAGCAACTTGGCTTGCAGGCCCAAGGGCATTTCGGAAATCTCGTCGAGCAGAATGGTGCCGCCATCGGCCTGCTCGAACTTGCCGGCCTGCGCCGCGATGGCGCCGGTGAACGAGCCCTTCTCGTGACCGAACAGCGTCGCTTCAAGCATGTTGTCGGGAATCGCCGCGCAGTTGATCGCAATAAACGGCTGGCTGGCACGGTGGGATTGCTGGTGGATGTAGCGCGCCAGCACTTCTTTGCCTGTACCGGATTCGCCGGAGATCAGCACCGTGGAATCACTGCGCGCCACCCGCGCGGCCAGTTCGAGCAACTGCGCACTGGCCGGCTCGACCGCCACCGGACCTTCACCGTCAGCAACGCTGACGCTACCCAGGGCATGCCGCGACACCAGGTCCAGCAGGGCCTTGGGTTCAAATGGCTTGACCAGATAATCCGCCGCGCCCTGACGCATCGCATCCACGGCGCGTTCGACCGCGCCATGCGCAGTCATCAGCAACACCGGCAATTGCGGCTGCCGGGCACGCAACAGTGCAAGCAGTTGATGGCCGTCCATGCCAGGCATGTTGACGTCGCTGACCACCAGACTGAACGCCTCGCGCTCGACCGCCTGCAACGCCTCTTCGGCACTGCCGACCGCCTGGTAGTCGTGCCCCGCCAGCAGCAGCGTATCGGCCAGCGCTTCGCGCAACGAGCGGTCATCCTCGACCAGCAAAACCTTGATGCCCATGACGTTTACTCAGCTCCGTGTACAGCGGAAAACAGCGGCAGGATCACCTGCGCGCACGTGCCGCGCCCGACTCGCGAACGCAGCTGCAATTCTCCCTGATGTGCCCGCGCCACAGCCTTGACCACGGTCAGGCCAAGCCCGGTACCGGTAACTTTGGTGGTGAAAAATGGCTCACCGAGACGCTCCAGCACCGCCGGATCAATGCCGCTGCCGCTGTCGCTGACACACAGGCGCAGGCTGTTGTCGCGGCTGTAGCAATGCACTTTCAGGCGCACGTTGCCATCGCTGGCCTGAATCGCGTTTTCGATCAGATTGAGAATCGCCCCGACCAACGTGTCGCGGTTGCACAGCAATTCGCCGGCATGGCTGTCGCACTGCCAACGAACGGGCAAATCCTGCACATGGGTCAGCGCCGCCGCTTGCAGCGACTGCATCAAGGCATTCGGGGTGATCCGGTCGGTCAGCGGCAGCTCGCCACGGGCGAACACCAGCATGTCGCGCACCTGATGTTCCAGCTCATGCAGGCGCTCTTTGAGGCGGCCGGCAAAGCGCTGTTGAGTGGCGACCGGAAGTTCCTGCTCAGTCAAATGACTGGCATAGAGCAAAGCGGCTGACAGCGGCGTGCGGATCTGATGAGCCAGCGAGGCGACCATCCGCCCCAGCGACGACAGGCGCTCGTGGCGCGCCAGTTGATCCTGCAGATGACGGGTTTCTGTCAGGTCGTTGAGCAACACCAACTGCCCCGGCTCGGCATCCAGCGAACGCGTGGCAATCGACAGGCGCCGCCCGTTTTTCAGAGAGATTTCATGACCGTCGTCTTCACGCGGGGCAAAGCAACGGGCGATGACGTGACGCCACAATTCGCCTTCCAGTGGTAGCCCGAGCAAGTCGATCGCCGCCGGATTGGCTTCGCGAACCATGCCGTGGCCGTCAATCACGATGACGCCACCGGGCAACAGATCAAGGAGGTTTTGCAGACGGTTGGCCAGGCGTTCTTTTTCTGCCAGCTCCTGCATGCGCTGGGCGCTGACCACGGCCAGTTCACCCTTGAGCTCGGTGACCCGGGCTTCAAGCATGCTGTAGGAATCGGTCAACTGGCTGGACATCTGATTGAACAGCGCGAACGCCTGCTCAAGACCCAGGCGGCTCGTCTGCTCTAAGGACGACGGTTGCCCCTCGGCATTGGAGGCAGAAGACATCTGGGCGTGGGGCATTGTGTTCTCTCGCTTGGCTGACCGTCAGTTAAACGGAACGTTGCGAGGGATGTAGCAATACCCGTGCCTAAAAAAAACTGCTTATAAATGAAGGCATTGAAAAACAGGCGTCAATCATCCGCCTGCTCGTCTCCTTCGCGCCGGCTCATGCCGTACTTGCGCATCTTCTCCACCAGCGTGGTGCGACGAATGCGCAGGCGTTCGGCGGCACGCGCCACGATGCCATTGGCGTCGTCCAGCGCCTGCTGGATCAGGCCCTGCTCCAGACCACCGAGGTAGTCCTTGAGGTCCAGACCTTCCGGCGGCAGCATCGCGTTGGCGGTGAAGTCCGGGGTGTGGCCGTTGATAGCCACGCGCTCTTCGAGATCGCTGCGCAGACTGTCGACCATCTGCTCGTCTTCGTCGTCGACGTAGCGGAATTTCTTCGGCAACTCGACCACGCCGATCACCCCGTACGGATGCATGATCGCCATGCGCTCGACCAGGTTCGCCAGCTCACGGACGTTGCCCGGCCAGCCGTGACGGCACAGCGACATGATCGCCGCCGAGTTGAAACGGATCGAGCCGCGCTTTTCGTGTTCCATGCGCGAGATCAGTTCGTTCATCAGCAGCGGAATGTCTTCGACGCGCTCACGCAGCGGCGCCATCTCGATCGGGAACACGTTCAGGCGATAGTAGAGGTCTTCGCGGAAGGTGCCGATCTCGATCATGCTTTCGAGATTCTTGTGGGTCGCGGCAATGATGCGCACGTCGACGCTCTGGGTCTTGTTGCTGCCCACGCGCTCGAAGGTGCGCTCCTGCAGGACGCGCAGCAGCTTGACCTGCATCGGCAGCGGCATGTCGCCGATTTCGTCGAGGAACAGCGTACCGCCATTGGCCAGTTCGAAACGCCCGGCACGGCTGGTGATCGCACCGGTGAAGGCGCCCTTCTCGTGGCCGAACAGTTCACTTTCCAGCAGCTCTGCCGGGATCGCCCCGCAGTTGACTGGCACGAATGGCGCATCGCGACGCTTGGAGTGGTAATGCAGATTGCGCGCAACAACTTCCTTGCCGGTGCCGGACTCGCCGAGGATCAGCACGCTGGCGTCGGTATCGGCCACTTGCTGCATCATCTGCCGGACGTGCTGGATCGCCCGGCTGGTGCCGACGAGGCTGCGGAACAGGTTGGGTTCGCGATGACGGCCGCGCTCGCGGGCCTGGTCGTACATCTCGCGATAGACCTGGGCACGGTGCAGGGAGTCGAGCAGTTTGCTGTAGCTGGGCGGCATTTCCAGGGTCGAAAGCACCCGGCGGCGCTGGTCTTCCGGCAGGTCGACGGAAGAATTATCGCCCATCAGCAAAACCGGAAGGAACTCATCCCATGTCGAGAGTGTCTTTAACAAGCCCAAAAGTGCACCCGGAGCATTGACCGTCCCGATCAGTACACAGATGACTTCACGACTTGATGACAAAGAGCCGACGGCCTGCTGCCAGTCATGGCTGCCGCAGGGTAAATTTTCTTCGCCGAGAAAATTTAAAATCACCGCCAGGTCGCGGCGGCGGACGCTATCGTCATCGATCAGCAGAATTTTGGTTTCACGCCACATGCAATAGCAACTTCCCTAGTCAACTCAATGCCCGAAAAATGGGGCAAGCGAGACGCTTGCAGGACACCTTGTGCCTGTAGACGCCTGAAATCTGAAAACAGCCACTAGTTAAGTCAAAAAACCGTGCACAGTCAAATTTATGGCGCACATGTCTGGATTAACTGGAGGTTAATTAACCAAACAGATGGTAAACCTTTGCCGCCTTCTGCGCTTGGGTGATCTGCGACATCTCGTTGGCTATCGCCTGCCGCTCACCCATCGCCGCCTCCAGAAGCTCCTTGTACACGTGGAGCAGCTCCTCAAGGTTATTGCGCAAGGCCTCCTCATCCAGCGAGGCCTCGGCCATGACGTCTTCCATGCAGGAACGGCAGGCCAGATCCAGCTCGCCAATGGCCTCCCAGTTACGTTCGGCCAGCGCGCTGACCAACGCTTCACGGGTATCTGCGATTCGCTGCAATACAAGACTCATGGTGCTCTCCTTAAAACTGGGGGCCTGGCGGAGCGATGCCGTCCCAGCCTTCCTTTACGGTGCGCAGCAGGCCCGCGACCTCATCGAGAATTCGCGGGTCGCTGTCAATATTGGCCTGCGCCAGCCGCTTCATCATGTAGATGTAGAGCTGATTGAGATCAGCGACCGAATCGGCGCTGTTTTCCAGATCCAGACCCTCGCACAAACCGCCAATGATACCGATGGCCTTGCTGATAGCCGTACCCTTGGCAGGGATGTCTTTGCGCTCGATGGCACCCTTGGCCTGAGCGATGCGCTCCAGACCACCTTCCATCAACATTTGCACCAAGCGGTGCGGGCTCGCTTCGGATGTCTGGGCGTGTGCACCGACTTTTTGATATTGCCGAAGGGCTAACATTGGGTTCATGTTCTACCTCATTGCCACAATGACTCGTATAACCAGTGTATCGCCAACGAATCACAGAACTTTAGATCAAAAGACAAAAACCCGGCGCACGCCGATGAAGCGTAGCCGGGTTTTTGTCGTTCTTACGGGTTACTTCGCGGATTGCTGAGCGTTCAGCGAGCTGAAGAACGACGTAATGTTACTTGCCGTCGCCTTCATTTGCCCGACCAACAGGTCCATGGCGTTGTATTTGGCGGTCAGCGTCGCCGTCAGGCTCGTCACGTGCAAGTCCAACGCTGTCTGCTGCTTTTTCAGATTCGCCGCAGCGTTGGTCAAACTGGTGCTGCGCTGATCGAGCAGCCCGGTACCCGACTTGATGTACGGATCAACCGCACTGCTCATGCGCGCCAACAGACCATTGGTGGCATTGGTGCCGGAGAACATCTGCTGAACCTGACCAGACATGCCCGGAATACTCATACGATCGTTGAACACCTTGGTATCGAGGGTCAACTCACCGGTTTCCTTGTCGGTCAGCACACCCATCTGCGCCAGGACGGCCAACTGCCCGGTCCCCGCAGAGCTCTGGGTCAGCTGCGAACGGATATCCGCCATCAGCGAACGCGGCAGCGAGTCACCGGTAAACGCAGCAGAAACCGTCAGGTTGCCATCAGCGTCCGCGGTCGCATTGGACAGGGTATCGATGGTTCGCTTGAGCGTGTTGTAGGAATCCATGAACGTCTGCAGCGACGTCTGGATGCCTGCGGTGTTGGTTGCGACGGTCACGGTTGCGGGCGTCGGAGTCCCACTGGCGTCTTTAGGGCTTACGGCAGCGAGGCTCAACGTCATTCCGCTGATTGCACCTGTTACCGTGTTGCTCTTGCTGGTAACGGTCAGACCGTCGATGGTGAGCGATGCGTCCTGAGCCAAGTCGCCAACGGCGCCCGAGGCACCTGCCGCAGGACTGGCCCCCATTTTCTGAGTACCGTCGATCTCGAGACCCGCGATGCCACTCACCTGCAAGTCCATGCCTGCGCCGGTCTTGCTCGAGTTGATCACCAAACGCGAAGCGCCGCTGGCGTCGGTCACGATGTTGGCGGAGATACCATTGCTCGCCTGCGCGGTGTTGATCGCATCCCGAGTGCTCTGCAAGGTGGCATTGGCCGGAATCGCAACATTGTAATCAATGCCATTCTGACTGATTTTCAGAGTACCACTCGGAATGGCACTGGTGGCGCCGCCAGCAAAAGCAGCACTGGCTACTTTCGAGCCGGTTGCCAGTTTGTTCACGATAACGCTATAGCTGCCAGGTACTGCAGTACTGTCGGACGTTGCACCGAGTACCGTCGGCGTATCCGAAGTCGCGGTATAACCGGCAAACGCAGGACTGGTCGCCTTGCCCAGATCAGTCATCGACTTCTGGAATGCCGCCAGCGCACTTTTCAGCGAGCCGACACCGGAAATCTTCAGCGAGTTGGTTTTTGTCTGAGTATCGATCTGCGTCTGCTTGGCAGACTTGTCGGCGTTGACCAGCGCGGTCACGATCGCGCCGATGTCCAGGCCGGAACCCAGTCCGGAACCCGGTAGAATTGGACTTGCCATGTGCATCTCCCTTCAGATTGTTGCCATTCTTTTGACCGTTAACAGCGTCCTGAGAACGTACAAACATTATTCATGCCAGCTATCAGACTTTGGCGTCGAACAACACGTGACTCGCGTTGGCGAGGCTGTCTGCCAGCTTCAGGGCTTCTGCGGAGGGAATCTGTCGAACGACTTCACCCGTCTCGCTTGCGATCACCTTGACGATGACCTTTCCGGAGTGTTCGTCGATAGAGAACTCCAGATTGCGCTTGATCGACTGTACAAACTTTTCGATCTCCTGCACCGCCAGTTTCAACTTGGCATCATCCGAATCCTGACTCTTTTTATCAGCGACCGGAGCATCCACCTTGGCAACGACTGGCGTCTCTGACGGTTTGTCAGCAACCGGTGCTGCTGGCTTGGGAGCCGGATAAGACACGTTAAGCTTTACGCTCATGTCCATGCTCATCACCCTCTAACGTAAAAAGGCGAGAGAGCGCGACCAGCGCACTCCCCCGCCCGAACTCAATCCGAAATTACTGAAGCAGCTTCAGTACAGCGGATGGCAGTTGGTTGGCTTGAGCCAGAACAGAGGTCGAAGCCTGCTGCAGAGTTTGCTGCTTGGTCAGGTTAGCAGTTTCTGCGGCGAAGTCGGTATCTTGTACACGACCCTGTGCAGCAGTGGTGTTTTCCACGATGTTCTGCAGGTTGGAGATGGTGCTGGTCAGACGGTTTTGCGAAGCACCCAGGCTGGCGCGCTGTGCACCGATGGCAGCGATAGCGGCGTCGATTGCAGTGATCGCGTTGTCGATGTTCTGCGAAGCAGAACCAGTACCAGTACCGGTAGCACCGGTCAGAACTACAGTACCGCTACCTACGGACAGGCTGACGGCGTCGAACTTGGAGCTCAGTACCAGGTCGATGTGGTTAGCCGAACCAGTGTTTGCGCCAACTTGCAGGGTTACAGTACCAGCCGAACCGTCCAGCAGGTTTTTGCCGTTCAGGTTGGTCGAAGCCGAGATACGGGTGATCTCGTCGGACATCTGAGCGAATTCAGCGTTGGTTGCGGTCTGGTCAGCAGTGCCGTTGGTGCCGTTACGTGCTTTAACAGCCAGTTCACGCATACGTTGCAGGATGTCGGTGGTCGCTTGCAGGCCGCCTTCAGCTGCCTGAGCAACGGAGATACCGTCGTTGGCGTTCTGGATAGCCTGGTTGCCACCACGGATTTGCGAAGCCATACGGTTGGAGATCTGCAGGCCAGCGGCGTCGTCTTTAGCGCTGTTGATTTTCAGGCCGGAAGACAGGCGCTGCATCGAAGTCGACAGGGCGTTGGAAGCGTTGTTCAGGTTTTTCTGAACGTTCAGCGACGTGGTGTTGGTGTTTACTGTTAAAGCCATGACGAATTCCTCGTTGGTTGGGTACTGCGGCTTCCGGCCCTGGCAACCGCCTGGTGTGGCCTAGAGAACCTTCGTAATAGTTATCGTCGGGTTGGCAGGTTGCTTGAGGGCTTTTTGAAAAAAATTTGCCATCACCCTGCCACCCCCGAGAAAACAAGGGCTTAGCGCCCTCCCACCTGCGAAAAAATGACGCCATAAAACCGACCCGCGCGTAAAGCCGCGGGCCAGTGCGCTCGGTCAGTGTGCCGATCGTGCTTTTTGCAACAGTTCGATCAACTCATACTCCATCCAGTCCGCCAGCCCCAACCAGTCCTGACGTTCCTGACAAGCGAGCATGTGCGTGAGTACAAAGGCCCAGTCCTGTTGAATCGGCGCAGGTTTGGCTATCAGCAACTGCTGCGCGCCCTCGAATACATCGACCATATCCAGCGCCGCCTCGACATCACGTCCCAGGCGAAACAACCCGGCGCACTGACGGCATTCGCCAACGCACTGCTCAATCGTCGTCATTGCACAAACTCCTGATTGAACTGCGTCCCGGCGATCAGTGCGCCCGCCCGACTGCTGTTGAAAAACTGTACCTGCGGATGTGCGGCGATATAACGCTCCAGTACGCACAGATAGCCGCGAAAATTCAGCTGGGTGCTGACCCGCTGGCCATGGCCGTCCTGCACCCAATGCCGCGCCTGATCAACACCGGGGCCCAGATCACCGTCATTCCAACCGGCATGGGTCTTGTTCATCGGGAACGCGAAGTCGGCGCCAAACAGGGTAATACGCGAGGCGCCCATCTTCACCGCCAGGTCCACCGCCGGATGAATCACGCTGCCACCGACATGCAGTTGTCCGCGCGGGTATTGCTCACGCAACGCGGCGTACACCGGGCTGGCCGAGTAACCGCCATAGCGCTTGCCCTTCCAGGCGGTCAGCACTGCAGGATCGCTCATGGGCAGATACACCAGCGGGATGCCAGCGGAGTCCTCGAACGGCAAATGCCGGAAGCTGATGCGCTGATCAATGGTGACCACCAGATCCGGGACGATGCCGTGCTCGCGCAGCGGCCGGTAAGCGGTATCGACGCACATCAACAATGGACGTTCGGCCTGCGCGTGCACCGCCGCCAGACGCTGGAAATGCCCTTCCAGGGTCGGCCCGGTGCCGATCACATAGATTTCCCGGCCATTGGCGGTCCCGAACAATTGCGCCACATCGTCATCGCCCAGCAACACCGGCAGGCAGTCCTGCAAGCGCTGTTGAATGAACGGCAAGTTTGGATCGAACTCGCGATTGTTGAAGCTCAGGTGCACTTCGCTGACCAGCCGATCGCGGATCTTCGCGTTGAAGTCATCAGCCAGCAGCATCTCGGCCGGCAGGGCGAAAAACGGTGTGCAGATGTCTGACAGATCACCGGCATAGAACAGCTGCACACGCGGATCTTCCAGCCATTGACGCTGATCGAGCAGTTGCAGCACCAGCGCGAACAGGGCGCCGTTAAGCACATGCACGTACAACCGCTCAAGCCCGTCACGCTCCAGCAACACGACCGGCAAGTCTCCAAGACCGGTGCCGTAAACGTGCAACTGAGGTTTTTCCGGCAGACTGGCCGCCTGAACGCGCGCCTCGTGGACCCGGTCGTGACGACTGGTGAGTTGAATCCCGTTAACGCTCAGTGTCGAACCCAGGCCCTGCACCAGTTCGGCGTCGATGACCGCACTGTCTTCAGCCACCAATCGTGCGAACAGTGCCGGCCAGCGCTGCTGGATAACCTCGGCGTTGGCTTGGAAAAACTCGCTCATGCCGGCTCGCGCTCCCTTCAGGCAAAAAAATAGCGTTCAAGGGTAACCCTGAACGCTATTTTTGTATCCGCCGTTTTTGACCGGACTCAAGGACGATAGATGATCGCCGAGCCCCACGACAGACCGACACCGAAACCGCTCAGGGCAACGCGCTGCCAGTCGGAATCGAGTACATGCTTTTCCAGCAGCAACGGAATGCTCGACGATACGGTGTTACCGGTCTCGACCATGTCCTTGATGAACTTCTCCGGCTCACCTTCGAAACGCCGCGCCACCGCATCGACAATCGCCGCACTGCCCTGGTGAATGCAGAAGGCGTCGATGTCGTCAGCCTTGAGGCCGGAGTCGTCGAGCAATTCGTGCAAGTGCGCCGGGACTTTGAGCAGCGCGAAGTTGAACACCTGACGACCGTTCATGAAGAACACGCCATCGGTGACTTTCAGGTGCGGTGCGCCGGAACCGTCGGTGCCGAACTTGGCCTTGCCCAGCGCCCAGGAAGGGTCTTCGCCCATCCAGGTGGCGGTGGCGGCATCGCCGAAGAGCATGGTGGTGTTGCGGTCTTCCGGGTCGACGATTTTCGAATACGGGTCAGCGGTGATCAGCAGGCCGTTCTTCAGACCGGCGGCTTCCATGAAGCCCTTGATCGCGTAGATGCCGTAGACGTAGCCGGAGCAGCCCAGGGAAATATCGAACGCCGCAACATTGGTCGGCAGACCGAGTTTGTCCTGGACGATTGCAGCAGTGTGCGGCAGGCCTTCTTCATCACCGTTCTGAGTGACGACGATCAGTGCGTCGATCGATTCACGTTTCAGTTCAGGGTTGCTGGCAAACAGCGCATTGGCCGCTTCCACGCACAGATCGGAGGTTTCCTGTTCAGCGTCTTTGCGCGGCAGGAAGGCCGAACCGATTTTGCCGAGGATGAATTCTTCATCCTTCTCGAATTTTGCACCTTGTGCGTAATTGTCCACGCCGGCTACAGGAACGTAGCTCGCAATGCTTTTTATGCCAATCATTACGGCTTCCCAATAAAAAACAGCCCAAAACCACCGCTCGCAAGGATTCGAGGGGCGCCGACAAACAGAAAACGGCCGCCACAAAGGGCAGCCACGGGGAGCGCAAAGGGCTATCACTGGAACCGATACACGGCCAGGCGCCATCTCCCCGGTCAATACAATACAGTGAAGATGCGCGTTATGACTCGCAGGTCACGCTATTTTGCCGAATCGGTTGCAGATCGGGTTATTCGACCAACGACCAGTCCAGCGGCGTGCCGCGTTTGATCGCCTGACGAGCGCGACGACCGAGGACGGCGTCGGTGTGCTTGGGCGGCAGACCGAGACCGGGGCGAATGGCGCGCAGATTGGCGGCGGTGAAGGGCTCACCGGCGGCCATGTCGGCGGTGACGTACAGCGAACGGCGATAAACCAGCGACTTGCGCTCGGCCTCGGTAACGCCGTAATGCACCTGGCCCATGGCCTGCCAGGCGCGCTCGGTTTCGACCACCAGACTGGCCAGCTCCGCAGGTTCCAGCGAGAAACTCGCGTCGACCCCACCTGCCGAACGGTCGAGGGTGAAATGCTTTTCCACCACGGTCGCCCCGAGCGCGACAGCAGCCACGGACACGCCAACGCCCATGGAGTGATCGGAAAGACCCACCTCGCAACCGAACAGCTCACGCAGGTGCGGGATCGTGCGCAGGTTGCTGTTGAGCGGCGTTGCCGGGTAAGTGCTGGTGCATTTGAGCAGCACCAGATCCTTGCACCCCGCCTCGCGGGCGGCACGCACGGTTTCGTCGAGTTCGGCGATGCTGGCCATGCCGGTGGAGATGATCAGCGGTTTGCCGGTCGCCGCCACGCGACGAATCAACGGCAGATCGGTGTTTTCGAAACTGGCGATCTTGTACGCCGGCACGTCGAGGCTTTCGAGAAAGTCCACCGCCGTGTCATCGAACGGCGTCGAGAACGCGAGCATCCCCAGCTCTTTGGCCCGGGCGAAAATCGGTGCGTGCCACTCCCACGGGGTATGGGCTTTCTCATACAGGTCGTACAGCGAAGTACCGGCCCACAGGCTGTTCGGATCCTTGATGAAAAACTCGCCCTCGGTCAGATCCAGAGTCATGGTCTGCGCGGTGTACGTCTGCAACTTCAAGGCATTCGCGCCAGCCTTGGCGGCGGCCTCGACAATCTGCAGAGCCACCTCCAGCGACTGGTTATGGTTGCCGCTCATCTCGGCAATGATGAACGGCGGCGCATCGGCGCCGATCAGACGCTCGCCAATCTTGAAACTACTCATAGCGGTGATCCTTCAAAACCTGGGTGAACGCGCAGGCACTCTGGGTGAATCCGGCGTCACGAAATACATTCAAAGAGGGGCGATTGCGCGGCAAGACCTGCGCGGTAATCGCGCTCAACTGCGGCCAGTGCTCGCGGACGAACACCTCGCCTCGCGCCAGCAGCGCCCTGCCCCAGCCGAGACCGAAACGCCCATCAAGCAGATACAGCGACACTTCGGCCTCAAAGCCGCGCAGGTCATAGCGCAAGACGCCAACCGGTCCGTCATCGGCCTCGGCGATCAACAGCAGGCGCTGCGGGTTGCGCAGACTCGCATTGAGCCAGTTCAGGTGCTGCGGCCATTCGATTGCAGCCGTGTCCAGTGACCAGCGCCGCACAGCCTCGGCATTGCGCCCGTCGAACAGCAACTGCGCATCATCGAGGGTCGCCGGGCGCAGCTTGAGCACCGCACCGGCCAACGCCGCCGCCACGCGCAACGCACCGCGCCCATCCACCAGTTGCCGCGAACGCTCGGCCAGGCTCTGGCGCAGATAAAAATTGTCGACGACAAAACCGACGGCATCGCGCAGTTGCTCGACACTCACCTGCTCGCGGGCGCCCATGAACACATGCGCCCCCGCCGCTGCCATGACTTCGCCGTTGGCCTGCTGATTGTTCGATACCGCGATGCAGATCGTCGGCAGGCCCAGCGCCGCGCGTTCCCAACTGGTGCCGCCGCCGGCGCCGATAAACAGATCGGCTTCGGTCATGCGTTGCTGGAAATCGCTGACGAAACTGTGCAGGCGCCAGTGCGGGCGTGTTTCGGCGAGCGCCTGCATTTGTGTCCATGCCGGATTGTCTGCGCCAGCGACGAAATCCACTTCCAGCGCTGTGAAATCCTTCAGGGCCAACATCGCGTGACGGGTCTGCATCGCCGCGTCGAAACCACCGAAATTCACCAGCACACGGCGGGCCTTGGGTTTGATCTCGATGGCCGGGCAGACGAATTCTTCGCGCAGCATGGCGTAGCGCGGGCCGAGCAAGGTGCGACAGTCGGCGGGCAGCAGTGGCGCGTAGTCGGCGCTCAGGCCGGACAGGTTTTGATTGAGCAACAGATCAACGCTGTAATGCCGCGTGGCGAGGTCATCCACTGCAGCAATTCGTGGCGACCACTGACGGGCCGCGGTTTGCCAGTGATGATCGAGGCCGTAGTGGTCGGCGATGATCCAGTCGAATGCGGCGTGACCTGCCAGCAAGGCGTCCAGAGCGTCGATATCAGCCTGCCACGGCAGCATCGACTCGATGGCCTGCTGCGGATCTTCACCGGGATAGCTGTCGGGCAGCGCGAACGTCTCGAACCCCTCGGCCTGCAGTGCATCCAGTCGATGGCCCGGCAATTGCCGACAGGCAAACGCGACATGACTGCCCTGTTTGCGCAGCACTCGCGCCAGCGTCAGGCAACGGGCAATGTGGCCACTGCCGATAGTCGGCGAAGCGTCAGCGCGGATCAGCACTCTCATTGCAGTTCTCCGCCGGCCTTGAGCGCGGCGTAGAGGTATTCGGCGCGCTTCCAGTCTTCCAGCGTGTCGATGTCCTGCACCAGATGCCGCGGCAGAATCACCGGCAGGCTGGCGCTTGAATACAACACGTCACCGCGCAACCACGCTTCGCTACGGCCCCAGTAAAACTGGCCGGCGTCCTGAAAAGCTTCAGGCAGATCCTGCGAGCGGGTATTGCGAAATTCCGGGTACAACGCGGTCAATGCGCCCTGCCCGTCCAGCGTCAGCGCCCGCTGCACGGGGAAACCAAAGCTGCACACGGAGAACGCAAACGACTTCTGCGGATGCAACTGCAGCAACTCCAACCCCTGACGCAGAAAGCGCGCCTGTAACAACGGCGCCGTGGCGTACACGCAGCAGGCGTAATCGAACGCCGGCAGTTGCTGCAACGCATGCTTGATCACCGCAGCAGTGCCGGTGAAATCATCCGCCAGTTCAGCCGGGCGCAGGAAAGGCACTTGCGCACCGTGGGCCAGCGCCAACTCGGCAATGTCGGCGTCATCGGTGCTGACCACGACCTGTTCGAACAGGCCACTGTCGAGCGCCGTACGGATCGAGCGGACAATCATCGGCACGCCATCGAACGGCAACAGATTCTTGCGCGGGATGCGCTTGCTGCCGCCACGGGCCGGGATGATTGCGACGCTGTTCAAGGACGTTTTTCCAGCAGAAACCAGGTGATGTCGTCCACCGGAAATTGCGGGTCACGGTGATAACCAAAGCCGTAATCGAGCAAGTGCAGATCGGCATAACGATCAAGCATTTCCCCAGCGAAATCGCGCTTGAACAGCTTGCCGCTGTTGCCGCGATAGGACACCTCCACCGGCACCGGGTTGTAGTACTCGGCGATCAGGATGTAGCGCTGGCTCAACGCATACAACTGCGCATAGGCGGTCGGCAGCAGCTCCGGCGCCAGATGGATCAGCACGCCTTTGCTCAGGGTCAGGTCGTAGCTGCGCTCGCGGGGAAAATCGAACAGCGAGCCGTGCCAGATCTGCGCGATGCCCAGTGCCCGCGCCTGAGCACAGGCGCTTTCATTGATCTCGACCCCGAACAACTCACTTTGCGGCAGCAACTGATGCAGCGCCTGCAGGTTGTTGCCGGCATTGGTGCCCAGCTCAACCACACTGTCGATGCGCCCGGCGCGGCTCAGGGCCTTGGCGAACAGCGCCAGATTGGCCGCCACCAGCGGTTGTCCGACGTTGCGATCGACATACTGGTTGCCAAAGTCGCCCTGCCAGAATTTTTCCTGCTCACTCAGATCACGCATTGCACAGTCTCATTCGCCGCCGCAGCGGGATTTATTCGGTCAGCCGGCGCAATTGCTCGACCACATGATCCTGTTGCTCATCGCTGAGCAACGGAAACAGCGGCAGGCTGATCGCCTCGGCGTAATAACGCTCGCCCTCGGGGAAGTCACCTTCGGCAAAACCCATGTCGCGATAGTACGGCTGCAAATGCACCGGAATATAGTGCAGGTTCACGCCGATGCCGGCGGCACGCAAGCCTTCGAACACCTGACGATGGGTCAAGCCGATGCGCTCGGTCTGCAGGCGCACCACGTACAGATGCCACGCCGATTCGGCCTCCGGCTGCGCGCTGGGCAAGGTCAGTGGCAGGTAGGCCAACAAACGGTCGTAACGCGCCGCCAGTTCACGGCGACGGGCAATGAAGCCGTCCAGTTTGGCCAGTTGCGACAGACCCAACGCCGCCTGCAAATCGGTGATCCGGTAATTGAAACCCAGCTCGATCTGCTGGTAATACCACGGGCCGTGGCTGGGTTCGTTCATCTGCTGCGGATCGCGGGTCATGCCATGGCTGCGCAGGCGTTGCAGACGCTCGGCCAGTTGCGGGCGATTGGTCAGGACCATGCCGCCTTCGGCGCTGGTGATGATCTTCACCGGATGGAAACTGAACACGGTCATTGCCGCAAATTCCCCGCAACCCACCGGGCGCCCGGCGTAGCTGGCGCCCACGGCGTGCGAGGCGTCTTCGATCACGGTGAAGTTGTAGCGCTCGGCCAGTTCGGCAATCTTGCGCAGGTCGCAGCTCTGCCCGGAGAACGCCACCGCCACCAACACTTTCGGCAACGTGCCATCCTGCTCGGCCTGATCGAGTTTCGCCGCGAGGGCGAAGGCATCGAGGTTCCAGGTCAGCGGATCGATATCGACGAAATCCACATCGGCGCCGCAATAGCGCCCGCAGTTGGCCGAAGCCAGAAAAGTGTTCGGCGTGGTCCACAAGCGATCGCCCGGGCCAAGGCCCGCCGCGAGGCAGGCAATGTGCAGCGCCGCCGTGGCGTTGCACACCGCTACCGCGAAATCCGCCTGGCACCGTTCGGCCATCGCCTGCTCGAAGCGCTCGATGGTCGGGCCTTGGGTCAGCCAGTCCGATTGCAGCACCTCGACCACAGCATCGATGTCCGCCTGATCAACGCTCTGCCGACCGTAGGGAATCATGCCGACAACTTCGCGTGCAGCTCGGCGATCTGCCCGACCGAGAGGTAGTGCGGATTGGTATCGGAGCGGTATTCGAAATCTTCACTCACCGGCCGGCCATGTTCGCCGAGCTTGTCGATGGAGAAATCGACATCGACGCTGGTAAAGCGGATGGAAGGCTGGATGGTGTAATGGTCTGCGAATTCCAGGGTCATCCGCGCATCGTCCAGAGGCACCATCAGTTCATGCAGTTTTTCCCCGGGACGAATACCGACGTACTTGTGCGGCAGATGCTCGGCCATACCCCGCGCCAGATCGACGATGCGAATCGACGGGATCTTCGGCACGAACACTTCGCCGCCATGCATCCGCGCAAAGCTGTCGAGGACAAATTGCACGCCGTGGTCGAGGGTGATCCAGAATCGGGTCATGCGCTCGTCGGTGATCGGCAACTCCTGCGCACCGTCGGCAATCAACTTGCTGAAAAACGGTACGACCGAGCCACGGGATCCGGCCACGTTGCCGTAGCGCACCACGGCAAAACGCGTTTGTTGTTCGCCGGCAATGTTGTTGGCGGCGACGAACAGTTTGTCCGAGAGCAGCTTGGTTGCGCCATACAGGTTGATCGGGCTGGCAGCCTTGTCGGTGGACAGGGCCACGACTTTCTTCACGCCGTTGTCGATGGCAGCGGCGATGATGTTCTCCGCGCCATTGACGTTGGTGCGAATGCATTCGGTCGGGTTGTACTCCGCCGCCGGCACCTGCTTGAGCGCCGCCGCGTGCACCACGTAGTCGATGCCGCGCATGGCCTGCCGCAGACGGTCGGCATCGCGCACGTCACCGAGAAAGTAACGCATGCATGGCGCGTTGAACGTCTGCTGCATTTCGTACTGCTTGAGCTCATCGCGGGAGAACACCACCACGCGCTTGGGCTGGTATTGCTCAAGCAGACGGGCGATGAATTTGCGCCCGAACGAGCCGGTGCCGCCGGAGATGAAGATCGATTTACCGTTGAACATGTTCGGATTCCTGTCGGCCGGCTCAGGCGAGCAACTGCGCCCAATTGATCGGGGCACTGTCGCCCAGGGTGAAGCCTTTGCCGGTCAGGGCCAGGTTGGCGTTGTAGGCCGGATCCCGGGCGAAGGTCGCGCTCCATTTCTCCCGCAATGCCGCCAATGCTTCGGGAGCCTGCGGCAGCTCGCCGGTGTGCAGCACCTGCACCAGCGGCGTCCACACCGTGAGGTAACCGGCCTGACCGGCCTTGAGGCACAAATCGACGTCGCTGAAACCGTCGGCAAAGGTCACTTCGTCCAGACCGCCGAGCGCGTCGAACAACTCTTTGCGCACCATCAGGCACACCTTCGACACGGCCGAGTAGTTCTGCTCGACGACGAGGCGTTGCATGTAGCCCTCGGTGGTGTGTGTTTCGCCGATGAAGGCCGATCCGACGCCACCGTTCAGACCAAGAATCAAACCGGCCTGAGAAATCTTGCCGTCGCGATCAATCATTTTGGCCCCCACGATGCCGACTTCCGGACGCTGAGCGTGGTTGAGCAAAGACTCGAGCCAGTTCGGATTGACCACTTCGCTGTCCGCTGCCAGCAGTACCAGATACTCGCCCTGTGCCTCCTGACTCGCTGCATTGCACAGTGCCACCTCAGTCAGTGGTCGATCGGCGTACAGCACGCGCACCCTGGCATTCTGCAGAGAACCCAGCCAGTCATTGATCGCAGCCGACAAATGCGGATTGGCCGCAATCAGCACCTCATAACGGGTGTAGCGCGTTCGCAACAACACGCCGTTCAGGCAGCGTTGCAGTTCCGCAAGATCGCCGCCCGCAGGCAGGATGATCGAAACCTTCGGCTGTTCGCAATGGCGGTAATCAATCTGGTAAGTCCCCGGCACTGTCGAGCTGATCCGCGCCTTGTAGCCACGATGACCCAGGTGACGCAGCAAGGCCTGACGCTCGTGGGCGTTTTCTTCCAGCACCGCTGCCTGGGTAATCAACAACGGTTCGTCAAGGTGGGCCAGGCCACCGAGCCCTTCTTGCTCAATGATGCGTAGCAGCAAGTCGAATTCCAGCGCCTTGTGGAAATCCGACTGATAACCGCCAACCTCAAGCAGTACCTCTCGGCGAATCAACCAGTGGCGCGCCATCAACGAAGGAATACTCTGCAGCAGATCCAGATTGAAGCCGGGGCGGAACACGTCAATCAGCGCCCCGCCTTCCTTGCGCTGGACTTCATCGGTGGCAACCGCGTGAACGCCCTCGACGGACATCAACTCCAGGCTGGCACGCAGCAATCCGCTCGACGTGAACTCATCCCCCGCCTGCGCCAGCAACATCCAATCGCAGGGAGACTGCCGAATGCTCTGGTTGAGCCTGTCAACAAAATTGCCTGGAGTGACCCGGACAAAATGCAGAATGTTTTGCGCCGTGGTTGCCGCTGGTGGTTCGCCGGTGGTGAGCACGACAATCTTGAACGCCTTGCAGTGCCCCTCGAGCAGGCTGTCGAGAGAGACCTGCAGTTTGTCGATGTCGTTATCCAGATCAAGCAGGAAAATCCCGAACTGCGGACCACCGCCGTTAGTTGCCAAGTGCTGACGGATTGACTCGAACTGTTGTTCGGAAGGCGCTCGCGCGGCCAGCCAGTTGAGCAGGCGACCCGACGTCATATTGTCAAAGACTGCGCGATGATCGTCGACGCTCAGCGACTCGAGACGGGCAATCCATTCATGAATCGCCGGTGCCGCTTCGGCGTCGCCCAACAGGTCCAATTGCCCCGCCAGACGCTTGAGCACATTTCGATTGAAGGCATTGAGGTCATGCGCCTGCCACAAACGGTCCAGCACACTCTCTGGATTATCGTTATTGCGTGCCTGCAACAGGTGCGTCTGGCGCGCCCAGATACCTTCTAGCCCTTCCAGCTGCATGCGCCCGGCCGGCATGGCGTGCAGCATGAATTCGAACTGTTCCAGACGGTCGAAGAACGCCTGGTTGTAGAACGGCATCTCGACATATTGCAGTGGTCCGAAACGACGATCCGGTACTTTCGAGTGCTGATTCCAGGTGGATTCAAAAATCAACTCGGCAGCCAGAGCCCGGCCGGTCCGCAGACTCTCGGCCATCGCTTCGTAACTCTGTTCGACGAAGGCCTTGGCCTGTTCGGTGTCCAGGCCATTGATCTCGGTCGGCAGCGTTATCAGGAAGTCGGTGAAAGCCTCGCGTTCGGCAACCGACTTACTGTCGACGTAAGTAAGCGAGTGATACACGTCCGTGCTGTGCTCGGAGGCACCATAGTTGATCTCGCGAACCACGTAAGGCATCGGCAGAATCCGCGCCTTGGCACTGGCCAGCAGAAAATACACGTGACCGATTTCCTGCCATTGGAAACTGGTACCCGGCGGCAGCGCCGAATGCCAAGTCTTCATCAGATCGGTACGGGTCACCGCGTAGAACGGCGGGATGTACTGACTCATGTAATCGATGACCCGATCCTGAGCCCGCTCCGACGCATAATCTTCCTGGACCTTCTTGTCGCGGCGGTAGTAACTCACCCCGTGTGCCAGAGACAGGTACATCAGGCAGTAGCCGTGGCACATGCCGTAGTCCTGATTCGCCTGCAGAAAACCGACGGACTCGGCCAGCGAATCGTGCAGGATAAAATCGTCGTCAGCCGCCAGCACCATGTACGGCGTGGTCAGTCGCTCTACACCATAAGCCAGTTTGGACTGCATGCCCCAGTAAGCGAACTGCGGCACATGGTGATAATCGACGGCGGAAAAATCCCCTTCCGGCCGCTCGGGAGTGGAGTCGAGCACCATGATCCGGCAGGGCAAGCTGCTGTAATACTTCACCGCCCGACGCAGGAACGCCGGCCGATTGTGAGTAATCAGCACCACGGTCAACAGCTCGTTGAGCGGTAGCGCCAGTTCAGAACTGTACTTGCCTTGCATAACTTCTCTCCACAACCGGCGACTCGCCGAGATAACGCTTTGGTGATGTTGCGAATTAACGAACGCGACGCAGATAGCCGTCCGGCGCCACGGTGATCAGCAGTTTGTTCTGCAATTGCTGGTCGATCTCGAAATCCTGATTCTCTTCCAGGTACTTCCACACTGCGGTTTTCGGGTTGTCACCCGGGCCCCATGGACGATCCGGGAAGAAATCGGCCGGCATGTCTTCGACCACGGTGTCCATCACCACGCAGTAGCTGTCGACCGAGACCAGCGGCGCGTACAGGCGCAGCTCTTCGAGTACGTGGTCGTGGGTATGGTTGGAGTCGAGCACCAGGATGACCTTCTTGCCTTTGGCCGCAGCCTGCACCTGAGCGGCGATGGCCGGGTCGATGCTCGAGCCTTCGATCATCTTGATGCGCTTGGCCATCGGGTGGCTTTCGATCGCTTCACGGTTGTGCGGGCGGATGTCGAGGTCGATGCCCAGCACTTCGCCGTGACCTTGCAGTTCCAGCAGGGAGGCGTAGTAGATGATCGAACCGCCGTGGGCGATGCCGCACTCGATGACCAGATCCGGCTTGACCTGCCAGATGATCTCCTGCATCGCCATCATGTCTTGTGGCAACTGGATGATCGGGCGGCCCATCCACGAGAAGTGGTAGCTGTACTTGTGTTTGGCCGATTCGTTGAAGAAATCACGGGCCAGGCCAGTGAGTTTCTGGTCGTCACCCTGCTGGGCGATCTGCTCGCGGCATTCGGCTTCGAAGGCTTGGTTGATGCTGTGGTCGGTCATGTTCAAAGTCTCAATGGTCACTGGAACGAAGCGCTATCGACGGCGTGATAGACGTAGCGTCCACCGGTCATCCGCTTGATTTCTTCGAGGTAATTGGAGTTCATCACAAACAGGTTGGCGCCTTCGGGCAGCGCATCCATCGCCTCTTGTGGCGAGGACACCCGCGCGCCGCTCAGCGGCAGATAACGCCCCTGTTTGGCCGGGTTGATATCCACCACACGATCCACCGCGACACCCGCGCGTTGCAGGAACAGCGAATAGATCACGCCTTTGGACGATGCGCCCCAGATCGCCGAACCCTGCTCGGGTGCGGATTGAATGATCTGCACCGCGCGCTCAAGGCTCGCCGTGAAACCGTCCGGCAGCGTCAGGCGTGGCACCGGTTGCTGCGGGGTCAGGCGCAACGTCGACAGGTCGGCGACGATGTACAGGTACTGGCCACCGAACAGGTGACCGGCCTCGTGCACGGTGCCGAACATCCGGCGCAGGTCATCGAGGCGGAAATAATTGACGTGCTCGTAGAACAGGTCGAACCAGGCCTTGTGCTCGAGGATCCAGTCGAAGCACGGCACTTCGATGTAGATCTGCCCGCCCTGATTGGCTTCGGCGATCACCGCCAGAAAGCTCACCGGGTCTTCGATGTGTTCCAGCACATGGCGCAGGACGATGGCGTCCGCCGCCAGGCCGAGACCACGGGTGAACGGCGCCTTGATCACGTCGGCGTTCTCGCCTTCGTAGGCCGGGTCGATCCCGGTGATCGAATAACCGAGGCCCTTGAGCAGTTCGAGGAAGTAGCCCTTGCCGCAGCCGACTTCGATCAGCTCCTGACCCTTGAAGTGCCTGGCGATAATGCCTTCGACGTCGCTCAGGTGCTTCTGGAACTGGCCCGAATGGGCCTGCTCGTTCTGATAGTCAGCGTCATAGCTGAGCTTGTCGGCATTGAACGCGGCGTTGAAGATCAGGCCGCTGCGCTCGTCCTGCACCAGCAGCATGTCGGCGCTGGCCGAAGCCTTGGCCGACTCCGGGTCGGCAAAGGTGCGGTTCTGCAACACCGGCAGGTCGGTAACCCGATACAACTCGTGCCTCATTGCGGCTCTCCCAGTAGCTGTTGCAAACGCTCGGTCACGGCCCAGAACGCCATCGGTTCATGGCTCGGATACGGGTAATGGCCGAGGTTCAGATTCAGTGCTGCACCGCGCTCGCGCAGACGTTGTTCAACCAGTGCGCGCACCGATACCGGTTGGCCACTGGCGCAATTGATCACGCCGTTGAAATCGCGCTGATGCACGATCGTGGCGAGGTAAGCGGCGGCGCTGGCGATCGGCAAAAAGTCCCGCAACTGCTCGCCGCCAGACATGTTGAACGACGCCTCCCCGGCATCGATCGCCCGGTCCAGCGCCGCCAGCAGACTGTTGGGGTTCTGCCCTTCGCCATGCAGATAGAACAGGCGCGCCCACTGCAAGGTGAACGGTTTTTCCTGTTGCAGATTTTGCAAAAACAGATGCAGCGTGTGTTTGGCCAGACCGTAAGGATTGCTCGGCTGCGGCTCGACATTTTCGCTGAGCGGGCCGCTTTGCATGCCGTACTCGAAGCAGGTGCCAGTCACCAGCACTTGCTTCACACCCGCCTCGACCGCGCCTTTGATAAAGCGGTAGTCGGCCATCAGGTTGTGCTCGAAATGGAACAGCGCCCGATAGTTCGGCAAACCCGGCCAAGCCAGGTGCGCGAGGACGTCGATACCGTCGGTGAGCGCCGCAATGTCCAGATCCGCCGCGTGAATATCCGCCGCGACAAATTCGACGTGGTTGATCCACGGCATGGTCGCAGCCGTATCTGAATTGCGCGCCACCGCGCGAACGTCGCAGCCACGCGCCAGCAACGCCGCGACCAGATGCCGGCCGACGAAGCCCGTGGCCCCGGTGACCAGAACTTTCACAGGATTTTCATCTCAGGCACGGCGATCACGAAGCGCCCGTCCCACTGACGCACCTGCGCCAGTTGCTGACTGACTTCGTGCAGCAGGTTCCACGGCAGCACCAGCACGTAGTCCGGTTTTTCGCTATCGATCTGCGCCGGCGCGACAATCGGGATACGGCTGCCCGGCAGAAACTTGCCCTGCTTGTGCGGGTTGGCATCGGCCACCCAGGCCAGCAGGTCGGGTTTGACCCCGGCGTAGTTGAGCAAGGTGTTGCCCTTGGCCGCCGCGCCGTAACCGACCACACGCTTGCCATCGGCCTTGGCCTGCAACAGGAAGCGCAGCAGTTCATGCTTGATGCGTTCGGCAGCCGGCGCGAGGGTCGCGTAGTACTCAGGGGTTTTCACCCCGGCATCCAGCTCGGCCTGCAACTGTTGCTGCACCGCCGACTGCACCGAGCGGCGTTCGCCATCCTTGCGTTGCACGAACACCCGCAGCGAACCGCCATGAGTGCTCAACTGACTGACATCGAACACTTCCAGACCATTGCGCTCGCACAGTGTCTGCACGGCGGTCAGCGACAGATAGGAATAGTGCTCGTGGTACAGCGTGTCGAACTGCGCGCCGGCCATCAGCGTCAGCAGTTGCGGGAATTCAAAAGTGGCGACGCCGGTTGGCTTGAGCAGCGTGGCGAAACCACCGAGGAAATCATTGATGTCCGGCACATGCGCGAGCACGTTGTTGGCGGCCATCAGGTCGGCGCCCCAGCCTTCGCTTTTCAGCTGTGCTGCGCTGTCGCGACCGAAGAACACTTCTCGAATCTGCAGGCCTTTTTCCCGCGCCGCTTGCGCGGTGCTGCGGGTCGGCTCGACACCCAGACACGGGATGCCGCGAGCAGCGACGTACTGCAGCAGATAGCCGTCATTGGCGGCGATTTCGACTACACGGCTGTCGGCGTTCAGCGCAAAGCGCTCGACCATCTCGGCGACATAGCGCTCGGCATGGGCCAGCCAGGTACTGGAGAACGAACTGAAGTAAGCGTACTCGGCGTCGAACAGGCTGTCGGCGCGGGTGTAATCCTCGGTCTGCACCAGCCAGCATTGCTGGCAAACGGCAACCTTCAGCGGCACCCATTGCTCGGCCTGTTCCAGGCGCTCGGCGTGCACGTAGGCATTGGAAGGTGGCGAGGTGCCGAGGTCGATCAGCGGCAGGCTCAGCGGTGCGGCGCACCCACGGCAGTTCATAGACGCACTCCAGCAAAGTATTGATCGAGCGCGGGATGGCTGGAATCACGCGCTGACAAATTATTGACAGGCAACGGCCAGGCAATCGCCAGCCGTGGATCGTTCACCGACAGCCCGCTCTCGTGCTCCGGCGCGTAATCAGCGCTGTGCAGGTAAAGCAGTTCGGCGTCGTCGGTCAGGGTCTGAAAGCCATGAGCGAAGCCGGCCGGAATCAGCAGGCTGCGACCGTCGCCAGCCTTGAGGTGCTCGGCGTGCCAGTGCAGAAAGGTCTCGGAGTCCGGGCGCAGATCCACCGCCACGTCCCACACTTCACCGCGCAGGCAAGTGATCAGCTTGGCTTCCGGGGCGTTGGCATTCTGGTAATGCAGACCGCGCACACTGCCCTTCTCGCGGGTGCAGGAATGGTTGATCTGGCGGATATGAAATTCGCTGCCGAACGCACTCAGGCTGCCTTCGCAGAACAACCGGGCGAAGTGCCCGCGCTGATCTTCGAAGCGTTTGTGCTGGACGCTGAACAACCCGGCCAGCGGCAACTGTTTCAAGGAAAACTCGCTCACAGCGCGCCTCGGTACAGGTTCAGTTGACCGAGAGTGACGTTGCGCATGTCATCGCCGTTCTGCCACGCCAAGTGCCAGTCGAGAGTCTGGGTCAGGCATTGCTGCAAGGTCCAGCGTGGCTGCCAGCCGAGTACCTGACGGGCGCGGCTACTGTCGAGGCGCAACAGACCAGCCTCGTGCAGTTCGCTTTTTTCGATGCGCAAACCGCGTGCCTGCGGCCAGCGACTGGCGAGCAGTTCGACCACTTCGCCGACGCTGCACATGTCCGCCTCGCCGGGTCCGAAGTTCCACGCCCCGGCGTACTCCGGGCCTTGTTCGTAGAGGCCGGCGGCCAGTTGCAGGTAACCGGCCAGCGGTTCCAGCGCGTGCTGCCACGGGCGCACCGCTTGCGGGTAACGCAGGGTCACCGGCTCGTCGGCAGTCCAGGCTTTGAGCACGTCGGGAATCAGGCGCTCCGGGGCAAAGTCGCCGCCGCCCAGCACGTTGCCGGCGCGCGCGGTGGCCAGGGCCAGACCGTGCTCGGCGTACTTGTCAGCCGGGAAGAACGACGCCGCATAAGACTGTGCCAACAATTCGCAGCAAGCCTTGCTGCTGCTGTAAGGATCGTGCCCGCCGAGGGCTTCGTCTTCGCGGTACGGCCACAGCCATTCCTTGTTGGCGTAAACCTTGTCGGTGGTCACCAGCACGCAGGCGCGTACGCAACCGACCTGACGGATCGCTTCGAGCAGGTTCAGCGTGCCCATGACGTTGCTGGAGTAAGTGCCCAGCGGGTCGCGATAGCCTTCACGCACCAGTGGCTGAGCGGCCAGGTGCAGGACGATCTCCGGCTCGGTGTCGGCGATGATTTCCAGCAACGCGCCGAGATCGCGCAGATCACCGCGCTGATCGTTGATCCCTTCGTGAACCCGCGCCAGTTCATACAGGCTCGGTTCGGTCGACGGATCCAGCGAGAAACCGCTGACTTGCGCGCCGAGGCTTTGCAGCCACAGGGTCAGCCAACTGCCCTTGAAACCGGTGTGACCGGTGACCAGCACACGTTTGCCGCGCCAGAAATCCGCGCTCAGGCCCATTGCTTCCATGGGGCCTCCCCGCTCTGCCACAGCGCTTCGAGATGGTTCTTGTCGCGCAGGGTGTCCATCGGATGCCAGAAGCCTTCGTGTTCGAAGGCGTTCAACTGTTCTTCCTGAGCCAGACGCGCCAGCGGCTCGGCTTCCCAGGTGGTTTCATCGCCAGCGATATAGGACAGGACTTTGGGTGACAGCACGAAAAAGCCACCGTTGATCCAGCCACCGTCGCCGCGCGGTTTTTCGGTGAAACCCAGCACCTGATCGCCCTGGCGCTCGAGGGCACCGTAACGTCCCGGCGGCTGCACCGCGGTGACGGTGGCCAGGCGACCGTGCGCTTTGTGGTAATCGACGAGCTGAGCAATGTTGATGTCGGAAACGCCGTCGCCGTAGGTGAAGCAGAACGCCTCTTCATCCTTGAGGTAACGACCGGCACGCAGCAGACGGCCTCCGGTCATGGTTTCCTCGCCGGTGTCGATCAGGGTGACGCTCCACGGCTCGCTGTAATTCTGATGCACGTCCATGCGGTTCTCGCGCATGTTGAAAGTGACGTCGGAGGTGTGCAGGAAGTAGTTGGCGAAGAAGTCCTTGATCGCATAGCCCTTGTAGCCCAGGCAGATCACGAAGTCGTGGATTCCGTGAGCGGAATACTGCTTCATGATGTGCCAGAGAATTGGCTTGCCGCCGATCTCGATCATCGGCTTGGGCTTGAGGTGCGACTCTTCACTGATGCGTGTGCCGAGGCCACCCGCCAAAATAACTGCCTTCATCGTCTCCCCTCTCGTTCGTCACCGGGCTGCGCATGGCTTTTTTGAGCGATGCGCGCCGTCTGGCTAACCCTTTTGCCGCCTGCGGCGTCGCTGCGATGACCGCGAACGCTCGTTTTATGGCGATTTGAGGGGGACTTGCAGGAAACGCGCCAGCTCCGCGAGCGCTGCGTCAGGTGCGCCGCGAGGCATGAAAAAAGGGATGAATCCAGCAGCGGATTCATCCCTTTCCTTGCGTTGCATCAACAGATTGAGCGATCAGCCGAACATGGCGAAGCCATCGACAGTCGCCGGCAGGTCGTAGACCTGGCCGTCGGCAGTCTGCAGGTGCTCGATGGTGTTGAACCCGGCATACCAACCCGCCAGTTTCACGCCGTTGTCCGGCACACCAGTGCTGCCATCGTTGGCGCTGTGCAGGTAGGCGTCGTCGCCGATACGGGTGACGCTCAACTGGCTGGCGTTGGTGATGGTGTTGAGGATCAGCGTGTCGTTGATGTCCAGCCCGTAATCCTGAATCGTTACCAGGCCGCTGGTGTTGACCACGTAAGTGTCGTCACCCTGGCCGCCATAGGCGCTGCCGCCGGAAGACGACTGGCCGGCAAGATTGAGAATCAGCAGATCATTCCCGCCATCACCGTTCAGCACGTAGTTGCTGCCCGTAGCGGTCAGCACATCGTTGCCTTCACCGCCAAAGGCCATTCCACGGCCCAGCGTGATCGTGTCGTTGCCGTCATCGCCACTGGCCCAGGTGAACAGATCATTGCTGGCACCGACGATGACATCATCCCCCGCGCCGCCCGACAGGGAGTCGGACTGCCCGGCCTGATCCAGACCGGATGCCAGGCCGCCATAGATGTGGTCATTGCCATCGCCACCGGTAATCTGGTCGTCGCCGGCCCCGCCCTCGAGGATGTTGTCGTCCGAATTGCCTTGCAGCGAATCGTTGTACTGACTGCCGCGCAGACCTTCGATATCGATGTAGATATCGTAGAGCGCAATTCCGCTCTGCGGCCCCCAGTTCAGAGAGGCGCTCAGGCCTTCAGTGCTGTCGTCGTAACTGACGATGTCGATACCGGCTCCGCCTTCAAAACGGTCGCCACCTGCACCGCCCAGCAACACGTCATTGCCGGCACCGGAAACGATGGTGTTGGCTTCGTCGTTACCGTAGCCAGTGAAGTCGGCAGTGCCGGTATAGGTCAGGTTTTCCACGAACGCACTCAGCTTCAGTTCCGAAAGGCTGGTGAACACGTGATCGGTTCCGCCCATGAAACTGTCGTCTTCCTCGACCGTCACGCCGGCGCTGTTGATCACATAAACGTCATCACCGTGACCGCCTGCGACCGTCACACCGCTGGCGTTCACGGTGAAGCGGTCAGCACCGGTGGAGCCGATGACTTCTTCCACGCTAAGCAACGTATCGCCCGCAGCATTGGTGCCACCGCCGATCACAACGTTGGCCACATCGAACGCGTAACGATAATTCACGGTGTCATGACCGTCGGCACCATCGATGACCATCGAGCCTTGATGGCGATAAATCACATCATCGAACCCCGAGCCCTGAATCGCCTCGATACCGGTAAAGGTATCGCCGTAGGCAATGGTCAGTCCGTCGTAGTTGGTAAAGTCTTCGACGCGCACGCCCTCGAGACTGTCGCTGTAGCTGACCGTATCGTAACCATCGCCACCGACAAAGTGGTCGGCACCAGCGCCGCCCCACAGCCAGTCATTGCCCGCTCCGGCGATGATCTCGTTGTCACTGGCGTTGCCGTAAACCTTGAGATCCCCCGTACCCGTGAAGGTCAGCTTCTCGATAAACGGGTCCATCTTGACCGTGTTGAGGCTGGTGCGCAGCTCGTCGTAGCCACCGTAGTTTTCTTCAATCAGGGTCACGCCTTCGGCGTCGACGATGTACAGATCATCACCGCCGCTGCCGTCCAGCGTCACCCCGCCCACCGAAACGGTAAACGTGTCGTTGTGGTAACTGCCGGCCACCTTCTCCACCGACACCAGCGTATCGACCTTGCCGTCAGGCCCTGCGACCGTTGCCGCACCAGTGCCAAACTCGACGCTGACTCCCGAACCCATTGCGTAATAGTTCGCCGTGTCAAAACCTTCACCACCGTCGAGCAGGTCGGATCCCGCACTGGCCAGCAGTTGATCGTCGGACTCCATTCCATGGAGTTCGTCATTGCCATCGGTGCCCGACAGGACATCCGCTTCACTCGTTCCATTTACTACTGCCATTTGCTTCTTCCTTGCGTTGTTGTCGAATCCGGAAATCGGTCACCTCAGACACGGGCCGGACGGTCTTCGCTGACCGTGCCAATTGAGCGTATGGAAAGGTATCGACAGAAAAATCCCGATGCTTGAGCCCGCGGCCAAAAAAAGTATCGGGCTTGATACAAAAACTTTTCGCCACGCAAAAAAACAGGCGACTCGAAAGTCGCCTGTTTTTGCAGTGGGGCCGTGCGCGAATCGATCAATCCGCCAGCCAGCCATACTCCCAATACCGCAGGTTATCGCCACGCAACACGTAGTCACGCAACACGACCTCACGCAAATCATCACCCATGCGGTAACTGGCATCCGGATCGGCCAGGTGCATGCGGATCGCTTGCAGCCACTCATCGGCGGTGTTGGTCTTGATCCGCGTGCACGGCAGGTAGCCGCGATAGGCCTCGGTGTCGGTGCAGATCACAGGGTAACCGCAGGCACCATATTCCAGCAGACGCAGGTTGCTCTTGCAGTCGTTAAAGATGTGAAACTCCAGCGGCGCCAACGCAAGATCCAGGTTGAGACTGGCCAGTTTTGCCGGATACACCTCGAGGGGGATTACGCCGTGGAACTCGTGCATGTACGGCAGCAGGTCATCCGGACACATGCCGAAGAACACCCATTCGACTTCATTCGCCAGCTCACGAACCACGTCGGCGATGACCGCCAGATCGCCATGGTGACTGGTGCCTCCGCCCCAGCCCACTCGAGGTTTTTTCGAGGTACGGCGCTGGCTGCGAAGGTTGCTCCACATGTCTTTGGCCAACATGTTCGGCACAACACGAATATCGTGATGCATGTCCGACAGGACGTTGGCGAGCGGCTGAGTGGAGACCACCACACGATCACACAGGCCGATAGCACGTCGTACCATACGCTCCATGTCCTGCTTGCTCGGCATGTTGCGGATGTGCGCGTTGCGATGTGGAACGTCAATCACATAGTCGTCCAGCTCGAAGATTCGCCGCGCATTGAAATACTTCTTCAGTGGTGGAATTTCATCGATGGCGTGTTCCGAGTAGCGTCCTTGCAGCACGATCACGTCAGGCGTCTGGCGCTCGATATCAATGATCGATGGCAAGCCGTAACAAATGCGCCCTTCTACCCTGTTGGCCGCCTTCAGCTCGATCAACGGCTGACTCATGCGGTAATGCCCAATCGCCGAGGCATTGATCGGCACCGCAAGCACATTGGGCAACTGCACTCTGGAGAATGCGCTCCAGCCAGTGCGCAGCCCTGGCTCAAGACTGAAGCAAGTCGCTCCGATACCCTGCAAGGCCAGGTTGACGTTATAAGCCGGGTCACGCGCAATGAGCGGCAGCCAACGTCGATAAAACACTTCCTGTTCCTGGACATGCAGTTGCTCTTCCTGCTCCGTCGCCACACTGGTTGGCCGTTCGCCAATGGCCAGAATGGCGTAAGGGTTCCACACCACCAGATAGCCTTCCTGACCGATCCGCAGGCAGAGATCCGCGACATTGAGCGCTTGTTTCAGATCATGCTCATCCAGCCCCCCAAGCGCCTCGAAGAGCGATTTGCGGATCATCAGACAATCGCCACCCACAGCGCTCAGGTCTTGCACCGCTTGCAGACGGAACATATAGCCGTCGGACTGTGCAGGCTGACCGTAAAACGGAAGACCGACAGGCCCTTGCAAGCCAAGAATCAGGCCGGCATGCAACACGCAACCGTCCGGGTTGAACAGTTTGGCTCCGACCACACCCACTTCCGGGCGCTGTGCATGGTTGACCAGTTCGTCCAGCCAGTCAGCCTGGGTAATCACCACAAAGGAGTTGAGCATCAACACATACTCACCGCGCGCCTGCGCCACCGAGAAATTGTGCAATGCAGCGAAATTACTCGTTTGTGAGCAGGTGATTACGCGAATCCGGTCGCTGCCCAGCTGCGCCATGCCTTCCAGCCATGCCAGTGCTTCAGCGCTTTTGCTGCCGTTGTCGACCAACAGCAATTCGTACTCGGTGTAAGCAGTTTTTTCCAGTAGCGTCTCGACACAGCGCTGCAAAGCGGCTGTCTGGTCCTGCGTCACAACGATGATCGACACCAACGGGCGTCGGGCATGTTGATAGTCGATACGATTGAGCAACTCGCGGCTGCCTCGGCGAATACCGTGTGCGACCTCCAAACGCTGCAAATGCGCTTCGAGCACCCGTGGGTTTTGCTCCACGACGCCTGGTTCGGCAAGCCATTTGGACAGGTCGTGCCTGGACTCCAGTAAAACTTCCGCGACATGGCCGATAGCCTGCGTCCCGTCGCTCTCGACCATGCGCCACAGCACGTCATGCGCTGCCAGCTCGGCAAAGTCCGGCTCAAACCCGCCCAGCTCAAGAAAACGTTCGCGCTTGAACGCCAGAGCACGCCCGACGTAAGGGTAGCTGCGCATGAGATCGATGTTGAAATCCGGTTTGAAAGCCGGCTCTACCGACTCACCACCGCGCAAACTGCCCTCATCGCTGTACAGGCAGGTGAAAGTGTTCGAGTGCGCGATCCGCTCTGCCATTATCAACAGCGCTGGCGCTACCAGACAATCACCGGCCTGCAACAGGTAGAACCAGTCGGCGCCTTCCAGCTGCGGCAGCAACGCATTGATCTGCTCCAGCCCGTCCCCTTGCAACGGCATGCGAAATACACGCCCGTCCAGCTCGGCTTCGGCACAGGACTCCGATAGCACCAGAATCAATTCTGGCGGGTAATCCTGAGCACCGAGCGCCTCCAACGTGCGTTCGAGACCGTTACGGTTGCCCCGACCATCAATGATGACCGGCACGATCCGGGGCTGATGCGGCCAGTTGGAAATCGTTTCCGGCAGATATTTTCGCTGCTCGTCGGTGAGCACCCGACACGCCAGCCACTGCGCATAGAGTTCGGTGAAACTGAAACTGTCGGCGCCGACACTCCACTCCTGACGGCTCTGTTTGGTACCGAGAGTACGGCTCAAAGGCAGCTCCTCCCAGACTCGCGGCGACTCATCGGCCTTGGTCAACTGGACGTAGCGAACCCATCCGGATGCAGGTGCCGCCTCGCCGCTGCGGGCCTTGAGCATTTGCGAAATCCATTCGCGCTCAACCTCTACCGCATCCTTCATGGGTTGTTGTGCGCTCAAGCGCTCTGCGTAAAGTCGCTCGACGCTGAGCACATTGTTGGACAGCGCCAGATTGCCGCGCCGCAGCAGGCAGACGTACAACGCGAAATCCAGGGTTGCGACAAAGCAGTAACCTTCCTGGGTCAGCGCCGGCAAGAGCTCCACAACATCCGCACGGCGGAACAAGGCGCTGCTGAACCCGCCCAGAACGTTGACCGGGAATTTTTCGAATATCCCCAGCAGATCATCGCCCTTGAGCAAGCCGCTGAAAGGTGTCAACGAAGTATTTTCCAGACGCGAAGGCAGGATGATTTCGCCCGCATCCCACAGAAGTCGCTGGGCCACTACCAGACTGACTTCGTCGCGCAACAGTTCATGGGCTTGTTGTTCGACACAGGTGGAATAGAGAAGATCGTCGTCACACAGAAACTTGATGAACTCACCCTGCGCCTGATCGAGGCAGACCTTCAGGTTGCCGACCATGCCCAACGTGCGTGGATTGCGCACGTAGCTCACGGCAAAACCCGTGCCCTCGACCACCTTGGCAACGATGTCTTCGATCTCGTTGCCGCGACTGTCATCACACACAATGATTTCGAGATTGCCGTAGCTCTGACCGACGGCACTGCGCAATGCCCGTTCGAAGAAACGTGGACTGAAGGCGGGAATGGCAATACTGACGAGAGGGAGTGAATTCACGGCGGGCTCACAGGCGGTACGAGCCCGCTCCTGAAAGCGAGCCCTGAAAACCGCAAAAAACATTAACTAAGGGGACACGGCAAAACGGGCGTTTGCACACCCGTTGACCATCAGATCTTGTTGAACAGACCCAACTGGCTGATTTTGCTGAAGGCCAGTTGCGCTGCCTGCAGCATGGTTTGCTGCAACGTCAGGCGGGTCATGACTTCGGCCGGATCCGAGTCGCGAATCGAACCCTGGGTCGTAGTGTTCGCGGTGCTCAGGCTCTGGTTGGTCACGGTTTGCATATCCAGCGACTGACCACGCGCACCGATTGCAGTAACCGCAGCACCAATCTGATTATTAGCGCTGTCGATGTTGCCAAGACCGGCCTCCATCGCGCCCTGGAATTTCTGCTTGGCCACGTCATCGCCATCGATTGGCGTGTTCATCGCAGTGATCATCTGGCCCAGGGTGTCGAGGATATTCTGGGTCTGATGATTGTTCGGCTGGATCGAGAACTGATCACCCGCTGCCGGTGCGCTGCCTAACGCGAAGGTCACACCTGCAGCGGTTGCGTTGCCCCCGGCCACCGTGCCGGACGACACAGGCTTGCTGTCAGCGGTAACAGGTGCAGCGTACAGATCGAACGCCGTGGCGCTGGTGAACTTGAGGACCGCGCCACCTTGCGGGAAGGCATTGTTATACGCCGCCTGGTCGGTGATGCTGGAACCGGTGATCACCGCGGTAGACGGGTTGCCCGGACTGCGCGTGGTGGTGAACGAGTCAGGCGTGGAAGCCAACTGGAAACTGTGCCCGGCAATGACCGCGTCAGGGTTAGTGTCACCCGCCTTCAGGTTAATGTTCAGCTTCATGTCGACACCACGGAAGCTGACCGTCTGGTTGGCGCCGCTGCTGTTGCTGACAACACCGTTCTTGCTGGCCTCGGCGGTAACGTCGTTGCCCAGGGCATCGGTGATTTTCAGCTGAGTACTGCTGACGAAGCTGACGGTGTAAGGCTGGCCAGCGGTGAACTTGGCGTCATAGGTGGCTGCGGTGCCAACCGTACCGTTGGACAGCACCACACGACCGTCATCCACCGCCGGAGCAGTCATGGTGGTGTTGGTGCGACCGGTATTGATGGTCTGCTGGAAAGCATCCCAACCCGTGGTGTTGGTGCCGACGGTCATGCCGTCGCCGATGCCCAGGTTGATGGTGGTCTGGTCACCGTTGTAAGAAAAGGTGCCGTCGGCATTCTGCGAGTACGGCGCGGTGTCGGTCTTCGAACCGGAGAACAGGTAGTTGCCGTTGGCATCCTTGGAGTTCATCAGGCCCAGCACTGTTTGCTGAATCTGTCCCAGCTCCTGAGCGTAGGCCTGGCGATCCTTGTCGGTGGCCGTGCCGTTGTTGGCGGCCAGAGACAATTCCTTGGCACGTTGCAGTGCCGTGGTGATGGAGTCCAGCGTGGTTTCCTGTACGGACAACCCGCTCTTGGTGCTGCTGATATTGGTGTTGTACTGATCCAGCATCGCCGCCTGCTGGCCCAGTTGCAGCAAACGACCGGCACCGATCGGATCATCAGCGGCGGTGTTGATGCGCTGCAGGCTGCTGGCCTCGCTCGCGGTGGCAACGGCCTTGTTGAAGTTACGCTGATAGTCAGCCGCTTGGGTGCCGTAATACTGGGCGGTGGAAAGGCGCATGAATTACGACTCCTTAAAGGCTGTTGATCAACGTAGAGAATGTTTCCTGCGCCGCCTTGATGATCTGCGACGAGGCGGTGTAGTACTGCTGGTATTTGACCAGGTTGCCGGTTTCTTCATCCAGGTTGACCCCGGACAGCGAATCGCGTGCGCCCTGGGCCTGATCCAGAATCTGCGAAGTGGCCGTGGCGTCGGATTTGCCTTGCGCCGCTTTGGTACCGACGTTGGTCACCAGCTTGTTGTAGGCGTCGGTGAGACTGATGCCCTTGCTCGCCGAACCGGTGTCGACGGTTTGCTTGGTTTGCAGAGCCACCAGCGCTTGCGCGTTGCGGTTGTCGGACGAGGCGGCACCGGTAAGGTTCATGGTGAAGGTTTCGCCGGACTTCGGCGTGCCACCGACCGTGGTCTGTACGGTGAAGGTTTTCTGCACGTTCGGCGTGACGGTGGTGTCCATCACCGGGTTGCCGCTGGCGTCGACGATGCCCACTTTCAGGTTGAGCGTGTTCGATTGGCCGGGAACGATGGTGCCAGTGCCGATGGTCGCGCCCTTGGCATCGACCAGGTTGTACGACTGGCTGCCGCCGCTCGCGTCACCGAACACCAGTTTGACCGGCGTCGAATTCTTCAGCGCCGCCTGCATGTCGGCCTGGGCAGTCGGGTTGTAGATATTGATCGTGTCGCTGAGCGTCGGCTGGGTGTAAGTGCCCAAGCCGTTGGCGCTGGCCGAGCCGGTCAATGGGCCGGCGGCGGCAATTTTCTTCGGATCGGTGAGCACCGTCTGGATGCTCGCCGCCGCGTTACGGGTCGGGGTGACCTTGAAGGTGTCACCGGCGCTCAGCGCACCGCCATTGAGCGACAGGCTGAAGCCGTCGATCACCGGAGGCGGGTTGGTGGTCGTACTGAACGAACCGAGGTCGGTACCGTCGGAGCGCTTGACCGAGTAGTCGGTGGCGCTGGTGAAGGTGACCTGATAATCGCTGGTGGTCAGCTTGCCGGTGTCCTTGATAGTCACATCGAGGTTGCCCGAACCTGCGCTGTTGCCCGACTGCGCGATGCTGCGCTGACTGACCAGCGCGGCACTGTTGATGTTGTTGAACAGTGCTGCGCCGAAGTCACCGTTCTTATCGATGCCCTGGGCTTGCTGGCTGTTGATCTGATCGGCGACGACCAGCGCTACACGCCCCAGCTCATTGAGCGAAGGGTCGAGGACGTCGCTGCGATAGGTCAGCAGGCCACCGATTTCGCCACCGGTCATCGCCGAAGTGACGTCAATGGTGCTCGAACCGCGGTCCATCTGGATCGCCATGCGCGACGGATCGTCTTTGCTTGGCACGGTGCTCAGGGTGTTGGTGGTGTTGCCGATCACCAGTGGCTGACCACTGCCGATGTACACGTCGAAGCTGGTACCGCGCTCGACGACCTGCGCACCGGTCAGCTCGGACAGCTGACGCACGGCTTCGTTACGGCTGTCGAGCAGATCGTTCGGGGCACCGCCACTGGTGGAAATCTCACCGATCTTCTGGTTCAGATTGGCAATCGAGGTCGCCAGTTTGTTCACCTGGGCCGTCATGTCGCCCAGGCTGCCGTTGATGCTGGTGTTCTGGTCGTTCAGCTGTTTGGCGATGGTGTTGAAGCGACTGGTCAGCGCCTGTGCGCCGGTCAGCACCGACTGACGGGAGGTGTCATCGGTCGCCGACGTCGCGACGCCCTGCATCGAGGTGAAGAACTTCTGCAACACGCCGGTCAGGCCGGTGTTGGTGTCGGACAACGTGGCGTCCAGGGGCGTGGCCTGGGCCAAGTACGACGCCGCTTCGCTGTTGAGCGAAGTCGCGGTGTGCAATTGCGATTCCAGGTAGGAGTTGTAGACCCGGCGCACGTCAGCCAGGGTTGTGCCCGTGCCGATGAAAACGGTGCCGTACTGCTGCGAGGCCTTGGTGCCCTGCACGGTTTGCTGGCGTGAATAACCGGCGGTGTCGACGTTGGCAATGTTGTTGCCTGTCGTAGCCAAAGAGGCCTGGCTCGACGCCAGACCCGACATCCCGATATTGAGCAAACTCATGGTTCAGACCTTATACCTTGTGCCTTAAAAAGGCTGGGTGGAAACGCCCGCCGCAGCGTAGTTTTCAAAACTGTTCATCTGCTTGGCTATCTGCGAAATCTTCGTCGCGTAGTTCGGGTCGGTCGCGTAACCGGCCTTTTGCAACTCGCGTACAAACTGTTCTGGGTTATCGGCCGACTTCACCACATCTTGATAGCGATTGTTGGTCTGCAGCAAAGTCACCAGATCGTGGAAACTGTCCTTGTACGAGGCATAGGAACGGAACTGCGCCGTCTCCTTGACCATCTGCCCGTTGCGGAACTCGCTGGTGATTGCCCGGGCCGAATCGCCGGTCCAGTTGCTGCTGGCCTTGATCCCGAACAGGTTGTGACTGCTGCTGCCATCCTGGGCGCGCATCACCGATTTGCCCCAGCCGGTTTCCAGCGCGGCCTGCGCCACCAGGTAGCGCGGATCGACGCCAATACGCGCGGCGGCTTCTTTGGCCATCGGCAGCATGGTGTTGACGAATTCGTCGGCGGAGCTGAAGGCGCGCTTGGCCGGTGCCAGCGGAATCTGCGCCATTGCCCGGCCGTAAATCTGCATCTGCCCGCCGGACGCCTTGGCGTCTTCGGCACGGCTCAGCCAGTCGCCGTTGTACAGTGGGCCGGCGCCGGTGGCGGCCGTGCTCGCGGTGCGTTGCGGCAACGCATTGGCGGCAGTCGGCGTAGCGGAAGGCACCAGACCGGCGAGCAAACGATCAGCCAGTTTCGGCGGCAGAGCCAGACGACGCTTGTTGATCATTTCCATGTCGTTGGCGTGGGCCAATTGAGTGTTCGGCGCATGCAACGAACGCGAGGCCCACAACGGGCGCTCGCCATTGAGCCGTGACAGCGGGCCGGTGCCGGTGGTGCCGGCAGCAATCGGCGTCTGCACCGCAGCGGCTTTCGCCGCTTCCTGCTTGGCAGCGGACGCGGCCGCAGCCTCACCCGGCGCCATTGGCTTGTTCTTCGACATCTGCTTCATCAGCACGTCGGCCAGACCGATACCACCGCCCTCACGGGACAGCGACACCGCCAGTTGCTGGTCGTACATTTCCTGATATTGCTTGGCCGCCGGGGTGTTCATCGGGTTGTCTTTACCCAACGCCTCAGTGGCCGAACGCATCGACTTGAGCATTTCGCCGAGGAACAGCGATTCGAATTCCTGCGCCACTTTGCGCATGTTCGCATCGCTGTTCTTGTCGCCGACCTTGAGCTGGTTCAGACGATTGAGGTCGGAGTACGAACCCGAATCGCCAGTGCCCGCCAGACTGCCTTTGCGCATATCCATGGTCGCCGTCCTCAGATCACGATCAGGTCGGCTTGCAACGCACCGGCCTGCTTCAGTGCTTCAAGGATTGCCATCAGGTCACCCGGTGCCGCGCCAACCTGGTTTACCGCACGCACGATTTCGTCGAGGGTGGTACCCGGGCCGAATTTGAACATCGGCTTGGCTTCTTGCTGGGCGTTGACCCGCGAGCGCGGCACAACGGCCGTCTGCCCATTGGACAATGGGCCCGGCTGGCTGACGATCGGGTCTTCGGTGATGGTCACGGTCAGGCTGCCGTGGGTCACGGCGGCCGGCGAGACTTTCACGTTCTGGCCGATGACGATGGTGCCGGTACGCGAGTTGATGATGACTTTCGCCACCGCCTGACCCGGGTCGACTTCGAGGTTTTCGAGGATCGACAGGTAGTCGACGCGCTGGCTCGGATCGAGCGGCGCCGTCACACGAATCGAACCGCCGTCGATGGCTTGCGCCACGCCAGGGCCGAGCATGTCGTTGATCTTGTCGACGATGCGCTTGGCGGTGGTGAAGTCGGAACGGTTGAGGTTCAGCGTCAGGCTGTTGCCCTGGTTGAAACCGCTCGGCACCGAACGCTCCACCGACGCACCGCCCGGGATGCGACCGGCCGACGGAACGTTGACGGTGATCTTCGAACCGTCGCGACCTTCAGCATCGAAACCGCCGACCACCAGGTTGCCCTGAGCGATGGCGTAGACGTTACCGTCGATACCCTTGAGCGGGGTCAGCAACAGGGTGCCGCCGCGCAGGCTCTTGGAGTTACCGATGGAAGACACGGTGATGTCGACCTGCTGCCCCGGTTTGGCGAACGCCGGCAGATCGGCACTCACCGACACCGCCGCGACGTTTTTCAACTGCACGTTGCCCGATCCCGGCGGCACCTTGATGCCGAACTGCGAGAGCATGTTGTTGAAGGTCTGCAGGGTGAACGGGGTTTGCGTCGTCTGGTCGCCGGTGCCGTTAAGCCCGACCACCAGGCCGTAACCGATCAATTGGTTGGAGCGCACGCCGGAAATGCTGGCGATATCTTTCAGCCGCTCGGCGTGGGCACCAAAGGCTGCGGACATCAATGCCGCAGCCAGCATCAGGTGTTTGAAGTTCAAAGTCGCCACCTAGAAAGGGAACAGCGGGCTGAGGAAGAAACGGTCGAACCAGCCTGGCTGACTCGCATCGGCAAACGAACCGGTGCCCGAGTAGGTGATGCGCGCATCGGCGACACGGGTCGACGACACGGTGTTGTCGGTGGCGATGTCATCGGCACGCACAAGACCGGCGATCCGCACCAGCTCGTCGCCGGTGTTGAGGGTCATCCACTTCTCGCCGCGCACGGCGATGATGCCGTTGGGCAGCACGTCGGCCACGGTCACGGTGATCGAACCGGTCAGGGTGTTGCCCTGCGCCGCCTTGCTGTCACCCTTGGTTGCACGGTCGCCGCTGTAGCCGACATCCAGACTCAGGTCATTGCCACCCAACGGGTTGTTGGTGGTGCCACTGCCGCCGAACAGCGAGGTCAGGCCGATGCCGGTCTTGCTGTTCTTGGCCACTTGGGAGTTGGCGTTCTTGCTGGCCTGAGTCTTCTCGTTCAGGGTGATGGTGATGATGTCACCGACCCGGAACGCCTTGCGGTCGCTGTACAGGTTCTGCTCGAAGCCGGCCTGATAGATCGAGCCGTTGTTGGCTGCAGCCGGCAACGGCGTACGCGGCAATACCGGGGCGTAGTAAGGGTCATTGGGCTTTGGCGGCGGAGCGACGCAGCCCGCGAGCGAGACGACCCCACCCAATGCCAGAACAGATACGAAGCGTTTCATGACCCTTACCTCACGGTGTTGCAGGCGGCCTCATGGCCGCCTCATAGACTGATTACAGATTCTGCGTTACGAACGAGAGCATCTGGTCGGCGGTGGAGATCACTTTGGAGTTCATCTCGTAAGCGCGCTGAGTGGTGATCATGTTGACCATCTCTTCAACGGTGCTGACGTTGGAACCTTCCAGGGTGTTCTGCAGCGTGGTACCGAAACCGTTCAGGCCCGGGGTGCCGATTTGCGGCGCGCCGGAAGCAGCGGTTTCGAGGAACAGGTTGTTGCCCACTGCTTGCAGACCGGCCGGGTTGATGAAGTCGGCGGTTTGCAGGTTGCCGATCACCTGAGCGGCCGGGTTGCCTGGCACTGTGATCGACACGGTGCCGTCGGTGCCGACGGTGAAGCTCTGCGCGTTGTTCGGGATGACGATGGCCGGCTCCAGGGCGAAACCGCTGGCGTTGACGATCTGGCCGTTGGAGTCGAGGTGGAAAGTACCGTCACGGGTGTAGGACGTGGTGCCGTCCGGCTGCAGGATCTGGAAGAAACCGCGACCGTCGATGGCCATGTCCAGCGGCTGCTCGGTGGTTTGCAGGCTGCCGGCGGTGAAGTTTTTCTGCGTGCCGACGATGCGCACACCGGTACCCAGTTGCAGACCCGACGGCAGTTCGCTGTCCTGGGTCGACTGGGCGCCTGGCTGACGCTTGATCTGATACAGCAGGTCCTGGAATTCGGCGCGGTCACGTTTGAAACCCGTGGTCGAGACGTTCGCCAGGTTGTTGGAAATGGTGGTCAGGTTGGTGTCCTGGGCGGACAGACCGGTTTTGGCAACCCATAGAGCCGGAAGCATTCGATTCTCCTCGTGCGCCTGTTTTACGGCGCGACGTTCTGATAATTAGCTGATCTGCAAGACCCGAGCCATGGCCTGGTCGTCGTCTTTGGCGGTGTTCATCATCTTGACGTGCAACTCGAACTGCTTGGCCAGGGCCAGCACCGAGGTCATTTCTTCCACGGCATTGACGTTGCTCGACTCAAGGAAACCCGACACCAGTTTGACGTTGGCATCGGCCGGCGCAGGCTGGCCGTCTTTGGTGTAGATCGAACCGTCGAGGCCCTTGTTGAGGTTCTTGATGTCCGGGTTGACCAGTTTGATCCGATCGACTTCCGCCATGACGCGCGGGCCTTCGCCCATCGCACGAATACTGATGGTGCCGTCTTCACCGACTTCGACCTGCTGCTCCGGCGGCACGGCGATCGGACCGCCGTTGCCCAATACCGGCATGCCGTTGCCGGCGCGCAATACGCCGAGGGCGTCGATGTTGAGGCTGCCGGTGCGCACGTAGCTTTCGCCGCCGTTGGGGTTCTGCACGGCAATAAAACCGTTGCCGGTCACGGCGACGTCAAGGTCACGCCCGGTCTGCACCAGCGAACCGGCGGTGAAGTCGGTGGCGGGCCGCTCGCTCATGGCAAACGCACGCGCCGGAAAGCTGTCACCGAACACCGGCATCGAACGCGCCTGCTCCAGGTCGCGCTGAAAACCATTGGTGGAGATGTTCGCCAGGTTGTTGGCATGCGCCTTTTGCGCCAGTGCATTCTGACTGGCGCCGGTCATTGCCACATAAAGGTACTTGTCCACACTCTTTCCTCTGCATGCCGGACGTTTGCCGCCCACCGCTGTACTGCTGAGCCATAAGCAATTTGCAGACCAACTTTTTTCTGGCGGCTTGCGGCCCGGTAAACAAAGGACTTGAGGGGGTTTGCGGGGAAATCGGAAATGTATCGAAGTCGAAAAACCGGCGGTGTTATGCCGCTAGGCGGCAATCCCGATTGTTGCAGATGGAAATAAAACCTGTGGCGAGGGGATTTATCCCCGATGGGGGGCGAAGCCGCCCCGCTTTTCTTTCAGGACGACCTCATTTACAGGTTTTGCGACTGCTGCGCAGCCGATCGAGGATAAATCCCCTCACCACAAAAGCTCTTCTCACCACAGTGTTGCTGTCAACTCTCGGGGTCTTTACCGACTTCGTACTCACGCAGCTTGTTGGCAATGGTCGTATGCGAAACCCCCAACCGCTTGCCCAGTTGCCGACTGCTCGGGTGTTCGGAATACAGGCGTTCCAGCACCGCTTTCTCGAAGCGTCCGACGATCTCGTCCAGCCCGCCCTCCAGCGAGAAATCGCCAAGCGGCTGACGCACGCCGTAATCCGGCAGGCGAATGTGTTCGACCTTGACCGTGCCGCCCTCGCACAGCGAAACCGCCTGAAACAGCACGTTTTCCAGCTGCCGCACGTTGCCCGGCCAGTGGTAATGACTGAGCCGATCCATCGCCGCCGGCGCCAGTTTCGGCAGCGAACAGCCGATCTGCCGACTGGCCTGATCGAGGAAGTGCTCGACCAACGGGGTCAGACCGTCGAGGCATTCGCGCAGCGGCGGGATGTGCAGCGAAAGCACGTTCAAGCGGTGATACAGATCCTGACGAAACTCGCCGCGCGCGCACAGCTCGGACAAGTCGACCTGGGTCGCGCAGATCACTCGCACGTCCAGATACACCTCTTCGTCGCTGCCGACCCGGCGGAAGCAGCCGTCCTGCAGAAAGCGCAGCAGCTTCACCTGCAAGCGCGGGCTCATTTCCCCGACGCCATCGAGGAACAGCGTACCGCCCGCCGTCAGCTCCAACAGGCCGAGCTTGCCTTCGGCGCGCGCACCTTCGAACGCGCCGGGGCCATAGCCGAACAGCTCGGTCTCGGCCATCGACTCCGGCAGCCCGGCGCAATTGAGCGCCATCAGCGGCGACTGCCCGCGCGGGCTGGCGAGGTGACAGGCACGGGCCAGCAACTCTTTACCGGTGCCGGTTTCGCCTTCTATCAATAGCGGCGCATCCAGCGGCGCCATGCGCCGCGCCTCACGCACGACAGCGGCCATCACTTTCGAGCTCTGGAAGATACTGTCGAAGCCGCGCAGTTCCTGCTTGCGCACGTTATAGATACGCTCACCAACGCGGTCGGCGCGGTGCAAGGTCAGCACCGCACCGGCCATGGCTTCACTGTCGTCGTGCTCCGATTGCAGCGGCGCGATGTCGGCGAGAAAGATGTCGCCCTTGACCTTGACACGCATGCCGTTGATTCGCGACTTGTTGGCACGCACCAGTTCCGGCAAATCGAAATCCTCGGCATAGCGCGACAGCGGAATCCCCGGCACCTCGTCCACCCGCACCCCGAGCAACTGCGCCGCCGCGCGGTTGGCGGCGACGATCGAGCCGCCCATGTCGATCGATAGCACCGGGAATTCCAGCGCGCCGAGCAACGCGTTCAACTCCATGTGCCGACGCTCGCTGGGCATCAGCCCGACGCGCTTGACCCCAAACACCCCGGCAATCGCCTCGAACTTCGGCCGCAGCGCCTGGAACTGGATGTTGATCAGGTTCGGACAATGCAGATAGATCGCGTTCCCATGCTCGCCGCCGACCTCGCCGCGTGCAACGTTGATCCCGTACTCCACCAGCAGGTTGAGGATGTCGCGCAGGATGCCGATGCGGTTCTGGCAGTGGACTTTGATACGCATAAAAAGAGGCCCGACAAGGATGAGGGGTTGAACACAATCCCTGTGGGAGCGGCCTTGCTCGCGAAGACGGTGTGTCAGTCGCCATTCATTCAGCTGACACACCGCTTTCGCGAGCAAGCCCGCTCCCACAAGAGATTTGCGCTGCGGTTTGGCCTGACTTTTCTGTCGAGGCGCGCAGATAGTTGTCAAGATTATGTGACAGCCACGACCCTTTTCAAACCTGCAAATCACCGCAAATGCGAGATACCGGCCAAAGCGTAACGATTTTTTTACGAAATACGGCGAATTTTCCTACATAGAGACCGCTCAACCTGCTGCATCCAACCCCGCACTCGGGTAATCCTGAGCCCATCGCTGGACATAACAAGAACGAATTCCCCTAGCAGGAGAGCAGTATGAAGCAGACGCAGTACGTGGCCCGCGAGCCCGATGCGCAAGGTTTTATCGACTACCCCGCCGAAGAACACGCGGTGTGGAACACGCTGATCACTCGCCAGCTGAAAGTGATCGAGGGTCGGGCGTGCCAGGAGTACCTGGACGGTATCGAAAAACTCGGTCTGCCCCACGACCGCATTCCGCAGCTGGGCGAGATCAACAAGGTGCTCGGTGAGACCACCGGTTGGCAGGTTGCCCGCGTCCCGGCACTGATCCCCTTCCAGACCTTCTTCGAATTGCTCGCCAGCAAACAGTTTCCGGTGGCCACGTTCATTCGCACCCGCGAAGAACTGGACTACCTGCAAGAGCCGGACATTTTTCACGAGATCTTCGGTCACTGCCCGCTGCTGACCAACCCATGGTTCGCCGAATTCACCCACACCTACGGCAAGCTCGGCCTGCAGGCCACCAAGGAAGAGCGCGTATATCTGGCGCGTCTGTACTGGATGACCATCGAGTTCGGCCTGGTCGACACCCCGCAAGGCAAACGCATCTACGGCGGCGGCATCCTGTCCTCGCCAAAAGAAACCGTTTACTCGCTGTCGGACGAACCCGAACATCAAGCCTTCGATCCGCTGGAAGCGATGCGCACGCCGTATCGCATCGATATTTTGCAGCCGCTGTACTTTGTCTTGCCGAACCTCAAGCGCCTGTTCGACGTCGCCCATGAAGACATCATGGCCATGGTCAAGCAAGGCATGCAGCAGGGGTTGCATGCTCCGAAGTTTCCGCCAAAACCGAAAGCCGCGTGATCCGCGTCTTTTGCTGACAATTGAGTCTGTCAGTCGCCGTCACTTTGGTTTAGCGTGACGGCATTGACGGGCCGATAGCTTCTATAAAAAAAACACACTCGATTTCAGGAATCACACCATGTCCACTTTGAACCAAGCCCACTGCGAAGCGTGCCGTGCCGATGCGCCACAAGTCAGCGACGAAGAACTGCCGATCCTGATCAAGCAGATCCCGGACTGGAACATCGAAGTTCGCGACAGCATCATGCAGCTGGAGAAGGTCTTCCTGTTCAAGAACTTCAAGCATGCGCTGGCGTTCACCAACGCCGTCGGCGAGATCTCCGAGGCCGAAGGTCACCACCCGGGCCTGCTGACCGAGTGGGGCAAAGTCACCGTGACCTGGTGGAGCCACTCGATCAAGGGGCTGCACCGCAACGACTTCATCATGGCCGCACGCACTGACGAAGTGGCCAAGACCGCAGAAGGACGCAAGTAATGCACTTTGACGCCATCGGCCGGGTACCCGGCGACCCGATCCTCGGTTTGATGGAGGCCTATGCGCAGGACACTAACCCGCGCAAGTTCGACTTAGGCGTTGGCGTCTACAAGGATGCCCAGGGCCTGACGCCGATCCCCGAAGCGGTGAAAATCGCCGAGGCGCGACTGGTCGAAAGCCAGGACACCAAGACCTACATCGGTGGTCACGGCAACCCGCTGTTCGGCAAAGTCATCAATGAGCTGGTGCTCGGCGCCGACTCGAAGCTGATCGCCGAACAGCGCGCCGGCGCCACCCAGACCCCGGGCGGCACCGGCGCGCTGCGTCTGGCGGCCGACTTCATCGCCCAGTGCCTGCCGGGCAAGGGCGTATGGCTGAGCAACCCGACCTGGCCGATCCACGAAACGATCTTCGCGGCGGCCGGGGTCAAGGTCAGTCACTACCCGTACGTGGGCAGCGACAACCGCCTCGACGTCGATGCGATGCTCGCCGTGCTCAACGAAGTGCCGTACGGCGACGTGGTGCTGCTGCATGCGTGCTGCCACAACCCGACCGGTTTCGACCTGAATCATGACGACTGGCAGCGCGTGCTCGACGTGGTGCGCCGCCGTGACCTGCTGCCGCTGATCGACTTTGCCTACCAGGGCTTTGGCGATGGTCTGGAGCAGGACGCGTGGTCGACCCGGTTGTTCGCCGCCGAGGTTCCCGAGCTGCTGATCACCAGTTCCTGCTCGAAGAACTTCGGCCTGTACCGCGACCGCACTGGTGCATTGATTGTCTGTGCAAAAACCGCCGACAAACTGATCGACATCCGCAGCCAACTGGCCAACATCGCCCGCAACCTGTGGTCGACCCCACCGGATCACGGTGCGGCAGTGGTCGCGACCATCCTCGCCGACCCGGAGCTGAAAAGCCGCTGGGCCGATGAAGTGGAAGCCATGCGCTTGCGCATCGCTCAGTTGCGCAGCGGTCTGGTCGAAGCACTGGAACCGCACGGCCTGCGAGAGCGCTTTGCGCACATTGGCGTGCAGCGCGGAATGTTCTCCTACACCGGCCTGTCGCCGGAGCAGGTCAAACAACTGCGTGAGCATCACAGCGTGTACATGGTCAGCTCGGGCCGGGCCAACGTCGCCGGGATCGATGCCACGCGCCTGGCGCTGCTGGCACAAGCCATCGCCGACGTCAGCAAGTAGATCCAGCTACACAAACCCCTGTGGGAGCGAGCTTGCTCGCGAATACGGAGTGTCATTCGACAGATATGTTGACTGATACACCGATTTCGCGAGCAAGCTCGCTCCCACAGTTGTTTTTGCGCGCCCTGCGGCCATCTGTCGCATTATTTTGAATTAAAAGTCTGATTGTCATTTTTCCTGCTGTATCCTGCGCAGGCTTTCAAGAAGCGCGGATCTACCAGATCTATCAACAGACTTAGCGAGGAGCGCAACCATGCACGAGATTCCTAATCTCCCCTTCCCAAGCCTGCACGTACCTGAGCAGACGACCACGCAACAAGCCGGCGCCCAACAGCCCGAGCCGAAAGAAGCCGTTGAGAGCCGCCAGGCCGACAGCGAAGAGTAAAACCCGCCGTACAGACCGTGTGGAAAGCGCTAAGATGCGCTTTCCACACTGCCTGAAACCGAGCCCGCCATGACCGACGAATTCTCTGAAAGCCAAGCTGCCGTCCTGATCGGCGCCACCGAGAAAATGATCGAGATCTGGAACCGCCTCTCCCCGGAAAAACAGGCCGCCCTGCTCGCCCGTTTCGGCAGCGAAGAAAACGCCCTCGCTGCACTGGTCACTACACAACTGGTCGCCCCGGCCAAACCCTGAAGCCACCCTCCCGGCAAATAGTTTTACTTTTCCCCGCCCCTGACTCGTTCGCGCCGGTATCATAAGCAGCCTATCTAATCCTGCTTTGCCGTGGATCGTTACTCATGTCGTCCTCTATGTCAGAACCCCAGCGTCCCCTGGCGGTCACGCTGCAAGTCGTTTCCATCGTTCTCTTCACCTTCATCGGCTACCTGAACATCGGCATTCCGCTCGCAGTGTTGCCGGGTTACGTCCACAGCGACCTGGGCTTCGGCGCGGTGATCGCGGGGCTGGTGATCAGCGTGCAATACCTCGCCACCCTGCTCAGCCGTCCATACGCCGGCAAGATCATCGACAACCAGGGCAGCAAACGTGCGGTGATGTATGGCCTCGCCGGCTGCGGCTTGAGCGGTGTGTTCATGCTGATTTCGGCGTGGACACCCCACCTGCCGATGCTCAGTCTGATCAGCCTGTTGATCGGCCGACTGGTGTTGGGCAGCGCGGAAAGTCTGGTCGGCTCCGGTTCGATCGGCTGGGGCATCGGTCGCGTCGGTGCGGCGAACACCGCCAAAGTGATCTCGTGGAATGGCATCGCCAGTTACGGCGCACTGGCGGTCGGCGCGCCGTTCGGCGTGTGGCTGGTCGGCCAGTTGGGGCTGTGGAGCATGGGTGTCAGCATCATCCTGCTGGCGGCACTGGGCCTGCTGTTGGCGTGGCCGAAAACCGCTGCGCCGATTGTCGCCGGTGAGCGTCTGCCGTTCATGCATGTGCTCGGTCGCGTGTTCCCGCACGGCTGCGGTCTGGCGCTGGGCTCGATCGGGTTCGGCACCATCGCCACCTTCATTACCCTGTATTACGCCACCCGGCACTGGGACAACGCGGTGTTGTGCCTGAGCCTGTTCGGCGCCAGCTTCATCGGTGCGCGACTGCTGTTCGGCAACCTGATCAACCGTCTCGGCGGCTTCCGTGTGGCGATTGCCTGCCTGTCGGTGGAAACCCTCGGCCTGTTGCTGCTGTGGCTGGCACCGGATGCACATTGGGCGCTGGCCGGGGCGGCGTTGAGCGGCTTCGGTTTCTCACTGGTGTTCCCGGCGCTGGGCGTGGAAGCGGTGAATCTGGTGCCAGCCTCCAGCCGTGGTGCGGCGGTCGGGGCCTATTCGCTGTTTATCGACTTGTCACTGGGGATCACCGGGCCACTGGCCGGGGCGATTGCCGCGGGCTTCGGTTTTGCTTCGATCTTTCTGTTTGCCGCCATTGCCGCGCTGAGCGGTCTGGCGCTGAGCGTGTACCTGTACAAGCACACGGCGAAGTACCGCGAAGACTAGAAATCCACCTTGCCACGCCCGGCCTTGATGCTGCCGCGCTTGGTCTTGGATTCGAGCCGGCGCTTCTTCGAGCCAAGGGTCGGCTTGGTCGGGCGGCGCTTCTTTTCGACCTTGGTGGCGCTGAGGATCAGTTCGGTCAGACGCTCCAGCGCATCGGCACGGTTGGCTTCCTGCGTACGGTATTGCTGAGCCTTAATGATCAGCACGCCATCACTGGTGATGCGACTGTCACGCAGCGCCAGCAGCCGCTCCTTGTAGAACTCGGGCAAGGACGAGGCTGGAATGTCGAAACGCAGGTGCACGGCACTGGAGACCTTGTTGACGTTCTGCCCACCGGCGCCTTGCGCGCGGATGGCCGTCAGTTCGATCTCGGCATCCGGCAGATGCACGTTGTTGGAAATCACCAGCATGGAAAAGCGTCCGTAATCAGAGGGTGCAGGATACGCCATCAACCCTGTAGGAGCTGCCGAAGGCTGTGATCTTTTGATCTTGATCTTTAAAACAGATCAAAAGATCGCAGCCTTCGGCAGCTCCTACAGGGGCAACAAAAAACCCGGCACATTGGCCGGGTTTGTCGTTTTTGCGTCAGCGCTTACTTCGAAGCACTGGCCGCGTGCAGCGCCTGCTGCGCACCGCGCTTGTTCTTGATCACGTAGCAGACCCACATGAACACGACCCACACCGGAATCGCGTACACCGAGATCTGGATGCCCGGGATCAGCAGCATCACGCCAAGGATGAACGCGACGAACGCCAGGCAGACATAGTTGCCGTATGGATACCACAGCGCCTTGAACAGTGGCGTCTGCTGCGTCTTGTTCATGTGCTGGCGGAACTTGAAGTGCGAGAAACTGATCATCGCCCAGTTGATCACCAGGGTTGCAACCACCAGCGACATCAGCAGTTCCAGCGCCTGTTGCGGGATCAGGTAGTTGAGCAACACCGCCACCAGAGTGACCGCAGCTGAAGCCAGGATCGAACGCACCGGCACGCCGCGCTTGTCGATCTTCGCCAGGCCTTTCGGCGCATCGCCCTGCTCGGCCATGCCCAGGAGCATGCGGCTGTTGCAGTAGGTGCCGCTGTTGTACACCGACAGCGCCGCGGTCAGCACCACAAAGTTAAGGATGTGCGCGGCGGTGTTGCTGCCGAGCATCGAGAACACCTGCACGAACGGGCTGCCGCTGTAGGAGTCGCCAGACGCATTGAGGGTCGCCAGCAGGCTGTCCCATGGAGTCAGCGAGAGCAGGATCACCAGTGCACCGATGTAGAAAATCAGGATGCGGTAGATCACCTGATTGATCGCTTTCGGGATCACGGTTTTCGGCTTGTCCGCTTCAGCGGCGGTGAAACCGAGCATTTCCAGACCGCCGAAGGAGAACATGATGATCGCCATCGCCATCACCAGACCACTGACGCCATTGGGGAAGAACCCGCCGTGCGACCACAGGTTGCTGACCGAGGCCTGCGGGCCGCCATGGCCACTGACCAGCAGGTAGCTGCCCAGCGCGATCATGCCGACGATCGCCACGACCTTGATGATCGCGAACCAGAATTCAGCTTCACCGAAGACCTTGACGTTGGCCAGGTTGATCGCATTGATCAGCACGAAGAATGCAGCGGCGGTGACCCAGGTCGGGATGTCCGGCGCCCAGTAGTGGATGTACTTGCCAACTGCCGTCAGCTCCGACATGCCCACCAGAATGTACAGAATCCAGCAGTTCCAGCCCGACAGGAAACCGGCGAAGCCGCCCCAGTACTTGTGCGCAAAATGACTGAAGGAACCGGCCACCGGCTCTTCGACGATCATCTCGCCGAGCTGGCGCATGATCATGAAGGCGATGAAGCCGCAGATGGCGTAGCCGAGGATCATCGACGGGCCGGCGGATTTCAGGACCCCGGCCGAGCCGAGGAACAATCCGGTACCGATCGCGCCACCGAGGGCGATCAGTTGAATGTGGCGATTTTTCAGGCCGCGTTTCAGCTCGCCTGATTGCGAGGGTTGTCCACTCATGAAAAAGGTCTCACGCAAGGTTTGATGATGTTCAGTAGACGTTGCTGCAAGGTTGCGATTTCAGGCAGCCTCGATCAAACCCCAGCGCAGGCACCAGGAGTTCAGCTTATTTACAACGGTCATGCGTCACCTGTTTGTTTTTATCTGTGACGAAATCGAACCCGACACGCTTGTGGCGCGGCGGAGTGAACAAGGCGGATGGCCTTGAGGTTTGCGCGATTACGCAGAGGGTCACAGTTAAAACGCGGCGCATTGTACACCGCTAACCCCCTGCTGCCAGACCCCGCTGGATCAGCGTGGCGCTTGCCGGGATTGCGTGGGTCCGCCTCGAGAGACTCGGGCGGCTGCAAAAATTGAGTCAGGCCTTTGCAGGCCATCGACGGGGACGAGCGAAAAACCGCCCCACGGAGAGAAGTGAAGATCAATCACGGCGTTCATTGCGCCTCCTTCTTGTTATGCACCTGCACGACAGGCATGAGGCGCATCTCACCCTGCAAACGATGCTGAAACAAGCGCGCCAGAGCCTTGCGCGATGCCTTTGTGGCCGGGCTTCGGCAGGTTTTCCTTACAGCGTCGGCAAGGGGGTAAATCCACTGGGCTTTACCGGAGTTTTCGTAAACTTTTCTTTACGATGCGTAACGCAGATTTTCCATTTCGGAAAATTCTGTAGGACGTCTGCAAATTGACGGTAGCAAGCTTGCTAATGAAAGTTGCCGCTTAGTTTTTTGTTTTCAAATAAGAAAACCGTCGTTTAAAAACAGAATAAAAAGTTTATTTAAATTTTAAATAAATAATTTTTTGCATTACAAAACACCCTGAACTAGGTTCTTCACGTCTTGCCGGCCAACTCGACCGGCCAGTCACAACCGTGAAAGTCATCTAGGAGATCGACCATGCAAGCACTGGAAAAAGACTTGGATACCGAACTGCAACTGGACGAATGGTTTGAAGCACCGACCCATGAGGCGGCCGTGGAAATGATGCAAGCCGACGCGGTGGTTCCGTTCGGCACGGCGATGTGGCCTCTGTAAGACATCCCGGGCAGGCACGATCCGGCCGGTCGTGCCTGCCGCTTTCTTCACGGTCAGTCAGGGAGGACTCATGGATAAGCCCCGCGCGATCTCGCATTTCCTTTACTACCTCGAACATCACCCTGCCCTTGCCGGTCTCGACTCGGCGAAGGTACTGCTCGGCCACACCGCCGATTACGAAGCCCTGACCGGCGCCATCGCCGAACAGGCCGGCGACCACCCGAAATTCAACTTCAGCGCGCGCCGCCTGGATCTGGAATCCACCGCCACGCTGACTGCAGCTATCGCCGACAGCGATCTGTACATTTTCTTCTACGACTCTTCCACCCTGCCCAACCCGCGCCCCGACGGCCCGGAGTTCGTGCGCGCCCTGCAAGGCGTGATGGCGGAAAACTGGAAGAAATCGCTGCTGTTCAAGGATTACGGCGACTATTTCTACGACACCTTCAGCGTCACCCCGCAGCGTATCGCCGGGCTCAACAGCCACTTGATCCAGCGCATGTCCCAGGCCACCACGCTGAGCTTCACCGATGAGCATGGCTCGCGGTTCGAAACGCCGCTGAGCAGCATCAAGAAGTGGACCGACATCAACGGCGTCGGCAACTTCGACCTGGCCCCCGGCGAAATCGCCACCCACAGCGAAGCCATCAATGGTCATGTGAAATTCAAGGGCACGTTCCTCAGCACCATCCCGTTTGCGCGCAAGTACGGCGTGCTGGAGTCGCCGCTGGAACTGTGGATCGAGAACTCGACCATCAGCCGCATCGCCAGCGATGTGCCGGGGTTGGAGCATGATTTCAACAAGTACCTGGATGCCAACCCGTCGAACCGGCGCATCGAGGAGTTGGGCATCGGTACCAATGAAGGGGTGAAAGATCTGTATGCGCGCAATGCCGGTTTCGAGGAACGCCATTGCGGCCTGCACCTGGGCCTCGGCGGTGGGGCCAAGGGCAGTCATCATCTGGACCTGATTTTCTCGGGCGGGGTGTTGGCGCTGGATGACAAGCCGGTGTTTGATGGGCGGTTTGTGTTCTAGCCTGATTTTTCTTTATTGAAGCCACTGGCCTCTTCGCGAGCAAGCCCGCTCCCACAGTAGGATTTGTGTACGACGCAGATCCACTGTGGGAGCGGGCTTGCCCGCGAAGAGGCCCGCTCAGACGCTACATACCTTCCGCCAGACGAAAAAAAACGCCAACCCTGCGGTTGGCGTTTTTCATTCAGACGCTAAAGCCCGATCACTCCGGCTTCTTGCGACCGAAACCCGGACGCTGACCGGAACCGGCCGGAGCACCACGACGCTTGCCCGACGGCTTGTCGCCGTCGACCAGCTTGATCCCCGGACGCTTCGGCGCAGGCTTGGCCGGACGCTTGTTGGTGGTGTCGGCAGGACGATCAGCGACCGGCGTACCACGGCCGGCCGGCGCACGACCTTCGCCACGCTCGGTGCGACCGTTAGCCGGACGCGGTGCGCGCTCGCCATCACGGGCCACTGGCTTGCGCCCCGGACGCTCGCCTTCGATCTGCGGCTCGCGGCTCGGACGCGGACCGGTCGGCGCGCCAGCGGCTGGGCGCAGGGTACGCACGCGCTCGGTCTTGGCCATCGGCCGCGACGATTTGCGCTGCATACGCTCCAGCTTGTCCTTGCTCTTGGCGTTGAGTTGCGGCATCGCCACCGGAGTCAGACCGACTTCAGCGCTGAGCACATCGACTTCGTACTGGCTCATTTCGCGCCAGCGGCCCATCGGCAGGTCGGAGTTGAGGAACACCGGACCGAAACGCACGCGCTTCAGGCGGCTGACCACCAGGCCCTGGGATTCCCACAGACGACGAACCTCACGGTTACGGCCTTCCATCACCACGCAGTGATACCAGTGGTTGAAGCCTTCGCCGCCCGGTGCCTGTTGAATATCGGTAAACCGCGCCGGGCCGTCTTCCAGCACCACGCCCGCCTTCAGGCGCTCGATCATTTCGTCGTCGACTTCACCGCGTACGCGCACGGCGTACTCACGGTCCATCTCGTAGGACGGGTGCATCAGACGGTTGGCCAGCTCACCATCGGTGGTGAACATCAGCAGACCGGTGGTGTTGATGTCGAGACGACCGATGTTGATCCAGCGGCCTTCTTTCGGACGCGGCAGCTTGTCGAACACGGTCGGACGGCCTTCCGGGTCGTCACGGGTGCAGATCTCGCCATCGGGCTTGTTGTACATGATCACGCGGCGCACCGACTCGGCAGCCTCTTCGCGCTTGATCACCTTGCCATCGATGGTGATGGCGTCGTGCATGTCGACGCGCAGGCCGAGGGTGGCGTCTTTGCCATTGACCTTGATCCGGCCCTGGCTGATCCAGGCTTCGACGTCACGGCGCGAGCCGACGCCGATACGGGCGAGGACTTTCTGCAGTTTTTCGCCTGCTGGGCCGATTTCCTGGTCGTCTTGCTGATTGATGTCACTCATCTGGGCACCTCCCGGTGTGGTCTGTTCAGGCGGCGCCTGAAGCATTGAAATCTGGTTTTCGGGCGAAGGGATCGCCGAAGGGTCGCGAATCATACGCGGATGTGCGCCATCGCGCATCAGAGACTAGCTGATGGTTTGCTACTTATTTCTTTTTCCGCCGACCGGCGCCACCGAGTTTGATCAGGCGCAGCGCGGCTTCGGCCAGTACCGTGCGTTTGTCGTCCTTGTCGAGTTTCTTCCAGGCACGAATCTCGCGCTTGCTGCGGCCACAGCCGAGGCAGATGTCGTCGGTGAATTTGCAGAGGCTGATGCAGGGGTCTTTGGTGGAACTCATCGAATACTCCAGAACGACACTTGACCCTGTGGGAGCGGGGTTGGGGGGGGGGGGGGAGGGGGGGGGGAGGAGGGGGA